>CANHRI010000013.1 GCA_947463515.1 Flavobacteriaceae bacterium
GGTTATTGCGTCGGGGCTCACCTCTTCCCATTCCGAACAGAGAAGTTAAGCCCGACAGCGCAGATGGTACTGCATCACTGTGGGAGAGTATGTCGCCGCCTTGTTTTTTAGTGAGGCCCTTCAAATTGAAGGGCCTCATTTTTTTGTTGTAAATTATAAATGATAAATTATAAATGACATGTAGAACCTGCCCATTGGCAGGTTTTATTATATTATAAATTGTGAATGATAAATTATAAATGATTGGTTGCCCATTGGCAGGTATTTTTTTGGGGGGAATACGATAGAACTACTTCCTTGGTAAATCCTAACTAGGCTTGTAAAAGCGCAATCACCCGCGTGAGGGAAAGCAGTGGAAAGCCCACAGCGCAGGGCAACGCAGCGAGGACTTGCAACGGATAGCCCGACCCGGAGGGGCACGCTCAAAGAATAATTATGAATTATGAATTATGAATTATGAGTTATGAATTATGAATTATGAATTTCGATTCGGTTAGGTGTTTAGATCGAGGTCGCGGATATAGTCCTCGTATTCTTTAAAAAATTCCTCGAAGGCATGCATTTGGGTAGCGAAGAAGTGATGAATTCGGTCCCAATCGTCTCTTCGGTTCATGTTTACGCCTTCGAGTTCGACCCAAATGCGACTGATTGTTTTTCCGTTTTCTAACGTTAAATGCCTTTCAAAAAGGGCGTTGGGAAGATGTTCTTCTCGAAGAAGCGTTCGTAAAGATTCTATTTTTTCATAGTATATTTTTCGTTTTTCAGCATCGCGGGGTTCGATATCCAATTGCACGCGTGCTATACGATTATCAACATAGAATTTGAAACTAACATCTTTAATTTGAGTATCATACAACATCCATTTCCGTGGATAACTAGAACCAAATATTGTCCAAAATTCACGTTTTAAAAGTTGTTTTTCTTCCTTACTATACATGCCGTTTTTTTTGGTAAATTTAAACATTATTACGTGTTATGACGTTTACCACTTTTCAAGCTTTAGTTCCTGTTCTTCAACAGCATCCGTTGCCGGCGCTTTCAGCCCATGCGAAAGTAGTGCCCGAGGAACGTCTTCGTGCACTTTATGCTGGAAACATTCCTGAAAATGCACGTCATGCGGCTGTGTTAATTTATTTTTATCCCATTAAGAATGTTATGCATGCCGTATTTATCCGTCGAAATGAATATCCAGGGGTGCACTCGGGACAGATTGCTTTTCCTGGGGGTAAAGTCGAATCGGAAGATGCTTCTTTGTGGCACACTGCTTTACGGGAAGCTCAGGAGGAGGTAGGGATTTTACCCGAACAGGTTTCTCTCATCAAACCGATAACTTCGGTATACATTCCACCAAGTAATTTTCAAGTCTTCCCTTTTCTTGCTTACGGATATGAACGTCCCAATTTTGTGCTGCAAGTAGAGGAGGTGTCTGAAATATTAGAATTTCCATTGACGCATTTATTGGAAGATGCAAATTTAACATCGATGCGTTTGTCTACATCGTATTCAAAATCTATTGAAGTGCCTGCATTTCAAATTGAAAATCAAATTATTTGGGGAGCGACAGCCATGATGGTTAGTGAATTGAAAGACAGTTTTAAGGCCTTGTTATCCGTATAATTCTTCGTATCTTTAGCTCCCATTTTGGCGCTATGAAGTTGATTAAACGCAATCCGTTTGGACATATCTTATTTTTAAAAAAATGGCTTATCCGTATAGCAGGTGTCATTACACATCGTCGGTATCGCGGATTCAATGAGCTACAAATTGAAGGTTCTGAGATCTTACGTCAGTTGCCGGAACAAAATGTATTGTTTATTTCCAATCATCAAACCTATTTTGCCGATGTCGTGGCGATGTTTCACGTCTTTAATGCTAGTTTGAGTGGACGTCAAAACAACATTCGTAATGTAGGTTATTTATGGAATCCCAAACTGAATTTATACTATGTAGCTGCAGGTGAAACCATGCGTTCGGGATTATTGCCAAAAATATTGGCTTATGCAGGTGCGATAACGGTGGAGCGCACTTGGCGATCGGGTGGGAAAGATATTAATGAAAAGAAAGATGTCAATCCCAACGATACAGAAAACATCATGAAAGCATTAGCTGACGGGTGGGTCATCACTTTCCCACAAGGGACCACGAAGTCGTTTAAACCCGTTCGTAAAGGGACTGCCCATATCATAAAACAGCACAAACCATTAGTGGTGCCTATCGTGATCGATGGATTCCGACGATCTTTTGATAAAAAGGGATTGCGGATTAAAAAGAAAAATATTTTACAATCTTTCACGATCAAACCTCCCCTCGAAATTGATTACGACCGAGAATCTATTGAGGCGATCGTAGAAAAAATAGAGTATGCCATTGAGCAACACCCATCTTTTTTAAAAGTTATTCCAGCCGAAGTTTTGGAAGAACAGGAGCGGTTAAATGAATTGCGCCGCTGGTAAGATTCTACATTACGGGTTCAACGGTATAGCCTAAATCTTTAAGCAACTGTAAAACTCCCTCTTTACCCGGTAAATGTGCGGCACCTACACCAATAAACGTGGGCTTTTCTGCCATAATTTTGGGTAATCGCGATTGCCAATTTCGGTTGCGTTTGTTGAGAAGTTCTTCTTCGAATTGGGAGTAAAATTGAGTTTCTGAACTTTTGAATAATTCCATCAACGCATCAAGGTCTTCTTTGGCGTAACAGGCCAACATTTTTTCGGTTTCTGAGCCGTTGAATTCGATTCCTTTTTCGGCCAATTTTACCAATTCATGGGCTTGTTCTTTATAGGGAATGGCATCAAAAACAGCCATTTGCTCTAACACTTTCTCGAGTCCGATGATCGCTTCGTTCTGACTTTTAGCTACTTTCATTAATTCTTGTTCCACCGATTGCATGGGGCAGGTTAACATTTTTGGGTACAACATGGCAGTGACCATAAAAGGTTTCATGGTATTCACCATTTTAGCAGAATACCCCAAGTGTTTCTTTAAAAACGTATCAACCGTTGCAAAGTCTTTGGCAGAAAGCAAGGAATCCAACCGCTGACCATTTTTCATGTTTATCCCAGCCATCATGACCATTTGTAGGCTTGGGTCGTCCATGTCTAAT
Source organism: Flavobacteriaceae bacterium (assembly GCA_947463515.1). GTDB lineage: Bacteria > Bacteroidota > Bacteroidia > Flavobacteriales > Flavobacteriaceae > Flavobacterium. The sequence goes on from CANHRI010000013.1 coordinate 3,107, forward strand.
TCTAAACAAACTTGTTGTGTTTTCTCCAAGGCTTCCAATACCTTAGGTTTTAATGTTGCATCACAGGTAATATGAATGGTCCCAAACACATACGAGGGTTGGGTTAATCCATTCCCAGAAACTTTCCAAAGCAATGTTTTGGAGGTTTGTGCATAAGTCCACACCGAGCACAATACACCGAGAAGTAGCGCTAATTTTTTCATTACAAATCAATTTTTTTCAATTCGTTATAATTTCGGAACAAACGTTTCATTAACGTACCATAAATGAGGTAGTAAAACAAGGCGGCAATGCCAAAGAATGCCAATAAGAAAATGACTAAAATAATGATCGTGATCACCATGGCTTTAGGGTTGTGGCTAATTTTTTGCATTTGCGGATTGGCTACAAAAGCCAATACAAACCCAGCGATAGCACTCAATCCAATCATGATTAGGTTGTACCATACATAGTATTTCACGGTACGTCGTGTTTTTAGGATGTCTTGCATCAATTTTTTGGTCGAACGCAAGGTTGAAATGTTTTTATAATTGACGTAGAAGGCATAGATAAACGCCGCTACCACCGCATAGTTGACATAGGTGATTATTTTGAAGTAGGGAATCATATATTCGGTATGATTTTTAACCATCACTTCGTCGGTGTTAAAAAACAAACTAATCGCGGTCCAAAGCGTTACTTCTAATATGCTGATAATCAAAATCCATTTTACAATCGATGACGATCGCTTGTGAATCATGGCAGCGATATCCGACTCTTGTAATTGTGGAAAAGGCTTTGTTTGTTTGTTCCAATCCTTTTTTAATAAATCCAGTTCATTCATCATTGGTTACGGATTTAATATTTTCTTTAATTTTCCTTTAATTCGGTTCATTTTCACACGTGCATTGACTTCGCTGATTCCGAGTGTTTCGGATATTTCACTGTAATCTTTGTCTTCCAAATACATGAAAATCAATGCTTTTTCAATGTCGTTGAGTTGGTGAATCGCTTGATACATCAACTTTAATTGCTCTTCCTCTTCGGGATTGTAATCCTCTTGCTTGATAAAATAGCTCGCTTTTTCAAAGTCAACGGTGGCAACGGTTCGCGTATTTTTTCGATATAACGTAATGGCCGTATTCAATGCCACGCGATAAGCCCATGTCGAAAATTTGGCTTCCCCTCTAAATTTTGGAAATGCCTTCCAAAGTTGAATCGTGATTTCTTGAAACAAATCATTGTGTGCCTCTTCATTATTGGTATAGAGGCGACAAATTTTATGGACGATGTTTTGGTGGTCCGTGAGTTGTTTTACAAATGATGTTTCTAGCGATTCATTCATGGAAGTATTAGTGATGGGATGTTCTTTTTTGTTACAATTACGATGCTAAATTTCAAATTTATAGTACAATTGCCTTTGAAGTATATTTTTGTAAAGTTTCAGTTCCTCAGATTTTGATTTTTGAAAAGTGTGGCTTTTATAAAAAACCTTTAAGTAAAATTATTTATTAATTTATTTACTATTTAGGAAAAAGGCTTTCTTTTGATACCCTATCATCAACCCCACATAGTTGCTGTATCCCGCCATTCCATCGGACTGTTGGTTTGCTTTGAGAAAATGGTCATAAAATCCATGAAAGCCCTTGTGGATAAACGTGTCATAGTTTTTCCAAAACAGTTTACTCTCTTTCAAATTGGCTTTTACGCCCTCATGCAACGATTGATACAATGTTTTGAAAAGCTCGGGTTGTGTTGCTTGTAGCGTACCCAAACAATACCGAAGAGCCGCGGTACAAACACTGTATCGAAAGTAAGGGTTTTTATGATAGTACCCTGCTAAGAATCCGATAAAATTGCATTCACTCTCACTCGCAATCCCCGTTTGATGCGCCATTTCATGACCAATGACATTACCTAGATTATACGAGGGAAGCAACGAGTTGACTTGGGCCTCGTGGGTAAACGGATTAAAATAACCCGAAAAGCCCATGTACGATAGTGGGGTACTCAACAGACTTTTTTTGACTGAAAGTTGCCCGTAGTTGATATCGGGATGCCGTTTCTGAAGCGCTTGATATCCTTCGTGAGCCAACTGAAAAAGGGAATCCATGCAGTAAGGAACGCGAACGCTTTTTTTTGGATTTTGGGTAATTTGCAAATGAATGCGATGGGTTTCATCCCTCAGTTGACGGGTAAAGGATACCAATTCTTCTGGCGTATATTGCGGATTAAGGTTCCATTTATCCGCCAGTTTTTGTCGATGATAGTTCAATCCCCAACTAAGTTGAAAAACCGCCAAAACGACTGCGCTCCATTGCCCTATCGTTTTCCATTTTTGAACATAGGTTGTTTTTTTCCAGCGACACAATGACCAAACGATTTTAAGGATAAGCAAGGTGTACAAAACATCGCCAACCGAAAAAGGGATATAACCCATACAAAAACGCCAAAATGCATCGATATAACAATAGATGCCCTGACTATAATAGCGTTCAATCGCTTCAGGAAATTGCCCAAGAATGGATAAGAGGAACAGTTGCAATAGCACAGCATACCATCCCCAGTACGTTCGTAGCTTCACCCTCTTTTTTTAGGGTAAATGTACGGTAATCTTAGGCTACACCCAACATTCTTTGTATTTTTGAAACGCTTTAATGGCACTAAAATAATTTTTATACTATGAGTCAAGACGTACGTCAATTAGAACCCAAAGCCCTTTGGAATAAATTTGCCGATTTAAATGCGGTGCCACGTCCTTCCAAAAAGGAAGAGCGCGTGATTGAATTCATGAAAAATTTTGGAACAAGTTTAGGATTAGAAACTTTTGAAGATGAAATCCGAAATGTCTTTATCCGAAAACCTGCGACGCCCGGCATGGAAAATCGAAAACCGATTGTGATGCAAGCGCATTTGGATATGGTACACCAAAAAAATAATGATACCGATTTTGATTTCAATACGCAAGGTATTCAAATGTATGTCGATGGCGATTGGGTGCGCGCCAAAGGAACCACGCTTGGTGCTGATAATGGTTTGGGCGTAGCTGCGATCATGGCCATCTTAGAAAGCAAAGATATTCCCCATCCCGCAATTGAAGCGCTCTTTACTATTGATGAAGAGACAGGAATGACAGGGGCTTTGAACTTAAAAGGAGGAATTCTACAAGGGGAAATTTTATTAAATCTCGATACCGAAGAAGACGATGAAATTGATATTGGATGTGCTGGCGGGGTGGATGTAACGGCGACTCGTTCCTACGACGAAGATGACGTTCCCGAAGGTTCCCTTGGGTATACAATAACCGTAAAAGGGTTGCAAGGTGGACACTCGGGCATGGATATCCACAAAGGATTGGGTAACGCCAATAAAATTATGAACCGATTGTTGTTTGATGGATTTGAAAATTTTGGTTTACAAATCGCTGCAATCAACGGGGGAAGTTTGCGCAATGCCATTCCAAGAGAAAGTGTAGCACAAGTGATTATCGCTGCGATGTATGAAGAGGTTTTTGCTTTTGAAATGCAGGAACTTATCAACGAGATTAAAGCGGAATACAAAACCACCGAGCCTCAACTTCAAGTTAGCATTGAAAAGTCAGCACTTCCAAGCAAAATTATGGATTTAGGGGTACAAGAAGGATTGTTACGCGCCCTCTATACGGCCCACAATGGGGTGTATCGGATGAGTGCCGATATGGCTGATTTGGTGGAAACCTCCAACAATATCGCACGCGTAGTAGTGAAAGATGGACAGCTAACGGTTCAGTGTTTAACCCGCTCTTCCGTAGAAACCAGTAAGTTTGATTTGGCCAATGCGCTTCGCTCTGCCTTTGAATTAATCGGTTGTGAAGTGACGTTCTCGGGGAGTTATCCGGGGTGGACGCCCAATGTGAATTCGGAAATATTGGAGATTTTGGTCGCTATTTATGAAAAACAAAACGGACAAAAACCGCGGGTGGTCGCGTGTCATGCTGGATTGGAATGTGGAATTTTGGGTACGAATTATCCCAAGATGGATATGATTTCTTTCGGTCCCACCATCCACGGTGCGCATAGTCCCGACGAACGTGCTAGCATATCGTCTTCTCAAAAATTTTGGACGTATTTACTCGAAATTTTAGCAAATATACCAGTAAAAAGCAATTAGTCATTAGCCCTAAAAATTGAGGTCAAAACGAAAAAAAATAAAAAATCCTGAGCCATCGCGTTTCAAGATTTTTTATGGTTAAAATTAATTATCGTCCTTATTCTCCTTAGGTGGTACTCCCTTCGACCAAAGATACGTTTGCGTTTGCGCCTTTTTACGAATTTGACCGCTTTCGGTTTGTTGCAGTTTTCCGTTACGCAATAAACGATAGACAATTTTTTTCGGATAATCGTTGTCTGGATTCTCAAAGGTTATCGTGCTGTCAGCATCTTGTGTCATTTGAAAAGCAATAGGGGTTTCTCCTTTCTCTCCCTGAACCGTAGTGGTGTAAATCAGGTAGTTTTTGCGTTGTTGTACTTCCAATTGCTCCCGATGCAAGGTATCCTTTTTCTCCCCATGAATAAACAAACAGGTTCCCGTATAGGTGCTGTCGTCGGCTTCTTTCCATTGCATTTCCATCACACCCAACGAATCAGTTAACGTCCAATTTCCCTCCAAAAAGGACGCTTTATAACGCTCTTCAAATTGAATTTCACGTCCCAAAGCATCATATTTTTTGCACGAAAGGGTTATAAAGCCAATGCCCAAAAGGCAGAACATTATTTTTCTCATGGTTTCATTTTTTTAAAAGGAAAGATTTCCGAGATGGCTTTCCCATTTTGCGTGCCAAAGATAGTAGCAACCAAACTATCGGCCTTTATTTTTTTATACACAATACGATTCGGAAAGTCGTGTTTTGAATTTTCAAATACCAACGAATCTGTTCCGATATAGGTTGAAGAAAAGGAAACCGGTTTTTCTTTATTTTGACCGCGAACTGAAACGATATAATCCCATCCTTTACTCGTTTTTACCAAATCAACATGCTCATGAAAAACTGTATCGTTTTGTACAAGTATAAAACTCTCAGCTTCGTATACCGTAGCATCCACTTTTTTCCAATGCTCCTGGGCATCCATGCTTGTCGTAGTATTGCGCCAAGATCCTAGCAGCCAATTTGGACTTTCAGTATCTTTTTGACAACTCCCCAAAATGGACATAAGGATGAGAAGAAAGGCATGCTGCTTCATGTTTTATTTTTTACAATACTACAAAAATAATCATGATTCAAGGGTTAAAGTCAAACTAGCCTCTTTAAATAATTGCAATTCCATTCGCAAATTATTGTATTTTTGCAGTCCAAAAAAAGGAATAATACATTATGTTAGAGCGTTTGCAATATGTAAAACAACGGTTCGACGAGGTATCCGATTTGATTATTCAGCCGGATGTTATTGCCGATCAGAAGCGTTACGTACAATTGAATCAAGAATATAAAAACTTGAAAGCGTTGGTTGAAAAACGCGATGAATACGTTCGATTGACCGATAATATTGCCGAAGCCAATGAGATTCTCGCCGATGGTTCAGATGCTGAAATGGTAGAAATGGCCAAAATGCAACTCGATGAAGCCAAAGAACGATTGCCCCAGTTGGAGGAGGAAATCAAGTTTATGTTGATTCCCAAAGATCCTGAAGATGCCAAAAATGTAATGGTTGAAATTCGCGCCGGTACAGGTGGAGATGAAGCATCGCTTTTTGCTGGCGATTTGTATCGCATGTATACGAAATACTGTGAAAATAAAGGTTGGCGAACTTCAGTAGTTGATTTTAACGAAGGAACATCAGGCGGATTCAAAGAAGTTATTTTCGAAGTCTCGGGAGAAGATGTGTACGGCACTTTAAAGTTTGAAGCAGGAGTTCACCGTGTACAACGGGTACCCAAAACAGAAACCCAAGGACGGGTTCACACTTCAGCGGCTACCGTTATGGTTTTGCCCGAAGCCGAAGAATTTGATGTGCATATCGACATGAATGATGTTCGCATCGACTTATTCTGTTCATCAGGTCCTGGAGGTCAGTCGGTTAATACCACCAAGTCGGCTGTGCGTATGACTCACATTCCTACGGGATTGGTAGCACAATGTCAAGACGAAAAATCGCAACATAAAAATAAAGACAAAGCACTTTCGGTATTGCGTTCCCGTCTCTATGAAATGGAACTGGCCAAAAAGCAAGAAGAAGATGCGAAAAAGCGAAATTCTCAGGTGAGTTCGGGAGACCGTTCGGCCAAGATTCGCACGTATAATTTCCCTCAAGGACGCGTGACGGATCACCGCATTGGGATGGATGTTTTTGATATGGATGGCGTACTGAATGGCAATATTCAAAAGTTTATTGACGAATTACAATTGGTTGCCAATACCGAAAAACTTAAAGAAAGCGAAGTATTTTAATTTCAAGTCCAACGGTGTCGTTGGGCTTTTTTTATAACAAATTTTCAATATGGAAACTGCGGCATTGGTAGCGCAAATACAGCAAAAGAAATCGTTTTTATGCATTGGTTTGGATGTGGACCTCGATAAGATTCCACCCCATTTACTAGAAACCGACGATCCTATTTTTGAATTCAACAAAGCGATTATTGACGCTACGTATGACTTGTGCGTTTCGTACAAACCCAACACGGCCTTTTATGAAGCTTATGGGGTAAAAGGATGGATGGCTTTGGAGAAAACGATTGCCTACTTGAACGCAAATTATCCGGAGCAATTTACCATAGCCGATGCCAAACGAGGGGATATTGGCAATACTTCGGGACGCTATGCGAAAGCTTTTTTACAAGATTTGGCGTTTGATTCGGTCACTGTGGCACCCTATATGGGAAAAGACTCGGTAGAACCTTTTTTGGAATTTGAAAATAAACATACGATTCTTTTGGCACTAACATCCAATGAAGGAGCTTTTGATTTTCAAACGCAACAGGTTGACAAACAAGAATTGTATAAAAAAGTAATTGAAACCTCAAAGAATTGGAAAAATAGTCACCACCTCATGTATGTGGTAGGTGCCACCAAGGCCGAGTATTTGCAAGATATCCGACGCATTATCCCCGATAGTTTTCTTTTGGTTCCCGGTGTGGGAGCGCAAGGCGGAAGTTTGGAAGCCGTATGGCATTATGGCAAAAACGACCAAATAGGCTTGTTGGTTAATTCGTCGCGGGGCATTATTTATGCGTCTTCGGGAGTTGATTTTGCCGAAAAGGCCCGAGGGGAAGCCTTGAAACTACAACAGCAAATGGCTGCATTGTTAGCATAAAAAAAAGGCCGATTTTCAACAGAAAACCGGCTTTTTCTTAACTAACCTAAACCAAACAAAATAATAAATCATTATTTCAATACAAATATCCAACTATTTTGGGTGCGGCTGTGTTAATAGATTGTTATTCTTATGTTATTGATAACTAAAAAATTAAGACTATTTTAAGACTTATTTTCGGTCTTGTAAAGCAAACACTTGTTGCAATAGCTTGGTGGGCCGTGCATTAAGGTTGGAGCGAATGTTTTGCTCTTCCAAAGCGATCATCGTAAACACTCCCGTTAAGGCTTTTCGAGTGGTATAATCGGTCAAGTCGGGATTCACTTTTTTGACCAAAGGGAGTCCATTGTATTTACTGATAATTTGATTCCAAACCTTATCCGCTCCAACTTTGGCAAACGATTGTTGAATTACGGGTTTGAATTGGGTGTAAAGCGGTTGCGTGGTTTGGGTTTCTAGAAAGGTTGTCGCCGCGCGATTGTCACCCATAATTATTGACTTGGCATCGGCAATGCTTATTTTTTTAACGGCATTCACAAAAATGGGAGTGGCTTCTTTCACCGCATCTTCGGCGGCTCGATTCAACATTAAAACACCTTCGTCGGCCAAACTACCCAAACCCACTTTTCGTAGGGCTTTGTCCACCCGTTGCAATTCCTCTGGCATCATAATTTTTACCAACTCATTTTTATAAAATCCATCTACGGCAGTTAGTTTTACCACCTGCTTGCGGATGCCATGGTCTAACGCTTCTCTCAATCCACCGGCCAAATCCAATTGATTATGGCTTGATTTGTGCAAATGGGAAACTGCTTCAGAAGGAAGCTCCAAACAAGAACTCATCATGTAAAGGGAAGTAGCCAAGTAAAGTATCGATTTCATATTTTATTTTTTTAAATACCTTCAAAGATAATGCCGCAAATGTTAACATTATTTCAATTAACAGCATAGGGTAGAAAAATTATATTATTCGTAAATTGCGCGCTTAAAATCCTTTTACAATTAAAAATGGAACAAGCGCAACCCTATATTCCTAAAAATAAAGTAAGAATTGTAACCGCAGCCTCTTTGTTTGATGGGCACGATGCCTCTATCAACATTATGCGCCGTATCATCCAAGCAACGGGATGTGAGGTGATTCACCTTGGACACGACCGCAGTGTTGAAGAAGTGGTGAATACGGCCATTCAAGAAGATGCTAATGCGATTGCCATGACCTCGTATCAAGGAGGACACAACGAGTATTTCAAATACATGTATGACCTGTTACAAGAAAAAGGTGCTGGGCATATCAAGATTTTTGGCGGTGGCGGCGGTGTAATTTTACCCGAAGAAATTGCCGAATTGCAAGCCTATGGCATCACACGTATTTATTCCCCCGATGATGGTCGCGCTTTGGGACTTCAGGGAATGATCAACGATTTGGTGCAACGTGCTGATTTTCCCGTTGGCGATGTGTTGAATGGTGAACTCAATCATTTGGAGGCCAAAAATCCGAGAGCCATTGCACGGGTAATTTCAGCGGCTGAGAATTATCCAGCGGTTGCTAAACCCGCTTTGGATGCTATTCATGAACGCAATAAAGAAGTTGCTATTCCCGTGCTAGGGATTACAGGAACCGGTGGTGCAGGTAAATCGTCGTTGGTAGACGAACTCGTGCGTCGTTTTCTCATTGATTTTCCAGAAAAAACAATTGGTTTAATTTCAGTCGATCCTTCCAAACGTAAAACGGGAGGCGCACTTTTGGGGGACCGTATTCGCATGAATGCCATCAACAATCCTCGCGTTTACATGCGGTCGTTAGCTACCCGTCAATCGAATTTGGCCTTATCCAAATATGTTGCTGAAGCCATCGAAGTATTGAAGGCAGCGCGCTACGATTTGATTATTCTTGAAACTTCCGGAATTGGTCAAAGCGATACCGAGATATTAGATCATTCCGATGTCTCTTTGTATGTGATGACGCCTGAGTTTGGTGCCGCGACACAGTTGGAGAAAATCGATATGTTGGATTTTGCCGATTTAGTAGCGCTCAATAAATTTGACAAACGCGGGGCTTTAGATGCTATTCGCGATGTCAAAAAGCAATACCAACGCAACCACAATCTATGGGATGTCGATCCTGAAACGATGCCCGTTTTTGGTACCATTGCTTCTCAGTTCAATGACCCAGGGATGAACGCATTGTACAAATCCATCATGGATAAAATTGTCGAAAAGACAGGATCAAACTTAAAGTCCACCTTCGCGATTACCCGTGAAATGAGTGAGAAGATTTATGTAATTCCTCCCAATCGTACCCGCTACCTTTCGGAAATTGCTGAAAATAATCGCAGTTACGACCAAACGGTGAGCATTCAAGTTGATGTGGCCCAAAAATTATACGGGATTTACAAAACGATAGAATCGGTGAGTGGTCAAGTGCCAGTGATGACCAAATCCGGACTTGAAGTGGCTAGCCCAGGGGCAGAAGACGCTCAACAATTGGTCAACTTATTGGTCAAAGAATTTGATCGTGTAAAAATGAACTTAGATCCCTACAACTGGGAAGTTTTGTTGTCATGGGAAGATAAAGTCAATAAATACAAGAATCCGGTCTATAGTTTTAAAGTGCGCGATAAGGAAATCAAAATTCAAACGCATACTGAAAGTTTGTCTCATTCCCAAATCCCAAAAGTGGCCTTGCCAAAATACCAAGCGTGGGGCGACTTGCTTCGTTGGTGTTTGCAGGAAAATGTACCTGGTGAATTTCCCTATGCTTCGGGATTGTATCCGTTTAAACGCGAGGGCGAGGATCCAACTCGTATGTTTGCCGGTGAGGGCGGACCCGAGCGTACCAACCGTCGTTTTCATTATGTGAGTTTGGGTATGCCTGCCAAACGCTTGTCCACAGCTTTTGATTCGGTAACCTTATACGGAAACGACCCCGATCACCGTCCCGATATTTATGGAAAAATTGGAAATGCAGGTGTATCGATTTGCTGTTTGGACGATGCCAAAAAATTATATTCGGGCTTTGATTTGAGTCATCCTGCAACTTCGGTATCGATGACAATCAACGGTCCGGCGCCGATGTTGCTTGGATTCTTTTTGAATGCGGCCATCGATCAAAATTGTGAAAAGTACATTCGTGAAAACGGATTGGAACATTTGGTGGAAGCTCGTTTGAAGGAACTATATGATGCCAAAGGCGTAGGTCGTCCGCAATACATTTGTGCCGATGGGAAAGCCTATAATCCATTTTATCCTGAAAGAGGAAGTACTTTACCGGAAGGGAATAACGGTTTAGGATTGCTTTTGTTGGGCGTTACCGGTGACCAGATTTTAGATCATGAAGTATACGCAACCATCAAAGCACAAACGTTATCCCAAGTAAGAGGTACCGTTCAAGCCGATATTTTAAAAGAAGACCAAGCGCAAAATACCTGTATTTTCTCCACCGAGTTTGCATTGCGATTGATGGGTGATGTGCAGGAATATTTTATTCATAAAAATGTACGCAACTTCTATTCCGTATCGATTTCTGGCTACCACATTGCCGAGGCGGGTGCGAATCCAATTACCCAGTTGGCGTTTACCTTGGCGAATGGATTTACGTATGTCGAATATTACTTAAGCCGCGGTATGAATATCAACGATTTCGGTCCCAACTTATCTTTTTTCTTCTCCAACGGTATCGATCCTGAATATGCGGTAATTGGTCGTGTGGCGCGTAAGATTTGGGCAAAATCCTTGAAGTTTAAATACGGCGCCAACGAACGGGCACAAATGTTGAAGTATCATATTCAAACCTCCGGTCGTTCGTTACACGCCCAAGAAATTGATTTCAATGATATTCGTACGACCTTGCAAGCCTTGTATGCCATTTACGATAACTGTAATTCCTTGCATACCAATGCCTATGATGAGGCGATTACAACACCTACCGAAGAATCCGTTCGTCGTGCGATGGCGATTCAGTTGATTATCAACAAAGAATTGGGATTAGCGAAAAATGAGAATCCCATTCAAGGGTCGTTCATTATTGAAGAATTAACCGATTTAGTAGAAGAAGCTGTTTTGGCTGAATTTGATCGCATCACCGAACGTGGCGGTGTGTTAGGGGCTATGGAAACCATGTACCAACGCAGTAAAATTCAGGAAGAGAGTTTGTATTATGAGACGTTGAAACATACGGGCGAGTACCCTATTATCGGGGTGAATACGTTCTTGAGCTCTAAAGGTTCCCCTACGGTTTTACCTGCTGAGGTCATTCGTGCGACTGAAGAAGAAAAACAAGTGCAGATTCAAACCTTACAAAATCTTCACGGGGCACATGGTGTAAAAGTTAAAGAACTCATCGCTCAGGCGCAAGACGCCGCCATTAACAACCGCAATATGTTTGACCAATTAATGGAAGCGACCAAGTATTGTTCCTTGGGTCAAATTACAGCCGGTTTGTTTGAAGTGGGAGGACAGTACCGAAGAAATATGTAAAACACATGTTAAATACGAACAGACAGGGAAAATCCTGTCTGTTTTTTTATAATTTTAAGTCATGCAAAAAGATTTACAACAAGAGGTGGCGCACTATCTTTCCAAAAATTACACCTATACCAATACGATTCGGTTTTTGGTGCGGGATGGTTTTACCGAAGAGGAAGTGCGCACCACTATTAAAGCGTATTTGAAGGAGAATCGCCCGATGGGGATGGATGTCCTTGCTTTTGCTTTTTTGGTAATACATACCGCAATGATTGTCCCTTTGTATGCTTATTTCATCCTTCCACAAGAATCATTTGCGGTTAAATTGACCTTATTACCCCTAATGGTTGTAATCGGCATCATTGCTCGTTATGCGAAAGATGAACAACCGTGGGCCATGCGTTTGATGACACTAATTGCTGTTCCTGCAACATTTTATATTTTTTACCTAGGGATTACGTATTTTATGTTTTTAGAGTCTAAAGGGCAATCCGCAGGACATTATACGATTATCGCTGGATTATTACTTTATGCTCTTTTTGCTTTCAGTGCCTTTCGTGGTATAAAAGTTTTTTTTGATAAGCGAAAGTAATGCAGCCTAAAATCATTCATTTTTCTGAATCCACTTTTGTGGGGATTTCTCGCTGTTTTTCTTTAGTTGATTATCAAGTGAGTGAACTTTGGCAATCGTTTATGCCAAGGCGTCATGAAATTCAGAATGTAAAAAGTAAACAGTTGTTTAATATTCAGGTCAATCCATCTGATTACTCGTTTGATCCAAAGACTGAATTTGAAAAATGGGCGGCTTTAGAAGTAGATGCCTTTACAACGATCCCTGAAGGTATGCAAAAATTAATTATTCCTACCGGGCGTTATGCTGTATTTACCTATCGAGGAGACGTTTCAAATGCGTCAGATTTTTTTCGTTCAATTTTTACCCAATGGCTCCCTGAAGCGCAATTGCAATGGGAAAACCGACCCCAGTTTGAAATCCTAAGTGAGAAATATAAAAAAAACTCCCCCGATTCGGAGGAGCTTATTTATATTCCGGTTCTTTAATTTATACTAGGAAATAGCTAAAATTTTATGTCTTTTGGCACCTAATTCAATCGTGTCACCTGATTTTTTACCCCGCATTTCTGCATAAGCAGGTGCTTTTTCACTCAATGTAATAACCGTTTTTTCTTCCCATTTAAAAGAGGGAATAGAGATGCCCACATAGATGTAATACATTTCCGTTTCAATTAAAACTCCTGGTACAATCGTGGCATACCCTTTTTGATTATGTTCCATTAAAAAGGACTCTTGCTCTTTGGCTTGTCGCAACAGTTGTTCATACCGCAATTGCATCTCCGCAGCCTCCGATTGTCGAGCATAATCCTCAGGGTCTAAGGTGTCATTGTCATCCAAATCGGTTGCTAATTTATAGCGCTTTACCGAGTTTTCAATTTGCTGAATGTATGCTTGTAATTCAGCGGCAATTTCTAAAACTAAAAGGGTCTTGTTCATGTGCTATATCTTTTTATTGGTAGGATAAAGGTATGGTCATTCCTTTATTTTGGATATGATATTTATCAGGGGTGTTTATTTTAATTTATCTTATATTCAATTAGTTATGCTTTTTTAGGAGGATTGTTTTGGGATTAGTATCTTTGGGCAAATTTTCAACAAAATGCGTATCATTACTCTACTTCTATGCAGTATAACTGCTGTTATGTATAGTCAAGCGACTTATACGGCTGCTAATTTTGCTTCGGTGGGCGATTCTTTTTATGTAACTACTCCCGACCCAGCTGCGTTACAATTGGATTATACTGTCACAGGAGCAGCTTTTGCTTGGGATTACAGTGCTTTAGTACCTCAAACACAAGAGCAAATTTCATGGACAAATCCCAATAATAGTGGTTATAAGACTGTTTGGTGTTTTTTAAATAGTTATTTTTTTAATTGCAATTCGCAGTTCAATGCCAATTTTAACCTAGCCAACACTGCTACAGACGGTCTGGTTTTGCAAGGATTTGGATTGACAAATGTGGTCAATCACTTAAATAAAACCAATGCCGTCCTTCAAAATAAAATGATTGGGGCACAAGTAACCCTCAATGGGACTACAGTTCCTTTTGTCGTGTCCTATGATGATCCTGATGATTTATATCAATTTCCCTTAAACTTTGGGAATACAGTTACCCAGCCCTTTGCGATTGATGCCAATCTTTCTTCTTTTGGTTTTCCAGTGCAAATACAATCGACTGGACAACGCACTAATTTAGTAGAAGGGTGGGGGACATTGGTCACTCCTTTTGGTTCATTTGCGAATGTGTTGAAATTGAAAAGTACCTTGGTGCAAACGACCATTATCACCGTCGATGGGACTCCACAAACGACCACCACGTCTACCGTTTCGTACCAATGGTTTGATCCAGCGCACAAGATTCCTGTACTGGAAGCTAGCGGAAATTTGGTCAACAACCAATGGGCACCCACAACGGTCCGTTTTATGGATTTCCAACGTTGCCTCACACCACAAGCTGCATTTGCTTTCGTGCCAGTACAACCCGATTTCAATCCAACGAACAATGGAGTAACGGTGAACTTTGTGAATCTCAGTACAAATTACATGGCATCAAGTTGGGATTTTGGTGACAATACACCTGTTAGTACCCTCGAGAATCCATCGCATACGTTTGTTTGTCCCGGATTGCAAGAAGTGACGCTTACGGTTACCAATACCTTTTGCGAACCCGACGTGGTGAATACCTTTACGATTCCAGTTTTTGTTTCTGATTCTCAAAATGCCTTTACGACCTCCGTAACGGTAACCGATACCCAATTGTCGGCCGATCGCACTTTGACCGGCACCACCTACCAATGGTTGGATTGTGACAATAACAATGCACCAATACCCAATGCTACGGGGCAAGTATTTACACCCACAGCCGATGGGAATTATGCCGTGCAGCTTTCTACCAATGGTTGTATCGCGATATCCGATTGTTATCCCTATGCAGCCCTAGGGAATACAGGATTTACTCAAGTTAATTCAAGACTCGTTCCGAATCCAACCTCGGGAGTTTTCACGATCACTGGGGTAGCATCAGAGAATATTCGTACTGTTGTTGTTTGGGACCTTCTCGGAAAACCAGTCGCCCATTCAACCGATATTTCGCATTTGGCTTCAGGATGGTACACGGTACAATGGGAAACGGATGAAGGTGTTTTTCATCAAAAAATAATTAAGCAATAAGAAAGAAGCTCCAGTTTTTGGGGCTTTTTTTATTCTAAAATAGTGTCAATTAGTCAACTGCGTATAAGGGGCGCTACGTTGGTGATTTTTGGCACGACTATTGAATAGGTGTATTCAAGTTTGAAGTATAATCTTAAAACATAACTCCTATGCGAAAAATTACATTATTGTTAGCCTTCATCGGGATGATGAGCCTTCAAAGTTGCACCGTTAATGAAGTTCGAGAGGATACTATAGACAATGATACCATCAGTCAAGTGTATGAAGTGACTCGTTCGTTTACTCCCTCTAATAATTTCAGTACTTTGATTGCGTTTCCGCAGCCAATTTTTAACTCTGATATGGTATTGGTGTATCGCTTGGCGGGGGTTTCAGGAGGTGTAGATGTTTGGAAATTAATGCCAGAAACGTATTTCTTTCCTGATGGAACATTGGATTTTGGCTATGATTTTGACTTTACACGGTTTGATGTAAATATCTTCATGCACGGCTTTGATTTGGCGGGTGTATCCCCGAATTTCCGTGTCAACCAAGTCTTACGAATTGTGATTGTTCCTGGTTTTTTCGGGAAACAAGCAGCAGGTGCTTCCCCTTCGTTCAATGACTACTATGAAGTTGTACGCCGTTACGGAATTCAAAACGTAACAAAATTACCATAGAAAATTAGGTTAATTACTATAGTTTGTTTGTTTGGTTAGTGAAAAGGCGCTCTTCGGAGTGCCTTTTTTATTCTTCATCCCGAGAGGGTTTGGCTGCTTCGGCTTTTGAGGCAGTGTATAATGAAAATACAACACCACCCGCCAAACAAACCACAATGAATAGTAAGGACGCCCATTCAGGGAGTTTTACATAATCGTGAGCTAACATTTTAACTCCAACAAACGTTAGAATAATAATAAGACTGTATTCTAAATGATTGAATTTTTCCAACATATTGGCCAAGAAAAAGTACATCGAGCGCAAGCCTAGTATGGCAAAAATATTGGAACTAAATACGATAAATGGATCAGAGGTAATCGATAGAATTGCAGGGACACTATCGACAGCAAACAATACATCCATGACTTCTATGAGCATCAAGGCAACAAATAGCGGAGTAGCTGCTTTTTTACCATTGTGTGTTCGCACAAAGAATTTTTCTTTATCGTGCTCAGAAGTGATAGGAATAATTTTTCCTATTAACTTATAAATAGCGGAATGCTTGGGGTCAAAAGCGTCGTCTTCTTTTTTAGAAAACAACATTTTAGCCGCTGTGAAAATTAAAAATGCCCCAAACACATAGGTTGTCCATGTAAACTTATTGATAATGGCGACTCCAAAACCAATCATCAATCCACGGAAAATAATGGCGCCTAAGATTCCCCAAAACAATACCCGGTGCTGGTATTTCTGCGGAATGCGAAAAGAGGCAAAAATGACAGCAATCACAAAAATATTATCAATACTAAGGGATAACTCAATGAGGTACCCCGTGATAAACTTCATCGCTGCAGTGGATTGTGAGAGTTGTGTGGGATTGGCTAAGTAGTCAGTGCCGTACAACCAGTAGATGACACCCGAAAATATAAAGGATAAAGTAACCCATAGCGCGGTCCATTTTCCTGCTTCTTTCGAGCTAATGATATGGGGTGTCTTGTTAAAAACCCCTAAATCCAAGGCCAAAATACCTACCACTAAAGCAAAAAAGAGAATCCAAACGGTCATACGTCAATTTTTTTACAAAGATAATCCTTTCCGTAACCCTCCAAAAATACATTAAATAATATTTAAGTATTATTAAATTGTAAACAACCCCCTAAAAAAATAGGGGTATAATATTTTATTTGTCAAAAATCAATATATTTGCACCACAATATTTAGGGTATAATCATTTTAAAACACATTTTTATGTCAACATTGCGTTTTCAGGCCTTACAAGCTGCTGGTAATCGTAAACCAGTTAAGGTAGAAGAGCTCGACAAAAAGTCGGCGATCTTTGGTTCAAATGTTTTCAACGACAAAGCGATGCGGCAATTTTTAACGCCAGAAGCGTATAAAGCTGTAAAAAGTGCTGTCCAATACGGTACAAAAATCGATCGTAAATTGGCCGATTATATCGCTATGGGAATGAAAGAGTGGGCGCTTACGAAAGGCGTTACACATTACACCCACTGGTTCCAACCCTTAACAGGAACCACTGCTGAAAAGCATGATGCTTTCTTTGAAACGTCTTTTGATGGAAGCGATCCGGTTGAAAAATTTGGAGGAAGTCAGTTGGTGCAACAAGAACCCGATGCATCTTCATTTCCCAACGGGGGAATTCGCAATACGTTTGAGGCCCGTGGGTATACCGCTTGGGATCCCACATCGCCTGCATTTATTTACGGAACCACATTGTGTATTCCTACTGTATTTGTATCGTATACAGGTGAGGCTTTAGATAATAAAACTCCTTTGTTGCGTGCTTTAAACGCTATTGATGAAGCGGCAACTGAGGTGGCTAAATATTTTGATAAAAACGTAAAAAAAGTAACACCAACCTTAGGGTGGGAGCAAGAATATTTCTTGGTGGATGCCGCTTTAGCTGCTTCTCGTCCGGATATTACGTTGACGGGAAGAACGTTGTTGGGTCATGCTTCTGCCAAAGGTCAACAATTGGAAGATCACTATTTTGGTTCGATTCCTACTCGCGTTTTGAATTATATGCGCGACTTAGAAAACGAGTGTATGTTGTTGGGTATTCCCGTGAAAACCCGTCATAACGAAGTAGCGCCCAATCAGTTTGAGTTGGCGCCTATTTTTGAAGAAACCAACTTGGCGGTGGACCACAATTCTTTGTTGATGGATGTGATGTACAAAGTTGCCGAGCGTCACGATTTTAAAGTATTGATGCACGAAAAACCTTTTAAAGGAGTAAATGGTTCTGGAAAGCACAACAACTGGTCCATGGCAACCGATACGGGTGTAAACTTGTTAGCACCAGGGAAAACGCCGATGAGTAACTTACAGTTCTTGACGTTTTTTATCAATACCATCAAAGCAGTGTATCGATATGAAGAATTGCTGCGCGCGTCTATTGCTTCGGCAAGTAACGACCACCGTTTGGGAGCCAATGAAGCGCCACCCGCTATTATATCGGTATTCATTGGTCAACAACTCACCAAAGTTTTGGCCGAATTGGAAGGAGTGACCAATGGCAAACTTTCTCCTGAAGAAAAAACCGATTTGAAATTGAATGTGGTTGGTAAAATTCCCGATGTATTATTGGACAATACCGATCGTAACCGTACTTCGCCGTTTGCGTTTACTGGAAATAAATTTGAATTCCGTGCCGTAGGTTCAACCGCCAACTGTGCCAACGCGATGACAACATTGAATACCATTGTAGCCAAACAGTTGAAAGATTTCAAACTCGAAGTAGATGCTTTAATAGAGAAAAAAGGGTTGAAAAAAGACGAGGCGATTTTCAATGTATTACGTGAGTACATCAAAGAAACCAAAAACATCCTTTTTGAAGGTGATGGATACAGTGAAGCTTGGGAAAAAGAAGCAAAAAAACGCGGCTTGAGTAATCATAAAACGACTCCCAAAGCCTTGAAAGCCAAAGTATCGAAAGAAGCGGTGAAATTATTTGAAGAGTTACACATCATGAACCACGTTGAAGTGGAGGCCCGTTACGAAATCGAATTGGAAGAATACACCAAAAAAATCCAAATCGAAGGACGTGTATTGGGTGATATTGCTCGTAATCACGTGATTCCAACGGCGATTCGTTATCAAAATACATTGATTGAAAATGTTCGTGGGTTAAAAGAAATTTTTGGTAAGGACTTTGAAAAAATTGCCAAAGAGCAAATTTCCTTAATCAAAGAAATTTCTGCACACATTGAAGGAATCAACAGTAATGTCGATGCGATGATTGAAGAACGCAAGAAAGCCAATAATTTGACTACGGCTGAAAAACAAGCGGAAGCCTATTGCGATAAAGTAAAACCGTATTTTGACATCATCCGTGAGCATTGCGATAAACTGGAGTTACTAGTCGATGACGAAATGTGGACGTTGACGAAATACCGTGAGTTATTGTTTACGCGATAATTCAATTTGAATCCATAAATAAAAACCCGTTAGCAATAGCGGGTTTTTTTATTTCTGGGCACTAAAATTTGTGTATTTTCGTTGTATGACTATGCGAAAACTATTACTCTTTCTCGTACTGCTTTTCGGCGGACTGCTTCAGGCACAAGAACAATTTGTGGTGTATTTTGACAGTGGAAAATTTGAAACCAGTACCAAAGAAACTCAAAAATTACAGGAATGGATGCAAACCCACAAAGAGGTGAAAATTCTTGCCATTCAAGGCTACACCGATGAGGATGGCAGTAGCGGCTATAACGATACGCTTTCGCGAAAGCGGGTTGATTTTGTATACCAGCAAGTGCAGGGAAAAATTGCCACCCGTGCCGATTACAAAGCCCATAGTTTTGGCGAAAATTTCACCCAATCCAAAAATAAAGCTGAAAACCGAAGAGCCACCATCTTGTTTATTCAGCCCAAAGATTTTGCGCGGGAAAATGAGATTTTAGGAATCAAACCTACCGAACCCGAGAAAGCTGTTAATCCAGAGGTGATTGAAGAAGAAGCCATGCATTTTCCAGAAAATGCCTCTTTGGAGGAGAAAATTCAGTTGGCACGGGTAGGGACATTAATTCGATTACGGGATATCAATTTTTACCAAAATACCTTTGCCGTGATCCCCACTTCCAAAAATGCCGTCGATGAATTGGTCAATGTATTGTATAAAAATCCCAAACTGCGAATTGAAATTCAAGGTCATATTTGTTGTGTAAGTAAGGATTACAAAAACCTTTCTTTGGAGCGCGCCCGACAAATCAAGCGCATTTTAGTTTCAGAAGGAATCGCATCCGAGCGAATTACCGTCAAAGGATTTGGTGTTTCCAAACCCAAGTTCCCCATACCTGAAAAATCAGAAGCAGAAGCGGCTCAAAACCGTCGTGTTGAAATTCTAATCACCCAGAAATAAATGCGAATCCTCTTTTTTTTGGTTGTTTTATTTTCCAATTTCGTTGCTGCCCAAAAAACGATTTCTATCTATTTTGAGCTGGATGAAAGTTCGATTTCCTTGGAAGAAGTAAAAAAACTCCAGGTAAATTACTCATCAGCGCATTATAAAGTGATTGAAATTCACGGCTATTGTGATGCCCGTGGAAGTATCGCCTACAATGATACCTTGGCACAACGACGCATGAATGCGGTACTACAAAAATTGGATGACTTGTCAATTTCCCACGAAAAAGCGCTTCAAAAAGTAATCGGGGAACGCCAATTGGAGTTTCTTTCACATGCTCAAAATAGAAGGGTTGATTTAGTAGTTGAAATGTTACCTAAAATAGAAGATTCAGTTTCGACTACCGTGATTAAAAAAAAAGAGCCGATAGAGCCTATTATTGAAGAAACGCTTACTCCAGAGGAGCAAATCGCTGAAGAAGCCGATCAATTGGAAACGCAACTGACTCAATCTAAGGCGGGGACGGTATTTAAAATAAAAAATCTTAACTTCGTATTCAACAGTGATGAAATTGAAATCTTGTCATTGCCATTATTGGACAAATTGCTTGAAGTGATGCACAGTTTTCCCAAATTGGAAATTGAAGTTCACGGGTATATTTGTTGCAATCCCGACCCCAACGACACGAAGTTGTCGATTCGAAGAGCCCATAAAATTTATAGGTATCTCACCCAAAATGGGATTGATGCCAAACGATTAGGGTATAAAGGATTTGGTAGTTCAAACCCGATTTTTCCGTTACCTGAAAAGTCCGAAGCCGAAAAAGCTGCCAACCGTCGTGTTGAAATTTTAATAAAGCACGCTATCTAAGGATTATGGTTCGCTATTTTTTTCTCTTGTTTATTTGTAGCCAACTCCAAGCGCAGCAAAAGCTTGAATTGTATTTCGATTTTGATAAATATGATTTAAATGCCCAAGCAATTCAAACCTTAAATTCTTGGATTGCTGAAGGGAAAACGTATAAGGTTACCAAATTATATGGATTTTGCGATTGGAAGGGAAGTAATGGGTACAATGATACTTTGGCATTACGGCGTGTGAATGCGGTCTATGATTATTTGAAAAAACAATACATTTCGGTAGAGAAAAATATTGAGATTCGGGGCTTTGGGGAAGATTTCAAGCAATCGTCTCGCCAAGAGGAAAATCGTCGGGTCACTCTTTTTTATGAAGTGGAACAACCCAAAAATACAGCGCCAGTATCGGAAACTCCTCCGCCCTCATTGAAGGATGCCGTAGCTCAATCCAAAGTCGGTGATCGGATTTCTTTGAAGCAAATTCTTTTTCACAACCATTCGGCTAAGTTTATGCCTGAGAGCGAACCTATTTTACTGGAGTTACTTTGTGTCATGGAGGAAAATCCCACTTTAAAAATTGAAATTCAAGGCCATATTTGTTGTGACACAGAAAACCGGTACGCGTATATCTCTGAAGCGCGCGCTCGAGCTGTTTACACTTATTTGTTACGCTATAAAATTGATCGAAAGCGTATGACGTACAAAGGATATGGAACCCAGCAACCCCTTTTTCCAATTCCCGAACGCAATGCCCAAGAGGAAGCGGCCAATCGACGGGTAGAAATTCGAATACTTGCTCGTTAAAATATATTTTTAGCTTTTTAGCGCTCAAAAATGATACTTTAATGAAACCTTACTGCTTCATTAGTTTTTGTTGGTAGCGTTCCCCAGACGTTGTAGTGAGTTCCAAGATATACGTTCCCGCTGCTAGAAAGTCCACTGCAATAGTAGCTGAATTGTTTTTTTCTAAGACAATTTTTCCTTGAATATCCCGTAAAATGAGTGATTGTATTGCCATTGCCGGTAAAGGAATGGTCAACGTTGATAGCATTGGATTAGCGAGTCGCAGTCCTTTTTCTTGCGAAAGATTGGCCAAATCCAAAGCACAGGATATACATTGCCATTGGGCAGTAACACCGTTGGCTGCATTTAGCAACTGTAGCAATTGGTCGCGGTCGCTGCAACTGTCTTTTAGTTGTGAATTCATCCAAAGGAGTAGGTAACTATGCATGATGGCTTGTTGTTGACTTCGGGTAATAGTAGGACCCGGGGAGCAAGTGGCTTCTCCAAAACTACAATTGAAATTGCTGTTGGCCATTTGGCAGTGGCTTCCCCCTGTAATCGAGAGGTATGCTTTACAAGTCCCAGGAGGTAAAGCATTGTACATGGGTAATTGATTAGTATTGGGGGGTGTGATACAATCGTTACTTCCTGCAATAACAAGAGAAGGTAGGGTGATGTTTTGTGAGGCAGAAATGGCACTCGGATTGGTCTCCGCAGGAGCTAATGTACATAGGGCATCGATAGGTGCACCGATTGCGGCCGCCAAATGTGCACTTCCACCTCCCATACTGTGTCCCATGACGCCTGCTTTGGGATGAATCCGTTGAAAAAAGAGGGCTCCATTTTGTGTGTTTTGCGCTTTAATTTGCGCAATCACAAAAGCCAAATCTTGGGCAAAGTTGAGGTGTGATGGTGAAAATCCTCCTTCCGTTGTGGGCAAGGCCACAATGTATCCTTGAGGGACTAAGAGTTCCCAAATATTTTGATAAGCTCCTACATTCATCACAAAACCGTGTCCAAAAGCGATAACAGGAAAACTACCTTGAGCTACGGGGGTATCCGTTCCTGCACTCAGTGCGGGATAATAAATTTGTGTGCCCACCGCCCGGTTATTACGCGTGATGTCGGTAAATGTTGTTGTAGTACTACCAATAGCAAACGGTTGTGCCGAAACAGAAATCCAGACAAAAAGAAAATATAGAATATAGCGCATTATTTTGTTTTTCAGCAAAATACAAAATATTTACGGTCGGGAAACTTTTTTTAATCAATAATAATAGTAAACATGTCCCAAGCCCCATAATTGTAGGCAATTGATATAGCACTACTACTATGGGGTGGACAAGCACTGCTTTTGGTCTTCCAACGGCAGTTAGGTAAAGGCATTCTTACCCTTTAAAGTATCAACATCATTGACTTTATTCTTCAAAGCGTGTGAAAGAAAAACCTCAATCTTTTTAGAAAAACCTTACGTGGTTTTTGTTACATGCTTTTTGACCAAATGATAGTACAAAATGTACGTCAAGGGACCGAGGAATGGGAAAAAGATCATGCCGATAAACAATAATAAAGCACGAGGATTTTTCTCATTGCGTTGTACTAACAGTAGGCCATAAATGAGAAGACCTAATAGGGTTAGAAAAAATAATGTTACTGGGATTGGACCAACTTTTGCCATAATATATAGAATTAACTGGTGCAACACCACGCGAAGGTGGCGAAACAACCGATGAAAAAACAATGGGTTTCTGCTTGAGTGCTAATTGCCGTACAATCGTCGAATGTTCCTAAAGCTTTATGTCTTTTAATGATGTGATTTAGGTGACTTATAGCTGCCGCTGTGTTGAGACCAACACCTACAGAGTAATATGTATTAGATAAAGCACAATCTGTTCCCGATTGGGTAACATAATCCTCATACGCCTGTCGTTTGGTGGTGGTATCCGCAATTTCAGCAACACCCATAAGTAATATTGCAATCTGATTGTCTTCCGTAAATAGTGTTGTTGGTGCTTCTTTCAAAGTTCCTTTATACCTAGGAGTCGTAAGGAATACACCTGCTTTTGAGACGTCCGCAAGGTAAGTAGTTCCCAAACTGGTTTTGGAATTGAGTGCAACGAGACGATATTGACTTCCAGTACGATGCAATTGATAGGCATTTAAGTTTACAGCTTCTAAATTAAGAAAAAAATGTCGAAAAGTACTAAAAGAAAATACAGTTGTTCCTTTAATTTCTTGTTGATGGATGGCTTGAACGCCGGCTTGCCAGAATATAGG
Source organism: Flavobacteriaceae bacterium (assembly GCA_947463515.1). GTDB lineage: Bacteria > Bacteroidota > Bacteroidia > Flavobacteriales > Flavobacteriaceae > Flavobacterium. The sequence goes on from CANHRI010000013.1 coordinate 27,005, forward strand.
CGAGATTAACTTTTGGGTTTGCGCTTGTGCTAAAGTCCCTCCAAAAAGAGTTACCATGCAAAAAAATAAAAATTTTCTCATAATAAATGGTGTATAAATGGGCCTACTATCATTCTACGGGTATCGGTTCGGCTTCTTTTCCCCGTCCATAAACTATCTTGTTTTTCCAAACTGCATCTTCATTTCCCTTTCGTAGATCGACGTCCCTAAGCGCTATTTCCGAATACATGAGAGTCTATGGCCTATTTTTTTTGGCTTATAATGTTGTAAAAGTAGTGGGTTTATGATTCAAGTTGGGTGTGCAAAAAGTGTACAATTTGTTAAAAATCCCGATGTAACCGTATACAAACATTTATAAATGATTTTAATCCTATTACGATGGTTTTCCAACGTTTTAATCGAGTCTCTAAAATGCATTTTGTAACGTAATGCCGCTAACAGCCCCTTGAATCTTCCGATAGAAATACTACCTTTGCAACACAACACAACAATTATGGCTGCGCAAACCTCACAACGGTATCACCAACGCGGTGTATCGGCTTCTAAAGAAGAAGTTCATCAAGCGATTCAAAATCTCGACAAAGGATTATTTCCCAAAGCATTTTGTAAAATAGTTCCTGACTACCTTACTGGAGATCCCGACTATTGTTTGATTATGCATGCCGATGGAGCTGGAACCAAATCCTCTCTCGCCTATATGTATTGGAAAACGACGGGTGATCTCTCCGTTTGGAAAGGAATTGCTCAGGATGCATTGATTATGAATATCGATGATCTTTTGTGTGTGGGCGCCGTAGACAATATCTTACTTTCCTCCACTATTGGTCGAAATAAAAATCTAATACCAGGGGAAGTTATTGCGGCGATTATCAACGGGACAGAAGAACTTATTACCGAATTGCGTCAACATGGAGTTACCATTCATTCCACCGGGGGAGAAACCGCCGATGTGGGCGACTTGGTTCGTACAATTATTGTCGATTCGACCGTAACTGCTCGAATGAAACGCAGTGATGTAATCGACAATGCACGTATTCAGCCGGGCAACGTTATTGTAGGATTGGCTAGTTTCGGACAGGCCACGTATGAACAAGAATACAATGGCGGAATGGGTAGTAATGGACTTACCTCTGCACGACATGATGTGTTTACCCATGCTCTTGCGCAACTTTTTCCTGAAAGTTACGACCCCGCTGTGCCTGATGATTTGGTGTATGCTGGAACTGTAGGTCTAACCGATTCCGTTGAGGGAACACCGTTAGATGCAGGGAAACTAGTGCTTTCTCCCACGCGAACCTATGCGCCCGTGATTAAAGCAATTTTATCCGAAGTTGGCGCAGCGGCTATTCATGGTATGGTGCATTGTAGCGGTGGGGCACAAACCAAAGTACTTCACTTTGTCGATGCAGTTCATGTGATTAAAGACAATCTTTTTCCGATTCCACCCTTATTTCAACTGATACAAGAACAGTCGGGTACCGATTGGAAAGAAATGTATCAAGTTTTCAATTGTGGACACCGTATGGAATTGTATGTCCAACCCGAAATCGCCGACACTATTATCGCCATAGCGCATCGTTTTGGGATTGAAGCACAAATTGTAGGTAGGGTAGAAGAAGCTCCGAGTAAACAATTGACACTACAAACGCCTCAGGGTACTTTTCACTATAGTTAAATGAAAATCGATCTCAAAAACGGTCTTGCCAATTTGCTTTTTGGCATGAAAACGAACGATGTCGTCGCGCAACTCGGTTTACCTAATCGTCAATTTCAAGACGAGGATGGCAACACCATTTATTTGTATGATTCCCATAAATTGCGACTCACGTTTTATGCCGATGAGGATTTTCGTTTAGGCTATGCCATTACCTCATATGCTGACGCTACCTTGCTAGGACATGCGATCATAGGCGAACCCATAACTAAAATTCTTGATGATCTTCCCTTTTCTTCCTGGGAAACGGAGGAGTTTGATTCTGTAACCAATTATTTTAACGAATCAAATTGGCTCACCTTACAAGTGGAGTATGGGCAGGTTATTCGCGTAGAAATCGGCGCTTTGATTGATGAGGTTTCCGATGTTTTCATTTGGCGCTTTAAAGGATAAATTCCCTGCTATAAAATAAAAAAGGCTGTCGTTTTAGACAGCCTTACTTTTTTATTTACTATTGATTTTCAATAATTCAACTTCAAAAATTAAATCCGCTTTAGGAGGAATGACGCCTCCAGCACCGCGGTCTCCATACGCCAGTTTGTAGGGAATATATAACTTGTACTTGGCTCCTTCGGGCATTAATTGTACACCCTCTGTCCATCCCGGGATCACTTGATTTAACCCGAAATCGATGGGTTGCCCTCGTTGCACACTACTGTCAAAAATTTTACCATCGGTCAACATTCCAGTGTAGTGCACTTTTACATTACTCGTGGCAACGGGTTTTTCACCAGTACCGGGTTGCAACACGATGTACCGCAATCCACTGGCTGTCATTTGTCCTTTTTCTTCAAATTCTTTTAAGGCCGCCGCATTAGCCAATTTACGGGCTTCCTCTGCTTTTTGTTCCTCCAAGGCTACGCTGGCATAATAATCGCTAAAAACTTTGGGAGCATCAAATGCTTTGGCCGCAGCCCCCTGGCGAATAATCGTTACTTTGGTCATCGGGTCGTTTTGAGCTATCGTATTGACGACCTCTTGTCCCGTGATGATTTTTCCAAAAATGGTATGTTTACCGTTTAACCAAGCGGTTTCTTTGTGGGTGATAAAAAACTGAGAACCGTTGGTTTTTGGACCCGCATTAGCCATGGCTAAAATTCCAGGGCCTGTAAATTTATCGTCCGTGATTTCGTCTTTAAAAGCATATCCAGCTCCGCCCGAACCGTTTCCAGCAGGATCACCCCCTTGAATCATAAAGTCTTTGATAACACGGTGAAAAATCAAACCATCATAAAATTTCTTCCCTTTCATAGTAGCTGTTACATACGGATGTGTTCCTTCAGCTAACGCCACAAAATTGGCCACCGTTATGGGTGTTTTTTGATAATACAATTCCAATAACATTTTCCCTTTGGGCGTGTCAATTTCGGCATACATTCCATCGGCGAGGGAGGGTTTCTTGGCTACGGGAGCCGCCACGGGATTGGTTACTTTCGCATTCGGTTTTGCGGTAGCTTTCTTTGGCGTTTGTGCTTGTGCTACCACGGTACATAACAACAATAAGCCTATTCCTTTGAATATTGATTTCATCATCTGGGTTGTTTAATTATGGTTTTACTAATTCTAATTCAAATATTAAATCGGTGTTGGGAGGAATTACTTTTCCAGCTCCAGTTTCACCATAGCCGAGCGCTGCAGGAATGAAAAGCACCATTTTGTCTCCGTAATGCATCAAGTCCAAACCTTCCATGAATCCCGGAATGGCTCCAGCTTTTGCACCAGCTTGCATTGGTAGGGGAGCATACCCGCCCATGCCTTCTTTTTGAGCGTTGTAATTGCCCATTTTTTTGGCCAAATCCAAACGGCTGGTGTCAAAGAGCGTGCCGTTTTCAAAAAAACCAGCATACTGCACCAACAAATTATCTCCCATATTGGGTTTGCCACCTGTTCCTTTTTCCAACAAATAATAGGCTAAACCGCTTTTGGTGACGGTAGCTTTTTTACGAAAATCAGCAAATAAACGTTGTTTTTCAGCTTCATATACCTTTAAATTCGCCGCATCAATTTTGGCTTGTTTTTTTTGTTTTTCCGCTTCTGCTTGGAAATAGTCGGAAAATACTTTGACGGCATCAAACTTTTTGGCGGCTTCTCCTTTTCGGATAATTGTCACACTGATCAATTGGTCGTACGCCTTAATTTGTTCAACTACTCCCATTCCGTCACCTTCTACACGTCCAAAAATAGTGTGTTTCCCGTCCAACCAGGGTGTGGGCACTAAAGTGATAAAAAATTGACTGCTGTTGGTGCCCGGACCCGAATTGGCCATGGCTAACAGACCTCCTTTATCGAAGCGTAATTTTGTGATTTCGTCTTTAAACTTGTAGCCGGCGTCTCCCGAACCTGTTCCAGAAGGATCGCCTGTTTGCACCATAAAATCTTCGGCATCGCCATTTTTTTTCGAGATAACGCGGTGAAAACGAATTCCGTCGTATAGATTTTTATCCTTGTATTCCTCGCGAACAAACAGATTAGTTCCTTCGGCCAAGGTGATAAAATTGGCAACGGTAACCGGGGCATTTTCATAATCCAAGCGCAACAAAATAGTTCCTTTGTCGGTTTCCAATTCGGCATAGAGTCCGTCTTTCAATTGCGCATGTTCGTCTTTGCAACTTTGAAAGCCTAAGGCAATCACAAAGAATAATCCAGTGAGTAGGTGTCTCATTATTGTTCGTTTAATTTATTTTCAGGTCTAAAATCGGTGAGCGTTACTTTGCAAATGATGGGTTCATTTGTTCCGATACGGCGGTTGTCGCCATGGTAACCATAGGCCATGTGGGAGGGAAATAAAAATGTCACGGTTTCATTTTTTCGCATCAGCTTCAATCCGTGTTGGAGTCCCGTAATAATCGTTTGTTTGTCAACGCGATACGACTGTCCTTTGAGTTCCAAATCGGAATAGATAACATTCCCATCCAAATCCTTGATTTCATAGTCAAAAAAAGCAATATCCCCTTTTTTGGGACGTAAGGTATCGGTGGTGTTTTTCTTGTCGTAATAATACCAGTAACCCTTTTTGGAGGCAATGTATTGAATATTGGTATTGCTCTTAATGATGGAATCAATCTTGGTTTCCTCATTCTTGATGAGTTTTTTGTTCCGCTCCACCGAAGCTTTCATAAATGCTCCTGATGAATGTGAAACGGGACGGCGGGCTTGTTGTTGTTGGCAACCTACAGTGAAGGTCAACAACGCCAAAACCATGAAAAAAACAAATTTCTTAAACATAGCCATAGAATTAGGGGTGGTGTTGGTATATTAATTTTTCAAAACGTGCAACGGTAGCCTCCAGACTTTCATATGATTTTCCGCCGGCTGCATTTTGGTGTCCGCCTCCTTGAAAATGGTCCCGAGCAAACTGATTGACATCAAAGGGGCCTTGGGAGCGGAATGAAATTTTGATCAAACCCTCGTCACGGTGTTCAATAAACAGCGCTGTCAACTGAATGCTCTTGATTGAAAGCCCATAGTTAACAATGCCTTCGGTATCGCCTTTCACATAATGAAACGTGTCCAATTCTTCTTGCGACAGGGTGGCATAGGAAGCCTTGTATTCGGGAAAAACCTTTAAATTTTGCAACGCCCGACCGAGCAGTTGTAAACGGTCGTAAGTGTTGTTATCGTATAATAAGGTGGGAATTTCAGTATTGGGAACCCCCAAATCGATAAATTCTGCGACAATGCGGTGTGTTTCGCCCGTAGTTTTTGGGAAACGAAATTGCCCTGAATCGGTCATAATGCCTGTGTACAAACAGGTGGCCACCGTTTTATTAATCCATTGGCTTTCGCCTAATTGATGTAAAAAATGATACACCATTTCACATGTCGAACCGTAACGGGTATCCGAAAAGGTGAATTTTGCATAACTGTCCGGACGTTCGTGGTGGTCAATCATGACCATGGGAACTGTAAGTGTTTTGAGCACCTGTTCCATGTCGCCTGTACGATGCAAGGCATTGAAATCAAGGGTAAACACCAATGATTGCTCCTTTAAAAAAGCACTCCAACGGGGACGATCATGCTCAAAAATCGCAACCTCCTCGGCGCCGGGTAACCATTTTAAAAAGTCGGGAAAATCATTGGGTGACACTACTTTTACGGTATGTCCCCCTTGTTGCAGGGCGTGTGCCAAACCGAGTGTACTTCCCATTGCATCTCCATCCGGATTGCGGTGGGGAATGATCGCAATGGTTTGCGGAGTAGCTAAAACCGAACGTAATGCCAAGTAATCATTTGTATTCATAGCTTGCGAAGGTACTAAAATTTGCGAAATCCAAGAAGGCGTTTCCGTCAATTCCTAGGGTATTTTTTGAAACGTTTTTTGTGTGTTTTTCTTTTAAAAAAACGAAAATTAATTTCGCATAGGGAGTTTGTATTCCCGAGCGACTTCTTGTATTTGTTGGCGAATGCGCCCTTCAATGGATTTAATTTGCAGCTCCATCGTCTCGAGAGGCGTTTCGTCGGAGGTTTTATCGAGCAACAGGGCTATTTTATGCTGAATGAGTTTTTCGTGCAACGTACAGTAAAGGAGGCAGTTTTTGTTTAGTGCGCGAACTTTCTTCGGGAGTGTTGGATCTTTGAGGCGATTGAGAAGCGTTTTATTTTTACGCCAATACACCAAGCCCGTTTCCTCTAATTGCTCACGGAATTCGTCGGTTGAGGCCCCCTCGTATTGGTAACTATCGATGGCAATGGACTCGTTTTGGGCAAATTCTTCCATGGCCGTCCAATAATGAAAGAGTTGCATGCGTGGCTGAAGGCTAGTGTAGGTGTAGGCATTCCCCCCGATAATGATGAGGGTAAAACCCAAGGCGAGTACACTCTGTCGCCATAGACTAGGGGTGCGAAAAGCATGGTACCCCAAGGCCCAAAGAATCCCTGCGCCGAAGCCGCCCAAATGCGCTGCTGCGTCGATACCTTCTTCAAAACTGCCGATTAAATTTAGCCCCACAAAAATAGTGATGGCAATCCATGCCGAAGCGTTCATATGGTGGGTGATCGAACGAAACACAAGTGCGGTACACAAAAAGCCAAAAAGACCAAAAACCGCCCCCGATGCCCCAATACAAACGATGTTTTCATTCCAAAAAAGACTGCACGTACTCGCCACGAGACCAGTGCTGAGGTACAAGGCGGCCAATCCTTTTTTGCCCAAAAAGGGTTCGAGCGACAACCCTACCAGCGCCATTCCGATAGCATTGGAAAGCAGGTGAAACAGGTTGGCATGCAAAAACAAGGCTGATCCCAACCGCCACCATTCGCCGTCGAGGGTATGAAGGGTAAAGTTGGCGCCCCATTGCATGAGTTGCTCAGGGTTGGCATTCCACGGACTCACTCCGTTGGCTACCATGATGATCCAAAGAAGCACATTTATGCCGATCAACGCGGGCGTGAAGGTATATCCCGGGGCTGGGATGAGTACCGAAAGTGGGGTGTAAAACTGTTTAATAACCGGTGTGGGTTGGATCCGCTGGGAAATCAGTACCGCTTGTTCCTGCAAACTGGCTTCGAGGTAAGCGTCCTCCAACGGAATTTCAGCGCTTTTCTTTTTGAGGGAATTAAAGGCGTTGATAAACAAATCGATGTTTTTCCCATTGCGACCTCCATCATAGGGTTGGTTCCCGTTGGAAACCGAGCGCAGCGCTATTTCATCTTCGAGGCATTCTAGGGTAAAGGTTTCATTCCAACTCCCTGCATAGTTGAGGGTAGTGGCAGTGACCGTAGTTTCGGTAATGGCTACGAGCGGCCAGCGCAACTCCCGGCATACGCGAAACGCCAAATAACGGTTGAGCGTGTTTGAACCCTCAGATTGCGGCAGATACCGAACTTCTTGTGCAGGAAAACCAAAAGCCATAAGCGAAAGTATAGGACAAAGATACGAAGTTGTAGCCCCCCTAGCCCCCAAAGGGGGAATAGTTGTCGGTTTTTTAGCTAACTGCACACTGACGACTGAACACTGAACACTGATCGCTAATTGCTAATTGCTGATGGCTGAAAACTGAACACTGCCCCGACTGAAAACTGAACACTGCCCCGACTGAACACTGAACACTGCGACTGCGACTGCGACTGCGACTGTGACTGCGACAGCTACTGCGACTTCCCCCTGCAACCGAACACCGTGTTTCCAGTTTTTTTCCTTATTTTAGCCCCGAAGCACAGATACCGAGCCTATGGATTGGAAGAAAAAACTCAAATGGTTGCGCAAGCGACTAACGTGGAATTACAAATATGCCATTGGCAAGTGGGACAATATGGGGAGTGAGGCCGATCGTTACAATGCGATTGTGAGTCTGATACGCAGTTGTGCTATCCCCGAACCCCGTATTTTGGACTTAGGTTGTGGGTATGGGGCGCTCATGCAGTACCTCAAGCCCGAGGATTACTCGTATTGTTTGGGGGTTGATCTTTCGGATACAGCCATTTTGAAAGCGCGCAAACAAAAGTATCCGAAATGCGATTTTAGAGTAGGAGATATCCATCGTTTTACACCGCCCGGGACTTTTGACATCATCCTTTTTAACGAAGTGCTGTACTATCTTGACAACCGTACAGAGGTGGCCGTGCGCTATGCAGGGTTTGCCCAACCGAATGGCTATATGATCGTGTCGCTATATGACTTAAAGGAGTCTATTGTAGCCGACCTGTCGAAGGAATTTACGTTTGTAGAAACGCGGGTGGTGCACGACAACGACCGTCATGTGGTGTGGGGGATCAACTTGTTTAAACTCTTCCGTTAGAAGCGATAACCCGGGTGGGGATTGTTTACAACCGCCTAAAATTGTGAAAAAGTTGCCGTGAAACCCTTCGGTAAAATTCAGGCTTATCCATTATTTTGTCTAATTTTGCAACCATTATTTTGACCTTCGGGTCGTTTATTACGACAACACAACACCCATGCAACACAACGTACTTATTCTCGATTTTGGTTCGCAGTACACGCAGCTTATTGCTCGACGCGTCCGTGAACTCCACATTTTTTGTGAAATTTTTCCGTACAACCAAATGCCTGAAGATTTATCGTCTTTCAAGGCCGTGATTCTCTCGGGGAGTCCGTTTTCGGTTCGTGCCGAAGATGCACCCCACCCCGATTTGAGTCAGATTCGCGGCAAACTCCCACTGTTGGCGGTTTGTTACGGAGCGCAATATTTGGCCCATTTCAATGGGGGCGAAGTGGCTCCGAGCGCAACCCGAGAATACGGGAGGGCGAATTTGACATACATCAAGGATGATGAGGACTTTTTTGAAGAAATCGCTTTAAATTCCCAAGTCTGGATGAGTCACAGCGATACCATTAAATCGTTACCGCCGCAAGGCATTTGTTTGGCAAGTACCAAAGATGTGGAAAACGCCGCCTATCGTTTGGAGGGGGAACCCACTTATGCCATTCAATTTCACCCCGAAGTGTATCACTCCATCGACGGTAAGCAATTGTTGGAGAATTTTTTAGTTAAAATTGCCCAAGTGCCGCAAAACTTTACCCCCAACGCCTTTGTTGAAGACATTGTGGTAGAATTGCGCGAGAAAGTGCAAAATGACAAAGTGGTCTTAGGGCTTTCAGGAGGTGTAGATTCAACCGTGGCCGCCGTTCTTTTGCACAAGGCCATCGGAAAAAATTTGTATTGTATTTTTGTGAATAACGGATTGTTGCGCAAGAACGAATTTGAAAATGTTTTGCAGCAATACCAAGGAATGGGACTCAATGTAAAAGGGGTTGATGCTTCGGCACGTTTTTTGACCGCTTTGGAAGGCATCAGTGATCCAGAAACCAAGCGCAAAACAATCGGTCGGGTTTTTATCGAAGTTTTTGACGACGAAGCCCAGCTATTGACCGATGTGAAATGGCTTGCACAAGGTACAATTTATCCCGATGTGATTGAGTCGGTTTCCGTAAAAGGACCTTCGGCTACCATCAAATCCCATCACAATGTAGGTGGTTTGCCCGATTTTATGAAATTAAAAATTGTTGAGCCGCTTCGTATGTTGTTTAAGGATGAAGTACGTCGCGTAGGCGCTTCGTTGGGCATCGATGCGGAGTTGTTGGGACGCCATCCGTTTCCTGGACCGGGCTTGTCGATTCGTATTTTAGGCGACATTACGCCCGAAAAAGTGCGCATACTTCAAGAGGTAGACGCCTTGTTTATTGATGGCTTGAAAGCGCACGGACTCTATGATAAAGTGTGGCAAGCAGGTGCTATTTTGCTGCCAGTGAACAGTGTAGGAGTCATGGGTGATGAGCGTACCTACGAAAAAGTAGTGGCTTTACGTGCGGTAGAATCGACCGACGGGATGACCGCCGACTGGGTACACTTGCCTTATGATTTTTTGATGAAAATCTCCAATGAGATTATCAATAAAGTGCGCGGGGTAAATCGCGTGGTGTATGACATCAGTTCAAAGCCCCCAGCCACTATTGAATGGGAATAACGATTTAAAAACGATTACGGAATGAAAGGGATTTTTTGGGGATGGGTACTGGGCTTTTTGTGCAGTATGTCCCTCAGCGCACAAAACCGAACGCACAAAGTTGTGGCCGGGGAAACCGTAGTTTCTTTGGCTCAAAAATATCAAGTAACGCCGTACGACCTCTACAAGGTGAATCCCGAGGCCAAAAACGGACTCAAACCCGCTATGGTGCTTGTGCTTCCCCCCAACGCAGTACTGCCTAAAACAAAGGCGACTCCTGCGGTAACTGCCAATAAACCAAGTGCAACGGTTGCGCAAACTCCTATTCCAGCGACCCATACCGTGCTGGCCAAAGAAACGGTTTTTAGCATTTCCAAAAAGTATGGACTACCTGCAGGGACCTTAGAATTCTTGAATCCGCAGTTGAAAACCAGTGGATTGCAAACGGGAATGGTGTTGGTATTGAAAAAAGGCGTGCCTACACCCAAACCCATGCCCGCCCCTTCGATAACCGAACTTACCCATGTAGTGCAGGCGCAAGAAACCAAGTACGGCATTGCCACCCGCTATGGAATTAGTGTGGCTGAGTTGGAAGCTCAAAATCCTACCATCGTCGACAGCTTACCCGTAGGCGCGGTGTTGAAAATAAAGAAAAGTGCTTCTAAACCCGCGACAACGGTGGCAGAACCCATCAAACCCAAACCCATAGAAACGCTCTCTTATACGGTGCAAAACGGTGAAACGGTATTTAGTTTGAGCCGTCAATTTGGCTTGTCGGAAGCGGCTTTGATGCGGTTGAATCCCGAACTCAAGGACGGACTCAAAGAGGGCATGGTGTTGCAAGTCCCCATGCAAGTTTCCTTTGCCAAAAACCGAACCGATAGTGGGGTAAAAGACCTATCGCAATCCGCCAACCGACAAAAGCGTCGGGAGTTGGTGCTGTTTTTACCTTTTAATGCCGCCAAGATTCAAAACGACACCGTAACGGGTGTGGTGGAACGGTTGAAAAAGGATAAGTTTTTGAACATGACGTTGGATTTTTATTCAGGCGCTTTGATGGCGATTGACTCGGCGCGAACCTTAGGGTTGAACGTGAATGTTCGTATTTTTGATTCGCAAGAGTCTCGACAAACTACGGCCGCTTTGGATTTGCTCAAGCAAGAAGATTTTTCCCAAGTGGATGCTGTCATCGGCCCGTTTTACCAAATCAATGTTGAAAAAGTAGCTGCGGCCTTGGAAACTCAAAAAACACCTGTGATTTCACCGTTATCGCGAGACGAAGGCAAGAGTTACAGCAACTTATTGCAATCGACCCCTTTACAAGACGCCACCAAAGCAGCTATGTTGGATTACCTTCAATCCAAAAATGGCAATATCATTGCGGTGGTTTCTCCCAAAAAACAGTCTATGCGGCAGTATTTACGGGACTATTATGAGGGTGTGAAACTCGTTGGGGTAGCCGACAATGGCTCGGTGGTTGCCGACAGTATAAAAAAGCATTTTGTGAAAGACCGCATGAACTATGTGATTTTGGCCACCGAGAAAACGGGGGCTGTCATGACAACTACAGCTTCTATGGTGGCCGCTCAAAAAGACTTTAAAGTACAATTGGTCATTTTGGAAGCCAATGAAACTTTGGATTACGAAGAGATTCCGATAGCGCGTTTGACCAAATTGAAATTGATGTACCCTTCCGTTACGCGTGAGAACGACAGTCCCACGGCCGAGCAATTTGATTTGGCTTACCGAAAAAAGAATAAAGTTTTTCCCAATACCTATGCGATTCGCGGGTTTGATCTCACTTTTGACACCTTGTTGCGCATTTCGCAAGAAAATGGGTTTCTAGGGACTTTAGACGCGGCTTCCGAGCATTTGGAAAACCGTTTTGATTACGCTCGTAAAATTTCAGGAGGCTATGCCAATACAGGTGTTTACATATTATATTACGATGAAGATTTACAATTAAAACAAGCAAATTAATATGGCTACCTCACGCGTTACTTACCAAGGGGATTTGCGGACTTCCTCTGAGCATTTGCAGTCCGGGTCAATCCTTATTTCCGACGCTCCTGTCGATAATCAAGGGAAAGGAGCGGCTTTTTCACCCACCGATACGGTTGCCAATGCTTTGGCGAGTTGTATGTTTACCGTGATGGGAATCAAAGCGCGCGATTTAGGGGTGGATTTAGCGGGTTCGACCGCTGAGGTAACCAAAGTAATGGGAACCGATCCACGTCGTATTTCGGCGATTCATATTGTTTTTACTTTTGCTATCGCTGTAGATGATAAAACAAAAACCATTTTAGAGCGCACCGCAATGACCTGTCCTGTTCATTATAGTTTACATCCCGAAATTACGCAGGACATCGTTTTTCATTGGCCGGCATGAATCCCCAGCACAAAGCCTTACTCGATTTAGCCCACGCTCAAATGCCGTATGGGAAATACAAAGGGCGGTATTTGATTGATTTACCCGAGTATTATGTAGTATGGCTGCAAAACAACCGATTGCCTTCGGGAACCCTCGGGACCCAATTGCGCTTGGTTCATGAGCTGCAAGTCAACGGCTTAGAAGATTTAGTACGACGGTTGCGCACCCCTTCGCGTTAGGTTGATAACTCCTGATAAAATGCATGACTTGCCATTTTCAGATTGGCGGATAAGTTTGTATTTTTGGCCGAAAATTACAACAACACAACACACCACGAATGAATACTACAAAGTACATCTTTGTCACCGGCGGGGTTACTTCCTCGTTGGGTAAAGGAATTATTGCAGCTTCGTTAGCCAAACTATTGCAAGCCCGCGGTTACCGCACAACCATCCAGAAATTTGACCCCTATATCAACGTCGATCCAGGGACGCTTAATCCCTACGAGCATGGTGAATGTTTTGTGACCGATGATGGCGCGGAAACCGATTTGGATTTAGGGCATTATGAGCGTTTTTTGAATGTTCCCACGTCACAAGCCAATAATGTAACGACCGGTCGGGTGTATCTTTCGGTAATTGAAAAAGAGCGTCGCGGTGAGTTTTTAGGCAAAACGGTACAAGTCGTGCCGCACATTACCAATGAAATTAAATCCCGTATGCAGCTATTGGGGCAAACGGGGGAATACGATATTATCATCACCGAGATTGGTGGCACGGTGGGCGACATTGAGTCCTTACCTTACATCGAATCAGTGCGTCAATTGGTGTGGGAATTGGGCGAGCACAACAGTATTGTAATCCATCTTACCTTGGTGCCGTATTTGGCAGCAGCGGGCGAATTAAAAACCAAACCCACCCAGCACTCGGTTAAAACCTTAATGGAAAGCGGAATCAAAGCTGATATTTTGGTTTGCCGCACGGAGCACGAACTTTCGGCAGAACTACGGCAAAAGTTGGCCTTGTTTTGCAATGTAACCAAGGAAGCGGTTATCCAGTCTATTGATGCAAAAACCATATACGAAGTGCCCAACTTGATGCTGGACGAAGGGTTGGATGTGGTGGCCTTAAAGAAGTTGAACCTTCCCGAAAAATCGGCTCCCGATTTGGACCAGTGGAATGCTTTTTTAACCCGTCACAAGAATCCGAAACACACCATTAATATTGGATTGGTAGGGAAATATGTTGAATTGCAAGATTCGTACAAATCCATTTTAGAAGCCTTTATCCATGCGGGTGCCGCCAACGAGACGAAGGTCAATGTGGTAAGTATCCATTCAGAATATATCGACGCTTCCAATGTGGCCGAAAAGCTCAAAGGTATTGACGGAATTTTGGTAGCTCCCGGTTTTGGGGAGCGCGGCATTGAAGGGAAAATAGCTACGGTTCAATACGCACGTGAGCATCAATTGCCTTTCTTTGGAATTTGTTTGGGGATGCAAATGGCCGTTATTGAATATGCGCGCAATGTACTTCACTTAGCGGATGCTAATTCTACCGAAATGAATCCCGACACGCCACATCCCGTGATCGATTTGATGGAAAGTCAAAAAAATATAACCGAAAAAGGGGGTACTATGCGTTTGGGCGCTTGGACCTGCGATTTGAAGCCCGGAACGCTAGCGCATCGCATTTATGGAAAAGATCAGATAAGCGAGCGTCACCGCCACCGCTATGAATACAATAACCGTTATGCCGAGGCACTACAAGAGGCTGGTTTGGTTAGTTCAGGAGTCAATCCAGAAACCGGTTTGGTTGAAATTGTCGAGTTAGAAAACCATCCGTTCTTCATTGGCGTTCAATACCATCCTGAATATAAGAGTACCGTTGCAAATCCACAGCCAATTTTTGTTAGCTTTGTAGCCGCAATTGTAAAAAATAAAATGTAAGCTGTGGCTTGAAGGTCCGGCGCAATGTAGATTATAATGGAAGAAAAAAAGTTTGATAAGAATTCGGTTATCGGATTCGCCCTGCTCTTTGTATTGATTCTGTGGATGATGTATAACTCCAGTCAGGAGCAGCAAAAAGCCCAAACGGGTAAAGCGACCACCGCTCAAAAATCCACTCCTAAAAAAGACACGCCAGCCGCAACGCCAGCTCTCCCCACCGATACTACGGCGACCGATAGCAATGCAGTAAAAGCAGCCGAATCGAAGTTTGGTAAGTTTGCCTATGCAGCGACATTGCCCTCAGCCAAAGGCGGAACGACCGTGTTGGAAAATGATTTGGTGAAAATCGTGGTGGCCAATCAAGGGGGCGCAGTGCAGCAAGTAACGCTGAAAAAATTTGAAAAGTTCCGCAAAAATTCGGGACAACTCGTACAATTGGTCGATCAGAAAAACGCCCAATTCAACTTAGAAGTCAAAACAACCGATAATCGTGTGTTACAAACGAAAGACTTGTTTTTTGAACCCCAACTGACCAAAGTGGGCGCTGATCAGGTCTTGTCGATGAAACTCAAAGCGGGTCCCAATGCCTTTTTGGAATATAAGTATGTTTTGAAAGCCAACGATTATATGTTGGATTTTGATGTGCGTTCCCAAGGTTTACGTAATGTATTGGCTCCGAATGATCCAGTGCAATTGGATTGGTCGTTAAAAACCTTCCGCAATGAGATTAGCATTCCGTATGAAAATCGCTATACAGAGACCATTTTTGAATATGAAGATGGAAAAGACGATTATGTAGGACAAGGCCAAGGAAAAGAAGAAAATCCAGAGGCAGTGACCTATGTGGCCTACCGTCAGCATTTCTTTGCTTCGGTGTTAATGACCAATAAACCGTTTAAAACCGCCAAGCTTACCTCAGATGATTTGGTCAAAGATGCCGAAAAAGATACAGTATTTACCAAGCAATTGACCACACGAGTTCCCTTGGAGTTGGCACAAGGCGAATTGGATTATAAAATGAATTGGTACTTCGGACCTGCAGATTACCAACTTTTGAATAATTACGATCGCAATTTAGATGAAGTGGTTCCCATGGGTTGGGGGATATTCGGTTGGATTAACAAATTCATTTTTGTCCCCTTGTTTGGATTATTAGGCGGCTGGATGGCTTTTGGATGGGCGATTATTTTGTTTACCATCATTATCAAATTGGCCATGTCACCCATTACTTTCAAGTCTTTCCTATCCCAAGCCAAAATGAAGGTGTTGCGTCCCGAGATTACCGAGCTGAATAATAAGCATAAAGATCCGGTGAAGCGTCAACAAGAGATGATGAAATTATACTCCAAAGCGGGTGTGAATCCGATGGCTGGATGTATTCCTGCATTGATTCAATTGCCGTTTGTATATGCATCTTTTCAGTTTTTCCCTGCGGCTATTGAATTACGTCAGAAAAGCTTTTTATGGGCCGAGGATTTATCGTCGTTTGACGCCATTGCAAAATTACCGTTTTATATTCCACTCTATGGAAACCATATTAGTTTGTTCCCCATCTTAGCAGCTATTGCGATTTTCTTCTATATGAAAATGACTTCAGGCGATAATGCGGCCATGGCACAACCCGCACAAGAGGGAATGCCCGATATGGCGAAGTTGATGAAGATTATGATTTATGTCTCGCCGATTATGATGTTGATTTTCTTCAATAGTTATGGTTCAGGATTGAGTTTGTACAACTTTATGTCCAACGTAGTCACCATCGGGGTGATGTTGGTGATTAAGAAGTATTTTATTGACAGCGATAAAATCCATGCGCAAATTCAAGAAAACAAACAAAAGCCTGCCAAAGAGAGCAAGTTTCAACGCAAGATGCGCGAGATGATGGAACAAGCCGAAGCGCAGAAGCAATTAAAAGGAAAGAAATAAATCCATTAGATTTTGTAAAAAAGGTTGTCTACAGGCAACCTTTTTTTTGCTTTAAAAGATAGGGGTTTTACCCAAAGAAACAGTTGCGTAAGTTTCGTAAAGAAAAACTTTACCCGAAGGCTAGAGAATGATTTTTTTTATCACAAAATAATCACGTGCGAATTTAACGTAAGTTTCCACAAGGAAGTAGTTGTCTTTCGGTTATTGACGAGCCAAAAAAAAGACTGCCCGAAGACAGTCTTTTCAAAGTATGAAGAAAATTTACGTATTACAACTGGGGTTGTAATACGCGGTTTACTCCGTGAATCACACCATTCGAACACTGAACATCAGCTTGGTTAACACGGGCTAAATTGTTGGCAAAGTCACGAATATCTACAGTTCCTGACCCTAAGATTACCGTAGTGTTTTGAACTGGACTTGTAATCATTGGAATAGATTGGTTGTTAGTCAATTGGTTGGAACGTACATTTCCAGCAACAGTTACGTGGTATTGTAAAACTTTAGATACTTGAGCTGGCGTAGCGCCTACAGCAAATCCAGTGCCTGTAGTAGCTGCAGTAAAGGCTGCATTGTCAGGAGCGAATACTGTCGCAGGAGCCGAAGCGGTTAAACCATTCAACGCTGCTAAAACCGCTGATTGATCTCCAAAAGCACCTGAAGCACCACTAGTTACTACAGCTTGTAACGTATCAAACTGAGGGTTAGCCACAACATGATTTACAATCTTTGGAATAGCGATAACATTGCTTACAACGTGAATGATACCATTGCTAGCATCGATATCAGCGGTAGCTACGGTTGAGCCACCATTAGAGGCACCGCCATTGATCGTTACGGTATTTCCTGATTTTTGTACAAACATACTGATGGTAGGTGCACCCGTAGTTGAGTTGATAGGAGACAAGGTTGACACATAAACGGCTGGTGGAATCGCTGAGCTTGCAATTTCAGTTCCAATAACGTGATTCAACAATAAGTTTTTCAATACCGGTACAGGAACCGCATCGACGTTAGCAAATCCATTAGCGCTTAAGAATGCAGCAAATGCATCATTCGTAGGAGCAAATACAGTGAAGTTTCCACTTCCACTCAAAACTCCTGTTAATTCAGCACGGTTTAAAGCTGCTACCAAAGAAGAAAGGTTTGCTGTTCGTGAAGCAATACCGGCAATGGTGTTGTCGGGTTGTGCATTGTTGTTGTCGTCATCGCTACAAGCGGTTAGACCCAACGCCATGAACGCAATCAAAGCGAATTGTTTTAATCTGTTTGTTTTCATAATATAATTTTTTAAAAAGTTTTATCGAAAGTAAGGGGTCTATTTTGTTTAACAATAATTAAAAAAGCCTAAACAGAACATTTTGTAAAATTCTTAACTTTTTTGTTTAACGTTTCCCTACAACTTTTTCGCTTTTGTGAATTGTTTAAGGTTTGTCGTTAAACAAATGTGAAGTATAAAATGTAAGAAATAACTTAATTTTATTTTTCTTCAACTTTGTTACATTTGTGTACGAAAAGTGATCATTTTTCGTTTCATATTTAAAGATTCATTTATGCGTTACCTTCTCCTTTTTTGTTTGTGTGTACAATGGGTATGTGCCCAGTCTATTAATCAGTTGGATGGACAAGGAAAAAAACATGGGATTTGGAAAGGAACCTTTGCCGATACGGGACGTCCTCGCTATGAAGGCACCTTTGAACATGGGAAGGAAGTGGGTACGTTTCGCTTTTTTGACAATACCAAAGAGGGTGCAGTAATCGCCACACGCGAGTTTAACCCCAAAGACAATTCCTGTTATACCATAGTGTACACTCCCAAAGGGAACAAAGTCAGTGAGGGCAAGCTCGTTAATCGTTTGGAAGAAGGCGAATGGAAATTTTACCATGAAGATTCCCCTCAAATAATGACATTGGAGCTTTATGTCAAAGGCAAATTAAACGGTACGCGCAAAGTTTTTTACAAAAGTGGCGTCCTAGCCGAGGAATCTGGTTATAAAAACGGACTTCGCGAAGGATTGTACCGCAAAATTACCGAACAAGGATTGGTTTTAGAGGAAAGTAATTATAAAAATGGGGAATACGACGGACCCGCAGTGTTTCGCACCGCTGAAAATAAAATTGCTGCCCGAGGAACTTTTGTCAAAGGTAAAAAAGAGGGAATTTGGGAGGTTTTGGAAAAAGGCAAACTGGTCAAAAAAGATATGGGTAAACAAAAAGTTCGCAAATTTGTCAAAAAGCCCATCACCCGCGAAGAAGATCGAGAGTAAAATTTTTAAATTCCAAATTTAAAATTCCAAATCCCAAATTCCTCCCGAAGTTTCGGGACCAATTTCCAAATTCTAAATTTCAAACCACTTTCTCGCAATTACGTCTATTTTAAATGAACACGTAATTCATAATTTATAATTCACAATTCAAAATTTCATGGCGGGATATCCGCTTCAAGTCCGCGCTCCGTTTCACTCCGCTGTGGATTTTCCACTACTCCCTGCTTGACTTTAGGCAACTTCCTCACGAAAACTGCTCCCTAACGTAGCATTCGTAATTCATAACTTTTCCGTTACCTTTGCAAAAAAAAACAGTTATGAAACGTGTGGTAGTGGGTTTGTCGGGTGGAGTCGATTCCAGCGTAGCCGCTTACGTATTGAAAGAACAAGGGTATGACGTCATCGGTCTCTTTATGAAAAATTGGCACGATGATTCCGTAACGATTTCCAACGAATGCCCTTGGTTAGAAGACAGCAACGATGCCCTATTGGTCGCTGAAAAACTGGGTATTCCCTTTCAAACCGTAGACCTCAGTGCCGAGTACAAAGAGCGTATTGTAAACTACATGTTCAACGAATACGAAAACGGACGTACACCCAATCCCGATGTTTTGTGTAATCGCGAAATCAAGTTCGACGTCTTTATGCGCATTGCCCTTGATTTGGGCGCCGATTTTGTCGCTACTGGTCATTATTGCCGCAAAGCCACTGTCGACATCAACGGCAAAGAAGTCCACCAATTGTTGGCCAGTGTCGATGGCAATAAAGACCAATCGTATTTTCTCTGTCAACTCTCGCAAGCGCAATTGGCCAAGGCGTTGTTTCCTATTGGCCATTTGACCAAACCCGAAGTACGTGAAATAGCCACAAAAATGAATTTAGTAACCGCCGAGAAAAAAGATTCGCAAGGCCTCTGTTTTATTGGAAAAGTGCGGTTGCCCGAATTTTTACAACAACAGTTGGAACCCAAAGCAGGGACTATCGTTGAAATTCCAGCCAACGATCCATGTTATCAACAAACCCCTCCCGATGGACTTCCCCAAGAGGAGTTATTGCAATTGCAAGCTAAACCGTTTACCTATACTGTCGGTCAAGGCAAAAAAGTGGGACTACACCAAGGGGCCCATTATTTTACTATCGGTCAGCGCAAAGGCTTGAATGTTGGAGGTACCGCCGAACCCTTGTTTATCATCGCCACCGATGTAAAAGAAAATATCATTTACACCGGTCAAGGACAGCAACATCCCGGTTTGTTTCGTCAAGCGCTCCACATTCAACCCCATGAGATACATTGGATTCGCGAGGATTTATCACTCAATAACGGAGAATCGATGCCAGTCGAAGTCCGTATTCGCTACCGTCAGCCTTTACAAAAAGCGACCTTATACCAATTTGAATCGGGGGTATATATTGCTTTTGAAAAGCCACAATCCGCCATTACCCAAGGTCAGTTTGCAGCTTGGTATCGCGGGGAGGAATTGCTGGGTTCAGGGGTAATTTCTTCTTAAATTAACATTCGTCCCGCGCAATTATTTGTATTTTTGGTTCCAAAGCCTAATTGCTATGCGAAACCTGTTCCTTCTACTATTTTGGATCACTACTTTTGGGTGGGCACAAGAGGATGCTCGTGTTTATTTTACGGATAAGCCCAATGCCCAAGCCTATTTTGATGCGCCATTAACTATGTTGACGCAGCGCGCTTTGGACCGAAGAATCCAACAAAATATTCCGTTATCGATCGATGACGTTCCCGTGGATATAAATTATATTCAGACCGTTTCAAACGTGCCGGGAATCACCTATAAAGCCCAATCCAAATGGATGAATTGTATCCATGTGCGTGGCTCGGTAGCTGCGATTCAAGGCTTGGCGTCCTTTTCTTTTGTGGATCGCATTATTTTTGCCAATCCGCAACTCAATGCCAAAAGCATCCCTCAAGCGCCCACCGAACAGCCCAAGACGATGGCGTTGCAAACCACCTATTCGTATGGAAATGCCCAAAACCAAGTCACGATGTTGAACACGCATTTGTTGCATCAACAAAATCATGCCGGGGCTGGGAAAATCATAGCTGTATTGGATTCGGGTTTTCAAGGGGTCGACACCGCACCGCCTTTTCAATCGTTATTTAATCAAAATCGCTATCTCGGCGGATATAATTATGTATCTCAATCGACCAATGTATTCGATTTACACCACCATGGTACTTTAGTGCTTTCCTCAATGGCAGCCGTTACCGATGGGACTTTAGTGGGTACAGCGCCCACAGCGAGTTATTACCTGTTTATCACCGAAGACGTCATGGAGGAGAATCCCGTAGAGGAAAGTTATTGGGTGCAAGCCGCCGAAGAAGCCGATCGTTTGGGTTGCGATATCATCAGCAGTTCGCTAGGGTATTATGGTTATGATAATCCCGCTTACAGTTACACCTACAGCAACCTCACTGGCAATCAAGCCTTTGCTTCCCAAGGTGCCAATAAAGCTTTTTCCAAAGGAATGGTTGTCGTGGTGAGCGCCGGTAATTCCGGTAATTCTACCGCTCCCTATGTCGCCGTTCCCGCCGAAGCAACGCATGCCTTGGCCATTGGTGCTGTGGACTCGATGGAGTTTCGCGCCAGCTTTAGTTCGATAGGCCCTACTTTCGACGGACGTGTAAAACCCGACTTGATGGCACGCGGCCTAGGTGCAGCAGTTTGCACTCCCCAAGGCGATTTTACGTATGTGAGCGGCACCTCTTTGTCATGTCCCCTAATTTCGGGTTCGATTGCTTGTTTTTGGGCCGCAGCGCCTCAATTAACCAACCAGCAAGTAGTGGACTTGGTGAAGCAATCTGCCGATCGTTTTACAAATCCTACGATGGAATACGGTTATGGCGTGCCTGACTTTGCCGCCGCATTATCCAATGCCTTGTCGGTTGCTTCATTTTCAACGTCTTCCGTAAATGTATACCCCAATCCTTTCCAAGAAGAGGTTACATTCCGAGGAGATTTTGCAGGATCGGCAAACTTAAAATTGTTTAACGCCTTAGGGCAATTGGTCCGAGAAACGCATCTCACACCAAACCAGGCCACTGTTGACGTAGCCGATTTTCCCGCCGGTTGGTACACGTACCTGTTGCAAGAGGGTACGCAAACGTTCACTGGGAAACTTATAAAACCGTAATTAGCATTTTCAATGAATCGTATTACCCAACTTTTTAACATAAACTACCCAATCATTCAAGGGGGAATGATTTGGAATTCAGGATATAAATTGGCCAGTGCCGTGAGTAATGCTGGCGGGCTAGGACTTATCGGTGCCGGTTCGATGTACCCCGACGTATTGCGTACCCATATTCAAAAATGCAAACAAGCCACCAATCGCCCTTTTGGTGTTAACGTTCCTTTATTGTATCCCAATATTGAAGAGATTATGCAAATCATTGTCGAAGAAGGTGTGAAAATTGTATTTACTTCGGCAGGAAACCCCAAAACGTGGACCGCATTTTTAAAAGAACACGGTATCACGGTAGTGCATGTGGTGAGCAGTTCCAAATTTGCCCTCAAAGCACAAGAGGCAGGTGTCGATGCGATTGTAGCAGAAGGTTTTGAAGCGGGAGGACATAACGGCCGTGAGGAGACCACAACGTTTACCTTGATTCCCATGGTACGGGCACAACTCACACTCCCTTTAATAGCCGCAGGTGGTATAGCTACGGGACGAGGAATGTTGGCGGCCATGACCTTGGGTGCCGATGGGGTGCAAATGGGGAGTCGATTTGTTGCCTCCGTCGAAAGTTCGGCGCATGATGCCTTTAAGCAAACCGTTATAAACGCACAAGAAGGTGATACTGTTCTGACTTTGAAAGAATTAGCGCCGGTACGTTTGTTGAAAAATAAATTTTATGCCGATTTGCAAGCTTTGTACAAACAATGTCCTTCTGAGGAGGAATTAAAAGCGTTATTGGGTCGGGCACGTGCCAAACGCGGGATGTTTGAAGGCGACTTGGTGGAAGGTGAATTAGAAATTGGACAAATCGCAGGGTTGCTCAACGAGATCAAACCCGTAGCTGAAATTATA
>CANHRI010000014.1 GCA_947463515.1 Flavobacteriaceae bacterium
CCGCCAACCTGTCCAAATCCCAATACTTTGGCAGCATCGGCCGTTACATCAAATAGTGCTACTTTAGCGTGGACAAACCCTAATACCGCAACAACTTGGAATGTCATTGCGCTTCCTTGTGGTTCCCCAACACCAACAGCTGCTAATACAGGATTTACCGTAACTACCACTAACCCTCATGTATTTACAGGATTAACACCTGATACTTGTTATGATTTATACGTACAAGCAGTTTGTCCCGCAGGTGACTTAAGTAACTGGGTTGGCCCAAGAACAATAACCACACAAATTGCACCTCCACAATGTGGTGGAATATTTACCGACCTAGGAGGAGCGAATGCAAACTATGCGAACGGAACAGATAATACGGTTATTATTTGTCCTCCAACAGGATCAAACCAGGTAGTTACGGTTACGTTTACCGAATTCAACACCGAAGCCAACTGGGATGGATTATATGTATTTGACGGACCAGACATCAACGCACCTCAAATTGCAAGTGGAAATGGTGCAGGTAATGTACCTGGTGGCTTACCCGGTTCTTTCTGGGGTAACTTAACAGGCGCGAATTTACCGGGTCCTTTTACTGCTTCAACTGTTGATGGATGTTTAACGTTCCGTTTCCGTAGTGATGCCTCAGTAAATGCGCCTGGATGGGTAGCAAATGTGACTTGTGAACAAGCGCCAGCGTGCCCAAGACCCGTGAGTTTGAATATTCAACAAGCAACTCAAAACTCCGTACAATTGGCATGGACCGAACAAGGAACTGCTACACAGTGGGAGATTTTCATTGTTCCGCTAGGTGGCTTACCTCCATCGGGTACATCCATTGGTATTTTAACGACTAATAATCCATATACCCTTACAAACTTACCCGCGGGAACAGCGTATACCTTCTATGTACGTTCGATTTGTAATGCACAAGGCGAAACCAGTACTTGGTCGCAGCCATTTACTTTTGGTACATTACCTGTAAATGACGAGTGTACTACTGCTTCTTTTGCGGTAGTAAATCAAAACTTAAACTGTGTACAAACAACGCCAGGTACATTGATTGGAGCTACAGCCTCTGCGCCAGCAGTGAACTGTCCTCCTGGGGTTGCCAACGATGATGTATGGTATACATTTACAGCGACTGCTCCAACTCACATTGTATCATTTAACAACGTTCTTCCTGCAGGTACGGATTTGGACTATGCTATTTTCACGGGAAATAATTGCGGTAACTTAACCCAATTAAACTGTAACAGTGCCGATGATTTAGTGCCAGGAACCACGTATTATATTCGTATTTATTCGGCTTCTGCTAACCCTCAGTATGTAACATTTGACTTGTGTATTGGTACGTTACCCTGTACTGAAGCACCTGCATTCTGTACGGGTCAGACTATTACTTATGCCAACTCAACCAATGTTCCAAGTTTAGGACAGATTGGATGTTTGTTTACATCTCCTAACCCTGCTTTCTTCTTCTTACAAGTAAATCAAGCAGGACCATTGAGCTATTTGATTACTCAAGTAGATAACAATGGTGTAGGACGTGATGTGGATTATGTGGCATGGGGACCATTTACTGATTTAAGTTCTGCTTGTATTGGAGTGCCTGCGAATCCATTGGCAGGTCAGTTACCAGCGCTTACCCCAGCTCAAGGTTGTAATGGAAACTTACACGCCTGTAGTTATTCGGCAGCACCTCAAGAGATTATGTGTATTCCAAATGCACAATTGTGTGAGGTATATGTAATTATGATTACTAACTTCTCTAATCAACCTGGAACGGTGACGTTTACACAAACGAATACAAATGGAGGTACTACGGCATGTTTTCCAATTAATATTTTCAATTATAGTTCAACATTCTATTGTCAAAACGATGCTGATCCAACCCCCGTATTAGCCCCTGGTGCCACCGCTGGAACCTATACGGCGACACCTGCTGGCATTGTAATCGATTCAGTTACAGGAACCATTGATTTATCAGCTAGTACTCCAGGAGCATATGTAATTACAGCTACAACGGCAACTACTATTGGTGGTACTTGTAATTCTATTCCATTCATCACAACATCTAGAACGGTAATTATCACTGCACCTGCTGATGCTACAATTTCGTATCCCGCAGCTGCGTATTGTAATTCTAATTTTGACCCAGTTGTAGCTACAATCACTGGAACACCTGGAGGTAACTACTCAGCAACTCCTTCTGGTTTGAATATTAATGCAATCAATGGAAATATCATTCCTGGTGCAAGTACGCCTGGCACTTATACAGTGTCGTATACTATTCCAGCATCGGGAGGTTGTGATCCATTTACAACTACTACCACAATTACCATTCAGCCCACCCCTGTTATTCCTTTCATTGCAAACGTTACGCAGTGTGGTGATTATACCTTACCTACACTTACGGTTGGTAATTACTTCTCTGAACCTGGTGGTACCGGAACAACTTACAACGCGGGTGATGTGATTTCGGCCTCGCAAACCATGTATGTGTTTGCTGCCTCAGGAACTACACCCAACTGTATCAGTGAGCGTAGTTTTACGATTACGATAACGCAGCCTGTTGATCCCACCTTTGCTCCTATTAATAGTATCTGTCAAGGAGCGACAGCACCAGTGCTACCTACGACTTCATTAAACAATATTGAAGGAACGTGGAACCCTGCAACCATTGACACTTCTACATTAGGCAGCACCAACTATGTGTTTACCCCGAATGCAGGTCAGTGTGGAAATCCAGTAACGGTCTCCATTTTAATTTCTACACCGATTACGCCCACTTTTGATCCGATTACAGCATGTCAAGGACAAACAGGGCCTACTTTACCAACCACATCAACCAACAATGTGGCGGGAACTTGGAATCCAGCGACTATTGATACTACTGTTGCAGGTACGTTTGATTATGTGTTTACACCTTCAACGGGTAACTGTTCAATACCAGTAACAATTCAGGTGACGCTCACTCCTCCAGCTACAACGCCTACTTTTGACCCAATCCCAGCGATTTGTCAAGATTTAGCTGCACCAGCGTTACCAACTACTTCCTTAAATGGAATTATCGGTACTTGGAACCCTGCAACTATCAGTACGACTGTAGTGGGTACATTTACCTACACATTTACTCCTAATCCAGGGCAATGTGCTACGAGTACTACTTTGGATGTTGTGATCAATGCGCCTTCGATTGTTCCTTCTTTTGAACCTATAGCACCGATTTGTCAAGGGTTAACACCTGGAACTCTTCCAGCTGCTGATGCGAATGGAATTACGGGAACTTGGAATCCAACAACGATTGATACCAGTGTTGTAGGTACATTTACGTACACATTTACACCAAACCCAGGTCAATGTGCAACGGTTACAACCTTGGATGTAGTGATAAACACGCCTTCGATTGTTCCTTCATTTGAACCTATAGCACCGATTTGTCAAGGGTTAACACCTGGTACTCTTCCAGCTGCTGATGCGAATGGTATTACGGGTGCTTGGAATCCAACAACGATTGATACCAGTGTTGTAGGTACATTTACGTACACATTTACACCAAATGCAGCGCAATGTGCAGTGCCGACGACACTTCAAGTTACGATTACTGCACCTTCAATTGTTCCTACATTTACTGCTATTGCACCTTTGTGTCAAAATAGTTCCGCACCAGCGTTACCAACTACCTCCGATAACGGTATTTCAGGAACATGGTCAGCAGCTATTGATACATCGGTTGTGGGCGCACAAACGGTAACCTTTACACCTACTGCAGGTCAATGTGCTGTAAGTTCGACGCTAACGGTCTCGATTACTGCTCCAACTGTGCCAACTTTTGCAGCTATTGCTCCTTTGTGTACTAGTAGTGCTTCTATTACCTTACCGACACAATCCACCAATGGGGTGAACGGTACTTGGAATCCGGTTACGATATCCACTACAACAGCGGGTACATTTACTTCCAACTTTACACCCGATGCAGGACAATGTGCTACAACAGCTTCAATTACGGTCACTGTAGTGGCAACTCCTGATGTATTGCCAATCAACGACGTGTTTGCTTGTGATTCATATACACTTCCTGCTTTGACCGTAGGAAACTACTTTACAGGTCTAAATGGCACAGGTACGCAGTTGAATGCAGGTGCTGTTGTCAGTGCAAGTTCAACCCTTTATGTTTTCGCACAGAATGGAATTTGTACCGACCAAGAAAGTTTTGACATCACCATTACTCCTGCTCCAACCTTTGCTATTGAAGGAGGATGTGAAGGCAGTGTTTATGTTTTGGAAGTTGTTTCTGGTAATTTTGGAAATGCAACCTATACATGGACGAATGCTTCAGGAGCTACTGTAGGAACAGGTGCTACCTTGAATGTAACAACTTCTGGAACCTATACGGTAAACGTAACCGTAGGAAATGGAACAACATCTTGTACGACAACACAATCCTTTACCGCAAACGAAATTACATGTGCTATCCCAAGAGGTATCTCACCAAACGGCGATGGTTTGAATGACAGCTTTGACCTTACGGGATTGAATGTAAAACAATTGAGCATTTACAACCGTTACGGTACTAAAGTATACTCTCGTTCTAACTACACCAACCAATGGAGTGGTCAGTCGGATAACGAAAATGAACTTCCTGATGGTACCTACTATTACGTGATTGAGCGTGATGGTGTAGCGACCAAAACAGGATGGGTATATGTAAATCGTGAAGTGAAATAATTCGATTTACACCTTAAAAAAAAGGAGATTCGTAAAGAATCTCCTTTTTTTATACAATTACTTTGCGTCAGGGACATACCGACAGGTAGGTAGGTGAATACGGAAATTCCGATAATAGAGAAACGGAAGTAAAGGAATTACAGCAAAAAGTACAACCCCGTAATACTTTAAATTCTAGAAAAAGGATTCCCCTTTAGGGTCAACGCCCTACGCATACAATGCCATGGCTTCTAAAAGCACCGCTTCCAATACACTTTGATCTAGGGTTTCGACAGTTGTAAATTGTAGCGATTTGACCATAGTACGATCAGTACCCACCAAGAACTCTTGATGTGTTTTCAATTGAAAACCTCTATAAAATCCGAGGTCGACAAAGCCTTTTTTGTGGCTTGCATTGAGGTAACAAAAGGGTTTATCGTAGTAATAATAAAAAGGAATAGCATAGCGATAGCGCAATTCAACGGTGGGAATAACCGCTTCAATTGTCGCCATACAATGCATCAAAACCGCCTGAAAAGCTTCGGATTGACGCATCACATAATCATGAGCAGGATGCGTTAGCGAATGCCGTATTGATCAAACAAATACACCAAAGAAGCCATAGCGGCAGCTCCTAACTCTAATTCACGTTTGTTCACGGCATCAAAGGTATCGTTGGCGGCATGATGGTGGTCAAAATAGCGTTGCGAATCGGGTTGCAATCCCGCTTTGACTATTTTGGGGGACTGAAGGGGACCGATATCGACTCCTGAATGCCCTTGACGAAATAAATGCAACAGGTAAGGCTCAAACAAGGGTTTCCATTTTTGCACTTGCTCCATATTGGCAGCATCTATTTCAAACGAAAACCCGCGTGGCGCAAATCCTCCCGCATCACTCTCCAAAGCAAAAATATGTTGCTCGCCCAACCGTTTGGATTCGGCTTCGTATTCTAGCCCTCCTTTCACTCCATTTTCTTCATTCATAAATAAAACCGCACGGATAGTGTGTTTCGGACGGTATCCAAGACGCTTGAACAGTGCCAATACTTCCATACTTTGTACACAGCCAGCACCGTCATCATGCGAACCATCTCCCAAGTCCCACGAGTCCAAATGCCCACCGACCAAAATAATTTTATCCGGAAAGGTTGTCCCTTTAATCTCTCCAACTACATTATGTGAGAGAACTTCCCCAAAATAGCGGCAGGTTTGACGAAAATAGATTTTTGCATTGGGATGGGTTTGCAAGGCTTCACTCAACGCATTCGCATCCAAGGTACTCACCGCCGCAGCCGGAATGCGCTGCGACTCGGGCGTATCTCCATAATTGGTCATTCCCGTGTGAGGAAGATCGTCAAGGCGCAAATTCATAGAACGTACCAATACGCCTACGGCTCCCAACTTACCTGCTTCACGAGCCCCTGACGAACGTTGATCGACACAACCGCCATAAGCGCGGAAGGTTTCAACATGCTCAGGATCCATGGGACGGTTGAAAAAAACGATTTTTCCGCGAACTTTCTCCGCGCCCAAGACTTTCAATTCGTCCAGCGATTTGACTTCAATGACCTCGGCTTCTAACCCGTTCTTAGGGGTGGCCACCGACATTCCTAAGGCACAAATAGTCAGGTCTAAACGCTTTTTTCCCAGTTGTAAATACGCAACTTCCTTCTCCCCTCGCTCCCATTTGGGTACCATCACCTCTTGTAAATAAACGCGATCGAGTCCCAACTGCTCCAATTGTGCTTTAGTATACGCCACTCCTTTGGCAGCCCCATCCGAACCTGATAAACGCGCACCAATGGAATTAGACAAATGCTCCAACCAAGGATAACACTGCCCTTGCGTGAGCGCTGAACGGTGAATTCGATCGAGCATTTGCGCATCAGATTGCGCAAAAAAAGATTGAAAAGCGACTAAAAGGGTCAGTGAAAGTCCGTATTTCATGAGAAATGTATTTTTCTCAAAAATAAACCAAAAATAGTTTGCCTAAAAAATAAATATTTATTTACTTTGCATTTCAAAGTACTTTTATGGAGACGAATGATTATTTAAAAGACTTAAAGGATATCAAAGAAATGATGTCCAAATCCTCACAAACCTTATCGTTAAGTGGCTTATCGGGAGTTTTGGCAGGATTGTATGCCTTGGCAGGCGCAGGATATGCCGATTACATATTGAGTGCCCATGAAGTAACCGATTACACAGAATCTCGCGGAGAAATCACCTTTCCGATGGATGCATTGTCGTTACAATTGATCGGATTGGCGGCGGTAATTGTATTGGTATCAATTGTTACAGGTATTGTTTTGAGTGCGAAAAAGGCAAAGAAAATGGGGGAAACGCTCTGGAACGCTTCGTCTCGACGACTGCTGATTAATTTCAGTATTCCATTGGTAACCGGTGGACTCTTGGTGCTTATTCTTCTCTTAAAAGGCTATTACGAATTGATAGCGCCTATGATGCTCTTGTTTTACGGAATGGGCTGTGTCAATGCGTCGAAATACACCTTCCGAGATGTGCGTTATTTGGGCATAACACAAATCGTATTGGGATTGATGGCGGCGTATTTCAACGATTCCGATTTGATCTTTTGGGCCCTTGGATTTGGCGTTTGCCACGTCCTCTACGGCGCCATGATGTATGTGAAATACGACCGAAATTAATTGTAATTTTACCCCACTTGTGAAATCCCTTCTAGAAAATATCAACAAAGCCTTTGACCATCGCATACGACTGGGCATCATGTCGGTGCTAATGGTGAATGACCGTATGGACTTTAATACGTTGAAAGAATTGCTCGGAGTAACCGATGGCAACTTGGCTTCGCATATCAAAGCTTTGGAAACCGAGGCCTACATACAAGTGGAAAAACAATTCATCGGTAAAAAACCCAATACCCGCTATGGGGCCACAACGGCCGGAAAAACTGCCTTCAAAAACCATATTGAAGCCTTGGAAAAATTAATACAAAAGTCGTAACACTATTTTTTTACATCTATACTTTGTATTTCAAAGTACTTTTATTATGAGAGAGTTATTTATCGAATGGATGTACCGCACGGTGAAAGTACCCTACCAATGGATTTTTAAAGGAAATGAAGCATGGAATCTTTCGCTCCAAGAACTTTTACGGTTGCCCGAAGAAAGTTTGGGATTTCATCTAGGTTGTTTCCTTTGTCAGCATCATTTTGAAATACAACCCACACTTGAAGAGCACGATATTTTTCATGTACTCACCCAAACAGGCGGAACCGTATGCGATGAAATCACCATGCAATTTTATCTATTAGGCAACGGGAAACGGAGTCCATTTCTATTTTTAGTGATTGGTACAGGAGTGGTGTTTTATCCTTTTCACCTAGACCATTTTTACCAAAACTACCGCAAAGGAAAACAGGCGCATCGATTTCATGACCTTAACTTTCTACCGCTCCTTCCCTATCCTATTGCCGACTTTCGAAAAACGTTCAACATTCAGCCATGAAAGCCTATAACCTATACCAAAAAATCGCCTTGCTCACCTTTTGTGGCGAAACCCTCCTTTGTTATGGCTATGTGATCACCCGTCATGAAGTGGTTGTCTTCCTCGGATTTTTTTACACGCTTTTTGCCCTACTTATCCATGGTATGGCCCTCATCGCTCTTATTCACGAGGCAATATATGCACCCGAAAACCGTATGCAGCGTCTTAAAGATTTTGGCATTTTAGTGCTCAATATCCCCGTAGTGGCCTGTTACCTTTTACTCTATTTTCTTATTCAAACACACACCCGATGACCCGAAAACAATACCAAAGCGCTACCGGACAGCGCTCCACGCAAATTGCCATCGCTTCCTTTGTACTCGGAACGCTTTTACTGTTGGCTTTTTTAACCACAAGACATGAATATGTGCTCTTGGCCGGCTTTTACTATGTGCTGTTGGCCCTAACAACCAACCTTGTCGTGCTCGGCAACCTGCTTTACCAATGCGTTCGCTTACACAACCACAGGGACTATTACGGGATCAAAATATTACTCGTATTGGCCAATCTCCCAATCGCCTTTGTATATCTAAAAATCATTATTAATTCCTTATAAAACATGTCAATTATGGAACACCAAGATCACGAAATGAAAACCTTCTTTCAATCGAATACCGCCAAAATGATGCTGGTCGGTTTTCTCACGCTCGTACTTCTTATCCCGCTTTTCTTTGTGCAAGACCTCATCACCGAACGCAGCCAACGAAAACAAGAAGTGATTACCGAAACCACCGCCAAATGGGGAGGCGAGGTCTTTTGCTACGGCCCCATGCTCAAAGTACCGTACTACGACAACACCACAAACCAACTGCAAACGGCTTACTTTTTTCCTGATAAGCTCACTACCGCGAGCGAGGTAAAAATGGCGCGTACCCTCAAACGGAGTATTTACAAAGCCAATGTCTTTTCGGCAGCCATCACCTTTGAAGGACAGTTTGCCACCCCCGATTTTTCGGCACTTCCAATTCCCGCCGAGAACATCCGTTGGGAAGAAACACAAATCGTCTTCCAAACTACCAACATCAACAGCATCAACAGTGAAGTCAAAGTGAACGTCAACGGACAAAAAATCGCCTTTGAACCCGTGGCAAGCAGCAAACCCAACAACACTATCGCAACGCTCGAAAGCGGACGTTTTCCAGCTACGCAACTCGCGGGAAAAACCTTCAAAATGCAATTGAATTACAACGGAAGTCACGCCATCAGCTTTGTTCCCGTAGGCAAATCCACAAAGGCTACCCTCCAAAGCGACTGGCATTCGCCCAGTTTCTCGGGATACTTTTTACCCAGCACTCAAAACGCTAGCGCCAACGGATTTCAAGCTACCTGGCAGGTGCAACATTTCAACCGTCCGTTCAACCAACAACAATTTGGTCCCTTGCCCGACTTGAGCAAATACGCCTACAAAGTCGAACTTATCACGCCTGTCGACGAATACCAACAAAACGAACGGGCTTCCAAATACGGATTCCTGGTCATCGGTCTCACCTTTTTGGTCTTTTTCCTTATTCAAACACTCAGTAAAATCAACATCCACATCTTTCAATACAGCATGATTGGCATTGCATTGGTCCTCTTTTATGCCTTGCTCATCTCGATCACCGAACACAGCAGTTTCACCCTAGCCTACACCATTGCCGGCACTGCCATCGTGAGTATGATAACACTTTATGCCTACTCGATACTCCAAAACCGAAAATTTCCCTTACTCATCGGGGGCGTCTTATCGCTCATTTACGCCTTCCTTTTTGTCATCATTCAACTCGAAGATTACGCCCTCTTGGTAGGAAGTGTCGGTCTATTTGCCATCCTCGCGGCCGTCATGTTCTTTTCGCGAAAAATTGATTGGAGCAAGTAACACCCTGCACTCCACCACCGTAGTCCTGCTATCCGCGCTACACGCCTCCCTTCGTCCGGCGGGGTAGCTTGCTCCTATCAGGGCTAGTGTAGAAACGACAAAACTCCGAAAGAACCCAGTTCCTTCGGAGTTTTATAATAAACAATGAATACCTTTTAATGGCCGCTGCTCACCGAGGTGTCAAAGGCAATGCCTTGCTTTTTCAAAATACGGGTAACTTGCCACGCATAGAACGCTAAGTAAACAAAACACCCAACGCCTACGATATAACTGGCATGAATGGAAACTACATCGGCCAAATACCCTTGCAACAAACTCACCAAGCCGCCCCCCATAATCATCATAATCAAAAAGCTACTGCCTTGCGAGGTATGTTTTCCCAATCCGCTGATCGCCAAGGTAAAAATACAGGGCCATAAGGTACTGCAAAACAATCCCACCGAAGTAAAAGCATACACCGAAACCATACCGCGGGTAACCATTCCAATGGCCAAAGCCGTAATTCCAAGCATAGAGAAAATAAACAACATCCGCGCGGGATTTCCTTTACTAGCGATATCGGCTACAATTAATACTAAAATCACAACGCCGTAAATATAGAATGGCGTCAAATCGTGATTCATCAATCGGTTGACGCCTAAAAACACTCCAAAAGCTAAATAAGGCGCGATAAAACGCAACACCTGACGCAGACTCATATTTTCAGTAAAAGCCTCTACGGCAC
Source organism: Flavobacteriaceae bacterium (assembly GCA_947463515.1). Lineage (GTDB taxonomy): Bacteria > Bacteroidota > Bacteroidia > Flavobacteriales > Flavobacteriaceae > Flavobacterium. The sequence goes on from CANHRI010000014.1 coordinate 10,812, forward strand.
CCGTCCATCGGCCAATCATTAAACTCGCCCAATACAACGAAATATACGGGGCAATATCTTGTGTTTTAAATCCCAAATCTTTTTCCATATAGGCGGGCAAATTACTCGCCGTGGATACTTCAACACCCACATACACAAAAATAGCAATCATCCCGAGCACCAATTGCGGATAATGCAACGCCGAATTACGTACTGTATTACTCACCGTAATTTCTTCTTCTACCACAGCGGCGGGTCGATCGGGAATACTTGATAATTTTAACAACAACGCGACCACCAAAAACGCAGCGCCCAATACCAAATAGGGAATTTTTACGCTTTCAATGTCCATGGTTGCTTTTTGGGCTGTAGGCGCTCCAAATATGGCAAAACTCACCAATAAGGGTCCGATAGTCGTCCCCAAATTGTTGATTCCCCCGGCCAATGTTAACCGTTGCGACCCCGTATGTAACGGTCCCAAAGCAATGGCCAACGGATTGGCAACCGTTTGCTGCAAGGAAAATCCGAAAGCCACCACAAACAAGCCCGTAAGCATTAACGGAAACGATTTAGTATTGGCGGCAGGATAAAACAATAAGGTGCCGAGTGCCGAAATGGTTAACCCCAAGGCTAAAGCGTTTTTGTACCCAATGCGGTTGATCACATCCCCTCCAGAAACATACGATATCAAGAGGTAAACTATCGACCCCACGGTGTAGGCAATGTAAAAGGCAACCGACACCAGCTGACTTTGCCAATTTTCGAGGGTAAAAGCATTCTTGAAAACAGGAATTAGAATATCGTTACTCGCCGCCACGAATCCCCAGAAAAAGAAGACACTAGCGAGTGGCACAAACTGCGCCCAATTGGTTTGAGTAGAAGGACTACGCATAAGGTTTGTTTTTTGGTTTAGGTTTTAAAGATATTGAATTATTATGAAAAGCAACTCCCCTAGCCCGGATAGCAACGGAAAGCCCGCGCGTGGTGATGGCTATTTTTGACCCAACGGCCGTAGCGACTTTAGGAGCTCAAGGGCTTTGGTCGTCAAAAAGCCAGAACGAGCGCGGCTTGCAGTGGATAGCCGGAAAAAGCTCCTGAACCTTACGGAATAGGTTCAAAACTCACTGCGGTTCCCCCGCCGGGAGCCAAACGCAAGGATAATTTGGACTTGGCGGTTACCGTCATCGTTTTGATTTCATACGCCTTGGGATTGGTTTTCCAGTCGGCCTCTTTGGTATCTTGGTAGAGGATGGCTTTGTATTTTTTACCGGGGGTTAAGAAATCCAATTTGAGGGTCGTCGTACGCGCGTTTTCGTCGGTAATCGCACCCAAAAACCAGCGTTCTCCCTTTTTCTCTTTACGCGCTACGGTGAGATAATCGCCTGGCTCGGCCTCCAAATACTTCGAGTCCTGCCAATCGACGGCGACGTCTTTGATAAATTGAAACGCATCGAGGTGGCGTTCGTAGTTTTCGGGCAAATCGGCAGCCATTTGCAACGGAGAATACAAGGTAACATACAAGGCGAGTTGCTTGGCAAGCGTGGTGTGGACTTGCTCCGATTTGGATTTGTCGTAGTAACTCATTTTGATTTCAAAAATCCCAGGCGTATAATCCATTGGACCCCCCAACAAACGGGTAAAGGGTAAAATCGTTTCGTGCATGGGCGGATTACCCACACTCCAAGCATTGAATTCATTGCCGCGTGCCGCCTCAGCAGCGATGTAGTTTGGATACGTTCGATGATAGCCCGTGGGTCGCGAACTCTCATGTGAATTGATCATAAGTTTGAAATCGGCAGCGCGACGGGCCACAAAATTATAGTGGTTGACCATGGTTTGACCGTCGTGAAACTCCCCCCGCGGAATAATACGTCCCACATAGCCCGATTTTACCGCTGGGTATCCATAGTCTTTCATCAACTGGAACGCGCGGTCGAGGTGCCGTTCGTAATTGGCTACCGAACCCGAGGTTTCATGATGCATAATCATTTTGACGCCTTTGGCTTGGGCATAGGCATTTACCACTTTAAGGTCAAAATCGGGATACGGCGTGACAAAATCAAACACATCCTCTTTCCAATTGCCAAACCAGTCTTCCCAGCCGGTATTCCAACCTTCGACCAAAACTCCATCAAAACCGTGTTTGGCGGCAAAGTCGATATAGCGTTTTACATTTTCGGTGGTGGCTCCATGGCGACCTGAGGGTTTGAGTGATCCATCGGCGGCGTTTTGCGCATTTTGCGACCCGGCGTAGTCCCATGTAGATTTTCCTATATGCATTTCCCACCAAATACCCACGTATTTCATGGGTTTGATGTAGGAGACATCGCTGATTTTACAGGGTTCATTCAAACTGAGAATCATGCGTGAGGATACAATTTTTCGGGCATCATCGTGGACAAAGATCGTGCGCCAAGGCGTTACTGCTGGGGTTTGCAAATAGACTTTGTCGCCCAAGGCATTAGGAACGAGATGCGACGTTAAGCGGTACGTGTTGGGCTGTACCTCCAAATGCATCACGGGATAATTGACTACGGCGGCTTCAAAAATATTGAGGTATAGTCCTTGCTTTGTTTTCATCATCAACGGCGCTTGCACGCGTTGGTTGCTGCGAATGGTTTTTAGTCCAATACCATTGTTCATATCGATTTTTGCCCCGTCGATATCGGCAAAAAAGGTTTCGTTATAGGCATATTCTTGACTGTCGTAGTCGCCTGGAATCCAGAACGTTTTATGATTGCCATTCAAATTAAATTGCGTCAATTCGTCTTCAATAACAAAATAATTGAGCTGCAGCTGTTTGGGAAATTCATATCGGAACGCGACACCTTCGTCGTAAACCTTAAAAATAAGATTTAGCAAACGACCTGTGCTGGCTTGCCGAAGCGCTACGGTAAGTTGGGTGTAGTGGTTTGGAATTTCGGCGGTTTCTCCCAATACAGGCGACCAAGGTTCGTTGAAAACGTTGGATTCGGTTTTCAGGACTTCGAATCCTTCGGTCAAGGCAGGTAAATCCTTGATGCGCATCCCCAACGTAGACGGAAGTACGACATCTTGGGTTTTAAATCGAACACTGTAGGCCGGTTGTCCTTTGTCGGTTAATTGAAAAGTAAGAGACAGATGGCCTCCTGGAGCGGTTACGGTTTGAGCAGAAGTTACGGCCAGGACGAAAAAGCCAAGCCATCCAAAAAAACGTTTCATACGAATGCATTTAAAAGGCTAAAGATACCATAACCGAGGGAAATAAAAAATCCCGAGTGCGAACTCAGGATTGTATATTTTAATTTCCGTCAACGTAGTCTTGCAAGTAAGCAAATCGCGGCGTCAACTGTCCGTTTTCGGTCATCTTGGCGCGTTGCAGTATACCGTCTTTATCGCCGTTAAAAAAGGCAGGGACAACGTGTTCCATAAACATTTCGCCAAATCCTTCGCTCGCATCTTTGGGCAATTCACAGGGTAAATTATCGACCGACATGACCATAATCGCTCCGGGATGGGTGTAGGGCACTTCGCGATGTTCTTGCGGCAAGTATCCCATAAACGGATCGGCGATGGTCGTAGCCCGGGTAGTACACGCAATGGGTCCGTTAACATCACACGAAATATCAGCAACCACTTTGAGTTTGCAATCGGGGGCTTGCAGCATGGTTTGGGTGAGAATATCCGGGGAACCGTTGGCGTGAAAATGGCCTGTCATAAACACATCGGCGACTTTGGTAAACCGCTCAAAATGGGAAGTGTAGGCTTCGGGATGGGAATAAAAATCATTCTTACCGAGGTTTTGTCCGTCCAAACGAACGTTGTAATCCATCACATCAATATGCGTATACACGGGTTCGGTGTAGGTTTTGGTCAAGAAATCATCGACGGAAACCGATTTCATTTTCATGCCGTCTAAAATTTCTTTGGCGCCCATACCGACTTTTCCTTTGCCAGTCAATACAATTTTGATGTTTGGCAATAGGATACGCTTCAACCGCGCAATAAGATCGTCTTTACTCTGAAGGGTCTCGGCTTTGGGAAGGGTGAACAATTCGTATTTGATGCCAAATCCTCTAAACCCGTTGTATGCGCCCACTATACCCGCATAACGTCCAAATCCGATGAGACGTTTGTTTTGGGCATCGACGATGGTTTCGTGGTCATAGAGTTCGATTTTTTTGGCTAAAATGGCCTGCAACAAAGCACGGTTGTAGGGTTGTTTTTTGATCGTGTGCGAAAAAAAGAAATACTTTTTTCCAGGCAATAACGCGTCCATTGGAATTTCTTTCACTCCGAAAAGCACATCGCAGTCCTGCATATCGGTGGTCACTTCGAGTCCCAACGTGCGGTAAGCGTCGTCGGGAAACACGCGGATATCGGAGGATTCCACTTTGATACGAACATCAGAATGTGCTTGTTGTAACCGGACCAATTCTTCGGGGGTAAAAACCACGCGACGATCGGGAGGTGACTTGCGTTCTTTTACGATACCAAATACCATAGCTATTGCCTATTTTAAATTGAATGCGCCCAAAAGTACGGGTAACGAAATCGATTTCAAAACTTTTACCAAAAATTCATTTTACGATGGTTCCTTCATTATCAATCGCTTACAAGCGATGTTAATAATTTTGTTAGTTTTTAGCTTTTTTCAAAAATAAAAGCGCGTTCTCGGTACTTATATTTGTTTTTTTTCGAACAGATTCATCATGCGAAAGCACTACTTATATACGGTACTAACCACCGCTTTACTCTTCATCGGTTGTCAACAATCGGGGGGGCAGCAAAAGGAACATACAGGCCCCGAATACGCGATGGTTCCTGCTTCCGATTCGTTACCAAAATTGGCTGAGAATTTTAAAAATGTCAAACGTAACGAAATCGAGAAGTACATTAAAAAGTTTTTCAACAACCAATTTGAAAACATTTGTTTTTTGGTGGCCAAAAATGGAGAAATCATATACGAACGTTACGAAGGTTATGCCGATAAGGAGCAAAACGTACTCAATGCGGAAAATACGCCTTTGCATATTGCATCGGTGAGTAAAGTATTGACAGCCACGGCTATTTTAAAACTTATCGATGCCAAGAAACTCACCTTAGACCAGAAGTTGACCACCTTATTCCCTGGGTTTCCATACAAAGACGTGACCATTCGTACGCTTTTAAATCACCGCAGTGGCATGAAAAAATACAATTATTTTTGTGACGATGCTAAAATTTGGGGACGCAAAAAGACCTTGACGAACAAAGACTTGCTGCACATTTTGATGACAAAAAATATCCCATTGGAAACCAAAACCGATACGCATTTCAGTTACAACAACACCAATTATGCCCTACTGGCTTTAGTGATTGAAAAAATTACGGGTAAAAAATACCGTGACGCGATGAAAGAAATCATTTTTGATCCCCTAGGAATGTCCCATACCTTTGTTTTTGATGAGGAAACGCCCAAAGAAAAAGCGACTCCTTCATACAAATACAATTATGTGAAATATGGTTTTGATTTTTTGGATGCAGTGTATGGAGACAAAAACATCTATTCGACCCCAAGGGATTTATTAAAATTTGACTTAGCCCGCAACGCCCCCGGATTTTTGAGTCCTGATCTTCTTCAACAAGTCTTCAAAGGCTACAGTTATGAAGCTAAGGGAGAGAAAAACTATGGTTTAGGCATTCGTTTACGGGAATGGGCCTCGGGACAAAAACTGTTTTACCACAACGGCTGGTGGCATGGGAACACCTCGAGTTATATTTCATTACGCGAGGAAAATACGGTCATTATTGCCTTGTCGAATAAGTATACCAAGAAAACGTATCAGCTGAAAAACTTATCCGCATTGTTTGGTAATTATCCTTTTGCGCTTGGCGACACCGCCACGAATGGCGACTAAACAATTTTTCAATTTCTAGGAACTTTATGTACCTTTGCGTTCCCATTCAAGTTTGGGTTCACTATGGGGTCGACTGGTTTTGACAGCAAGTGGAATTGAATCGTAAGCACGTCGAGCCTTGTACTTTTGGCTCGTTAATCCAAAGGTACGACTTTATAAACGGCGAAAATAATTACGCTTTAGCTGCTTAATCCGAAGTTTAGTACGATTGGCCTAGTCTCGTCAAGGACGAGAAGCTAGATTCACCTCAAAAGCCTTGGTTTATGGCGGTTGGTACAGGTGAACCGTAAAAGTAAACCTAGGAAAGGTAATGCTTTGAATCCTTTCTGACATTGATAAAGCTAAGCAAAAAGTGGCAGTTCTTGGCCTTGCTTTTTGACGAAAATTCAATCGAGAACTAAGCGTGTAGAAAGCTATTGGATTGCTTGTTTGGACCCGAGTTCGATTCTCGGCGACTCCACAAAAAAGCCTGCTCAACAAGGAGCAGGCTTTTTTTTCAAACAAAAACAACTACTAAAGCATCATAGTATTTCGTATTACCTTCTGTTTTTGAAAGGTGTTGATTAACAATTGGGCTTTCCCCCACTCCTGTCCCCGTAAGGGTTTGCGGTAAGTTCCCCCGTTTAAAATATGAATTTTTAAAACGTTTCGAATTCGCTTATACATCATTGTATACATAATTAATCCCACTACAATCCCTCCTGTTTACGGGATTATTAGAGCATCTTTCCCTTTGAAATTTCAAAAAAAAGTGCCTAAACATAAATGTAAGTCCAAAATATCGTATTGAATTTTAGCACTATCGTTAGGTTCTTGAAAAAAATTGACAATGCAGCCCGAACTTATAGAAATCTTCAACTCCTATGATACGGATACCTAATTTGAAGTAGGGTAAAACCAAGGGAAACTTGTTTTCGTATATAGTAGAAAAAGCCCCAATTATGACAACCTACCTCGTAGCGCAACATCGTGTGCATTTGAGTAAGAAATTTGGACTCATTACCCATGAGCAGGTGCTTTTATTGAAGGGAGGGGAACAACAAAAATTGGATTTGAAAACCCTATCCAGTGTTCATTTAATCAAAAAAAGTAACTACACCATCAACCTTTTCATGGGGGTTGGTGTGGGATTACTTTGGTCTGTAATGGCATGGAATGCCGAAACGCTGCCCTTGTGGGGGATTATTGTCATGGGGGGACTGGGGACAATTTTGGCTGGATATGCCGCAGTGTATCGATTTCATTCGTATACGCTTCGCATTCGCCGCAAAAACCTCCCTGAGGTAAGTGTGCGAACTACGCAATGGCATCATGATGAAATCAAAACATTTTATACGATTTTATGTCAAAAGACACGAGAAAATCACCGTGCAAAAAACTAGGGTTGGACGACCTCACCGTTCCATTGCGTCATGCCGCCTTCTAAATTGAAGGTTTGTGCAAATCCCATTTGATCCATAATTTGACAGGCTTGAGCACTTCGCCCACCTGCTTTACAATACACATAATAATTTTTTTGAGGATCCAATTCTTCTAAGCGGTAAATAAATCCTTGTCCCTTGTAAATATCATTAAGGATTGCTCCTGGAATAATACCTTCTGCCCATTCCTCCTCGGTGCGGACATCTAAAATTACAGCATTTTCATCGGCGGCCAATTGCGTAGCCCAAGTCTCTTGAGATAAGTGTTGCATCATTTCAATTTTGGTCCAAAAATACCACAAATCGCACCGCATTCAAAAAATGTATTCCGAAAGATTAACAAAAATATAACACACGTTTGTATATACAAATAAATTATATCACCATACATTTGTACCTACAAATTTTGTAATTACAATTATGAAAATTGAAGAACTCATTCAATCCAGTGTAACCTTAAGCGATACCAAACGGGTAATCCTCAATTTGATGGTGACCCAAAACGTAGTCGCTGAAAAGTTTTACGAGGTGTTAAAGCCCTATGATCTCTCAGGAGAACAGTACAATGTATTGCGCATTCTACGTGGACAAAAGGGAAAACCTGCTAACATGTGTGTCATCCAAGAGCGCATGGTTACCAAAAACAGCAACACCACGCGATTGATTGATAAACTGCTCTTGAAAGACTTGGTGACGCGTAATGTTTGTCCCAACAACCGCCGGAAAATGGAGGTTTTAATCACCGACAAAGGGTTAGCCTTACTCGAAGAATTGGAACCGCTAGTATTGACGCACGAGCAACTTTTTGCCCAAAACCTGAGCAAGGAAGAAATCGTACAACTAAACGATTTGTTAGAAAAATTTAGAACCCTTAATATATAATTTGCTATGAGTGAATTTAACCAAAATGCCCGTTGGCGCTATGCCACCAAAAAATACGATACAACGCGCAAAGTTAGTGACGCCGACATCGCGACCTTGAAAGATGCGATCAACTTATCGGCTTCTTCGTATGGTTTGCAACCTTATAAAGTAATTTTTGTTGAAAATCCAGCGCTCCGGGCCAAATTGCAACCCGCTTCCTGGGGGCAATCGCAAGTGGTAGATGCTTCCCACTTGGTCGTTTTTGCCAATGAATTGAACCTTGGAAATGACCAAATCGATGCCTATTTTGAGAATGTAGTGCAAACCCGTGGTATTGCCTTGAGCGATGTACAAGGATACATGGATTTCATGAAAAACACCATCAATGCTATTCCTGAAGAATCGCGTAACGTTTGGACGGCCAAACAAACGTACATTGCCTTAAGCAATTTGATGAATGCGGCGGCTGAGCTCAAAATTGACACGACCCCTATGGAAGGTTTTGACGCACAACAGTACAACCAAATCTTAGGCTTGAACGAACGCAACCTGAACGCATCTGTGGTTTGTGCCATTGGATACCGCCACAGTGACGATGCCACACAACACGCTCCAAAAGTTCGTAAAAGCGAATCTCAATTATTTGAAACCCTTTAATTCAACACTAATTTAATATTTACAATCATGAAAAAATTGAAAACAATTGCAGTAGCTTTATTCGTAGCCACCGCTACCATCGCAACAGCGCAAAACAAGAAAATTGATGTCGCTAAAAGTAAAATCGAATGGGTAGGTAAAAAAGTAACCGGCCAACACAATGGAGTGGTAGAATTCAAAGGAGGCACCTTAATTTTTAAAGGGAAAAAATTAACAGGCGGTTCGTTTGTTGTTGATATGACTACTATCAATACTACTGATTTACAAGGTGAATATCAAGGTAAATTAAATGGTCACTTGAAGGCAGATGACTTCTTTGGAACTGACAAATATCCAACCTCTAAATTGGTTTTCAAAAAGTTAGTTGACAAAGGAAATGGTACGTATGTAGTAACGGCTGACTTGACCATCAAAGATGTAACAGCTCCTGTAACTTTTGAATTGAAAGTAAACGGCTCAACAGCTACGACTAGCTTTAAAATCGACCGAACAAAATACGGCATCAAATACGGTTCAGGTAGTTTCTTTGACAACTTGGGTGACAAAACCATCAACGACGAGTTTGATTTAACCGTAACTATTCAGTTCTAATTCCAAATCAAATAAGGATACTAAGCCTCAGTTCGCGCTGGGGCTTTTTTATTTTTCTCCCTATCTTTGAAGCCATGAAGCCCATTTTACTACTCGACAACTATGACAGTTTCACCTATAATTTACTTCACTATATCGAAGCACTTGGCGCTCCAGTAGTGGTGTATCGCAACGATGAAATCACAATAGAAGACATAGCTGCATTTGACCATATTATACTTTCACCCGGCCCAGGATTGCCTGACGAAGCAGGTATTATAAAAGAGGTAATTGCACGTTACGCTTCTGAAAAACCGATTTTAGGCATCTGTCTTGGAATGCAAGCTATAGGTGAAGTATTTGGAGCTAAATTACAGAATTTAAATACCGTACATCATGGAGTAGCAACCGTTATTGAAGTCACTGACCCCTCGGATGTACTATACCAAAACCTTCCGCAACAACTGACCGTAGGGCGTTATCATTCGTGGATCATCGACCCAGCAACACTTCCCGAAACTTTAGTGGTAACCACACAAACCCCTGAAGGCCAACCGATGTCCCTTCGTCACACTAGCTTACCCGTTTGCGGGGTACAATACCATCCTGAGAGTATTTTAACTCCTTTTGGAAAGACTATTTTACAGCATTGGTTAGCGGCTTATTATTTTAAATAATAACTTTATTTAAAAATATATTAAATATTGAATTTCAATTCATTAAAATTTCAATATAGATTTTATTTATACTGAAAAATTAACCTCATTTTTGATATAAAATCCTCTAGCACGAATAATTTCTCACAAGAAGTTATCAACATAATTTTTACATAACAATTAGGTTTTATACATTTATTTAACAATCAAAGGATTAAATAAAATCATTTTGTTATGGGACTATTAGACAACCAAAAGCGCAAAAAAGAAATTCAAGAACTCCAACGCAAGACGGAAGCTCTTCACACCGACATTTCCAAGGAGATTGAAGAATTGTTGGACGAACTCAATAGTGAATTTGAAGCGCACCAAAAACAAGAAAAAGAATGGGAAGCGTTGCTTTTGGACTTGGCGAATAAACTCGATGCTCAAGAACGCACTCGATTGGAACAACTCACTTATCACCTAAGAGACATCAAACAATGTGCGCGCAAAGGGGTTGATGCGATGAAACAATTGGCACGTGATCACAAAAAAGCAGCGCAAGAAAACCGCCGAGATTATGAAGAATACTTGTATTTGTAAAAAATAAAAAAAAAGGTAGGGTAAAATCTCGGTGACTTGTTTTAGAAAAAAACACGTAAGTCATACCGTTTTTTTGCACTCTAAATCAGAAAACCTCCGAGTAATCCCGGAGGTTTTTATTTTAACGAGTAAAGACCAATTTCTTGGAAGTACTCAGCTTAGGGTCATAAGCATATCCTTCATAATTGAAGCCCTTTAATTCTTCAACGTTTTTGGCCCCTGTGTTCAACACATAACGCACCATTAATCCGCGTGCTTTTTTGGCAAAAAAACTAATCATTTTCAATTTTCCATCCTTATAATCTCTGAATTCAGGTGTAACCACGTAGGCTTTTAATTGCTTCGCATCCAAGGCAGAAAAATATTCAGTACTCGCCAAATTGAGCAGTAACTCCCCCTCCTCCATCGAGGCATTTAAGGCCTTTGTTAATTTCGATTTCCAAAACACATACAAGTCTTTTGCACTACCTACAGGCAATTTAGTTCCCATCTCCAATCGGTAGGGCTGCATCAAATCTAAGGGTTTTAAAAGTCCGTATAAGCCCGATAAAATCCGTAGTTGTTCTTGCGCACGTTGCAATTGAGTCGCAGTCAAGGTATACGCATCCAGTCCCGTATACACATCGCCATCGAAAGCAAAAATCGCCTGACGAGCATTGGCCGCAACCATCCCATTGACATCACGTTCTTGATTGCGTTCCCAATTTAAGGTCGCCAACGCTGGAGAAATGTCCATTAGCGATTGTAATTCTTGCGGTTTGAGTTTCTTCAAGACCTTGTCAATCGTAGCTGACTCCTTTGAAAAATCATAGGTTGTACTTTGAGTAAAGGGAACCGGCCGCTCAAAATCGAGCGATTTAGCCGGTGAAATAACCATTTTCATAGCTGTATTTTTTAGCCTTCCAAAAATAAGGACTTTCCCGCGGACGTCCAACAATGCCCTTTCCTTTGCGCTCAAAATCTTATCAACAATTGCCCTTTTTGGAACCCATTTTCTAAAATTAAATTTATCTTTGAACGCTCAAAAAAATACCCGTATGATGATCTATAAATTCCGAGCTATCTTGGATGCTGAAGACGATATTTTTCGCGATATCGCTATCGAAGACAATGCAACTCTTGAGGATTTACACAATGCTTTGGTCAACGCTTTTGGTTTTGATGGGACTGAAGTTGCCTCTTTTTACACATGCGACGATACGTGGAACCAAGAGGACGAGATTCCGATGTTTGATACCGGCGACACTCCCGGCGAAATGCGAACGATGGCCGACTTCCAGTTGCAAGACCTCCTTCACGAGGAACAAACCAAAATCATTTATGTGTATGATTTTATCAGCATGTGGACGTTTTTGGTCGAATTGGCAGCGATTGAAGAACCTGTACCTGGCGCTACCTATCCCGAATTGCTGTTTTCACATGGAGAAATGCCTGCCGAAGCGATGGAAAAACAATTTGAAGCCGATGGCGACTACGATGCATTCAATGACTTCGAAGACGAACTCGATGAAGATGATTTGGATCAGTTTGGCGACGAAGACCATTTTGAGGATTATGGATTTGAGGAAAATTGGAATTAATTTGTCAATGTGTCAATTTGAAAATGTGTCAATTTGAAAATATGTAATTGGTAAAAACATAATTTTTTTTGATTCCTAAATTCATTTGCTATTAAATAAACGCTTATGCTTAACTTATTCAACACCCATATCGACTCCTTATCCATACACCGTGTGGGAAACAAAAGTCGGAATGAAAACCTATTCTTATCGGAGACTACCTATAGTTTGACCGATGAAATTGTGCCCTTGCTCAAAGAGTTCTTTTTTCGCCCTTTTCGGGAAAAAGAGGAGAACTACTTCCAGTTTGCACATGATGTGGATTTGGAATACAACGAAATGTTCAATTTAGCTACCGAAGTGTTTACCAACCCCAGCAGTGTGCATGAGGTATCCAAAAAAATCACTCGGCACCTTTTTGAACAATCCAATCATCCGCACATCAAGAATGGAGAAGTGTATGTGACTTATTTGACCAACATTTCCATCGACAATCAAACAGTGGATGCTTTGGGGGTGTTTAAAAGCGAATTACGGACTGATTTTTTGCAATTTGAAGAACGCGGCAGTAATTTGGAAATGATTCTTCAGGAAGGGATTAATCTCAACAAATTAGATAAAGGCTGTTTGATTTTTAACTATAAAAAAGAAGAGGGTTATAAAATTCTCACTGTGGATAGCAACCGTTATGATGCGCGGTACTGGCTGGAACACTTTTTATCGGTCGATGCCTTTCAAGATGAAAATTACATGACGAAAAAGTACTTGAAGTTTTGTCAAGAGTTCGCCAAAGAAGTGGTTTTCCCTGCCGAGGATAAAAAAGAAGAAGTGCTTTTCATGAACCGTGCTGTCAATCACTTTGCTAAAAACGATACGTTTGAAGAAACCAAGTTTCTCAATGAAGTGATCGAAAACCCCGATTTAATTCCTGAATTTAAGAGTTTTAAAGCCGATCGCGGAGAAAAATATAGCATTGAAGACGTAACTTCCTTTCCGATTGCCAATGCTGCCGTTTCTGACGCAAGACGTTCGATTAAGAATGTGATCAATTTAGACACTAATATTCAAATCAAATTGGATTTTGTCAATCCCGACAGCGCGGAAAAGTTTGTTGAAAAAGGCTGGGATGAAGAACGCCAAATGTATTACTACCTGGTGTATTTCAATAAAGAACAAAAAAGTTAATCCGGATTTATTCACAATTCTTTGCCCAATTGATCGATGATTTGTTGGGCTTTTTTGTTATCAGCTGTCAGGCGTTAGTGACTAGTGACTAGTGATTAGTGACTGATGACTGATGACTGATGACTGATGACTTACGACTGGTGACAAGCCCCCCAACCCCCAAAGGGGGAGAATTACTATTTCAAATTAGATAATAGGTGGTGATTAGTGACTAGTAATTAGTGACTGGTGAATGGTGACTGGTGACTGGTGACTTACGACTGATGACTGATGACTGTTGACTGCCTTCTTTTTCATACCTTTGCCCGAAATTCATCTACCATGACCACTTTCGAATCGTTGCAATTGCCCAAAGCGCTCCAAAAAGCGATTGACGAAATGGGACTTACTCAACCAACTCCCATTCAGCATCGTGCTTTTCCTGTCATTAGTTCAGGAAGAGATGTCATCGGTATTGCGCAAACAGGGACGGGAAAAACATTGGCTTACCTCCTACCCGTTTTGAAACCATGGAAGTTTATGGCCTCCGAAACGCCTCGCGTAGTGATCCTTGTCCCTACCCGTGAACTTGTGGTACAAATTACCGAGGTGGTGAGCCAGCTCACCCAATACATGTCCATTCGCACCTTAGGCGTCTATGGGGGCGTCAATATCAATACCCAAAAGAAAGCGGTTTACGAAGGGGTTGATATATTGGTAGGGACACCGGGACGTATCATGGATTTGGCGCTGGATAATGTGGTGCGCTTTGATACCTTGCAAAAACTCATTATCGACGAATTTGATGAAATCCTAAACTTAGGCTTCCGCGCTCAAGTAACGGCCATCCTTTCGATGATGCGCCAAAAACGCCAAAACATTCTCTTTTCAGCGACCATGACCGATGAAGTGGATGCGATGTTGGACGAGTATTTTGATTTCCCTGAAGAAATTAGTTTGGCACCCTCGGGAACGCCTTTGGAAAAAATAGAACAACATGCCTATCGAGTGCCCAACTTTTTGACCAAACTAAATCTGCTCAAACAATTATTACACAACGACTCCTCGATGGAGCGCATATTGATTTTTGCCAACAACAAAAAGACAGTCGATTTGATTGCGCAAGCGTTAGAACCCGATTTCCCTGAACAATTGGGCATTATTCATTCTAACAAATCGCAAAACTACCGACTAAATACCATGGCGTCTTTTCAAAAGGGCGAACTCCGTGGGTTGGTAACCACCGATGTAATGGCGCGGGGATTGGATATTTCCGATATTACCCACGTCATCAACTTTGAAATGACCGAAAGTCCCGAACAATACATCCACCGCATCGGACGTACGGGACGGGCCGACAAATCGGGTATTGCGATTAGTTTGATAAGTCCGCGTGAAGAGGAAATCCAACTCGAAGCTGAAATGCTCATGGAGAAAGAGCTCACACTTCTCCCCTTTCCCGAGGAAGTTGAAGTGGTCAACCGACTGTTGGAATTTGAAAAAGACAAAAAGAAAGTCAAGTTTCTTCTCAAACGACCCAAACTCGAGGGTGGCACTGCTTTTCAGGATAAAAAAGATAAAAATACGAAAGTAAATTTAGGAGGACCCGGCAAACGAAAACCGCGAAAAACAGCGCCACGCAACCGTGCTGTAGAGCGTAAAAGGAATGAAAAACGCAAAAAAGGATAAGCGCTAAATTCCCGTTAAAGACTTCTTACATCGGTTATTTTTGTTATTTTTGAAACCACAAACGTAAGTCCGACAATGCAATTTAAACATCCGGAAGTTCTCTATTTTCTCTCCCTTTTGGTGCTCCCGATTTTGGTGCATTTGTTTCAATTGCGGCGCTTTAAAACACAATACTTTACCAACGTTCGATTTCTTAAAGAATTAGTTGTACAAACCCGAAAAAGTTCGACCCTCAAAAAATATTTACTTCTTGCCACCCGCTTGTTGCTCCTCACCTTTTTGATTCTAGCCTTTGCGCAACCCTTTTGGGAAGCCAAAGAAGCCAAAAATGCGAAAAACGAACTCTATATTATTATAGACAATTCGTTTTCCATGCAGGCTAAAGGTAAAAAAGGGGAATTGCTTAAACGTGCAGTGCAAGACATTCTGGCGGAAGCCCCTGAAAGTGCTAACTTTTCGCTCCTCACCAACACCGAAAGTTATTGGAATACCGATATCAAGTCGATTCAACGAGAATTGCAAAACCTTTCCTACAGCGCTACCCCATTTGAACCGGAACGATTGATTGCCCAAGTTCGCGCCCACCGTTCTACTTTTCGCAAAGATATCGTTGTGATCTCCGACGGTGTGGGTACCCGCGCCGAAGCCTTGGGAGTCTTGAATAATGACGAAAAAGGGTATTACATTCCGGTACAAGCCGAAAAAACGCAAAACATCGCCATTGACAGTGTCTACCTCGATCAAACGCTCGATCAATTTTATGAAATCGAAGTGGCAGTGCGCTCGTATGGAGCCACTTCCGATGCGGTACCGGTTGCCTTTTACGACGGTCAAAAATTGGTAGCCAAAACCTTGGTTAATTTCAATCAACCGCGACAAACGCTAAAATTCACGCTACCAAAAACAGAATTTAACGGTTATGTTTCGCTCAACGACAACAGTTTGGAGTACGATAACACCTACTATTTTTCACTCTCAAAACCCGAAAAAAGTCGGGTCATGAGTATTAGCGAGTCGGCACCATCAACTTTTTTAAATAAAATTTATACCCCAGACGAATTTGAATACACGGCCACTACCCTTACGACCTTACCCTATGCGCTTCTGGAAAAACAAGACGCCATTGTACTCAACGAAATAGCAACTTTACCCGCATCACTACAAACTACCTTAAAAGCTTTTGTCGCACAGGGTGGAAATCTAATTCTTATTCCTTCCCCCGACACCAATGTTAGTTCGTACAACGCATTACTAAATGCCCTTGGTGGCGGATATGTGTATCAAGATTGGAAGGTGAACGATCGGTTGGTGACCAAAATCAATTTCAATCACCCCTTGTATGCTGGAGTTTTTGAAAAGAAAACGGAGAATTTTCAATACCCCAACATAAAAGCAGGCTATTCGGTGCAAACCTCATTTCCAACCGTTTTGGAATGCAACGATCAGCGTCCTTTTTTGAGTGCCGTTACCCGAGGGGCAGGAACAATGTATTGTTTCTCTGCGCCCCTTCGTCAGGAGTGGGGTAACTTTAAAAACTCACCTTACTTGATTGTGCCAACGCTGTATAACATGGCCTTTAATAGCCAAAAAACGGGAATCAAAGCCTCTACCATCGGAAGCAGTCGCCCCTACATTGCTGCGGTATCGCTCGGTGAGGATGAAATTGTATCCTTACAAAAAGAAGAAACCGAAGTCATTCCCGAACAGCAAAGGCTATACAATCAAGTGAAACTTACTTTTTCGACCCAACCGCAACGGGCAGGCAATTACACCCTTTTACGTAAAAAAGAAACCGTCGATCAATTGAGTTTCAACTACCCTCGAACAGAGAGCGACCTTCAAGCGGTGCCCTCCAATTGGATGGCGAATTGGAAGGAAATAACGGCTACCGACCAATTGTTTGATACCTTACAAGCGGATCGAAGCGATACTGTAATTTGGAAATGGTGTATTCTTTTGGCTTTACTTTTCTTGCTGATAGAAATTGCCATTCAAAAAATAATCCGATAAACAACACACAACAACTATGACTACGGTACTTAAATCGGTAACAATTGTAGACCCCAAAGGGACATACCACCACCAATGTGTCGATATACACCTTAAAGACGGTATGATTAACGCTATAGGCGAAAATTTACCGCTCCCCCAAGAAGCGCAGGTCATCGAATTGCACAATGCCTTCGTATCCCCGGGTTGGTTTGACACCTCGGTCGTTTTGGGAGAACCCGGATATGAAGCGGCTGAAACCATCGCCAATGGGTTGAAAACCGCTGCAAGCTCTGGATTCACCGAAATCATGGTACAACCGCATACGCTACCCGTAGCCGATAATGCCGCTGTTCTTCATTTGTTGCATCAAAAAGCCTCGGGACAAGCGACCGCAATTCATCCGATTGGGGCGCTCACGATGGGTAGTGCTGGACAAGCATTGGCCGAACTGTACGATATGCAACAAGCCGGAGCTATAGCTTTTGGGGATTATAAAAAAAGTATGAAAAATGCCAATCTGTTCAAGATTGCCCTTCAATATGTGCAGGATTTTAATGGACGGGTTCTTGCCTATTGTGAAGACGATACCCTCCGCGGAAATGGTGTGGTTAACGAAGGTATTACAGCAACACGACTAGGACTCAAAGGAATTCCGAGTTTGGCGGAAGAATTACAGGTGGCCCGCAATTTATTTTTACTTGAATATACAGGAGGCGCTTTACATATCCCTACCCTTTCGACGGCAAAATCGGTGGCGCTTGTTCGTGAGGCCAAAGCGCGGGGATTGAATGTTACCTGCAGTGTGGCTGTCGCGCACTTAGTCCTTACCGATACCGTTTTGGAAACCTTTGATACCCGCTACAAACTTTCCCCGCCGTTACGCACGGTACATGACCGAGAGGCGTTGTGGGAAGGGCTACGCGATAACACCATCGATTGCATTACGAGTGACCATCATCCGGTAGATATTGAATGTAAAAAAGTAGAATTTGACTTAGCCCATGAAGGGTCGATCGGACTAGAATCGGCGTGGGGTACACTTGCGGCTGTTCTTCCGATGGATTTGATTGTTGAAAAACTGACTGCGGGCCGAGCGATTTTCGGACTACCTCCGGCGGTAATTGCCCCAGGCGCTGCAGTGAATCTAACGCTATTTACCACAGAAGAAACGGGAACATTTACCGCAGATCAAATTCGTTCTACTTCCAAAAATGCCGCTTTACTCGGTCAACCCACCCTTGGTAAAGTACTTGGTATCGCCCGTGAAAAACATCTTATGCTCAATTAATTATGGACACAACAATCATCAAAGAAGGCAAATCAATGGCAATCTTGAGTTATGTGCTCATCATTGGCCCGCTCATCGCATTATCCATCAATGCCGATAAAAAAAATCCCTTTACTTCGTTTCATCTGCGCCAAGGGTTGGGACTCACAGCGACATTTCTGTTGATTGGACTCACGATGAGTAGTTATTTCAACCGTTCGCAATTACCCCCTGAAACGAGTTTCAACATCGCTTTTCCCTTTTGGATATTCATTAGTATTCTTACTTTTTACGGGATGTTCACAGCGGTTATGGGGTATACCCGTCCCATACCATTGTTGGGAACTATTTTTCAAAAATGATTGAAACGACTGTAACAATCTGACATTTTCGGGACAAATGAGGCAATCAGAAACCTCATGAAAGCAAAACCCTTTAGAACTACCCCTATTCTTTTTTTACTCCTCAGTCTTTTTAGCTACGGTTTTCGTGCTCAAGCGCAAACCGGAAATGTCAAAGGTAGAGTGCGTTCGGAAAAAGAAACTGCCCTTTACGCGGCTTCTGTGGCACTATTTGATGCCGAAAACAAACTGGTCAAAGCCGTTTTAACCGATGCCGAAGGCGCCTTTACCATTTCGCGTTTGCGTCCAGGAACCTATAGTTTAAAAGTTACCTCTGTAGGATTTGAGGACCAAATTCTGAAAGGACTGCTTATAAAGGAAAGCGAATTAATTTTGGAACCCATCCTTCTGAAAGAAAGCGCTGTTCAGTTGAATGAAGTCGTCATCAAAAAAGAAAAACCACTTGTTCAAGTCTTGGCCGATAAAACGGTTTTCAACGTCGAAAATACGATTAATGCGACGGGGAATACCGGTTTTGAATTGCTGCGAAAAGCACCAGGTGTTGTAGTAGACAACAATGATAATGTTGTGGTTGAAGGCAAAAGTGGTGTTCTTTTTTACATCGATGGAAAACAATCGTTTTTGAGTGGCGCCGATATGACCAATTTCCTAAAAACGATCCAATCCACAGATATTGAATCGATTGAAATCATTACCCAACCGTCTTCCAAATACGATGCTGCCGGAAATGCGGGTATTGTCAACATCAAATTGAAAAAAAATAAAAACTTTGGTACGAACGGTACGGTCACTTCTGGGTACAATATCGGGCGATTTGGCACGTCGGTGAATTCGATATCCTTGAATAACCGCAGTAAAAAATTCAACACCTACCTCAACTACAGCAACCGTTTTGGAAAGAGTTACAACTTTATGGAGTTTGAACGCCAACAGAATGGTCGGGTTTTTAATTCCGATACGAAAACGGATTATATGACCAATGCCAATAACGTGAAAATGGGACTCGATTACACCCATAACCGTCGTCATTCGTTTGGACTTGTCCTCACGGGTAACTTTAATAATGCGTATGGAGATGGCCGATCTCGAACCCCTATTCGTCCGCAAACTTCCAATATTGTCGATAGTGTTTTGGTAGCGCAAAATAAGGCACATAACAAAAATTACAACTTGTATGCCAACGTAAATTACCGATTTCAAGACACCACAGGCGTTTCGTTAACTACTGATTTGGATGTTGGGCGGTACAACTCAGACCGCGATACTTTTTTACCCAACTTTTATTTAGACCCCACCGAAACAACGGTATTAAGTGCCATCATCAACAGCCAATACACCCCTGTCATTATTGATATTGCCGCATTTAAATCCGATTATGAACAGCGACTGGGTAAGGGAAAATTGGGACTGGGAATGAAAACTTCGTTAGTATCCACAGAAAACACCTTTGATGTTTTTAATTATCCCGCAGGACAACCCGTTTTCAATACCACATTGAGCAATCGCTTTACGTATAAAGAAAATGTGAATGCGGTATATGTGAATTACAACCGTATGGTGAAGAAGTTTAATTTTCAATTGGGACTCCGCGTTGAAAACACACATTCCGATGGTGAATTGAGCAGTTTACAGCAAAACAATGATGCACGGGTAAAACGAAAATATACCGATTTTTTCCCCAGTGGAGGGATCACGTATACGCAAAACGAAAGCAATTCATGGGCACTTACCTACAGTCGCCGCATCGAACGTCCGAGTTACAACGCTTTAAATCCGTTTGAATATCAAATTGATGAATTGTCGGTTAGCAAAGGGAATCCTTTTTTACAACCCCAATATGTGCACAATATCAAAGCTTCCCACACCTATAAATACAAACTTAACACCTCGTTGAGTTACAGTTATGTCTCTGATTTCTTTGCGCAAGTGACCGAAGCGGTGGGACTGAATAAGAGTCGCATGACCACCAAAAATGTGGCCAATCAGGAAACGATTAATTTGGGAATTTCGTACCCTTTTAAGGTCAATAATTGGTGGAATGTGTACATGAGTGTCAATGCCTTTCGCAGCCGCTACATTCCCACGGATCCCTCTTTTGTGGGCTTAACGCAGGAAACTTTAAACATTTATGGGCAAAATAATATTACGCTTCCTAAAAAAATCAATTTGGAAATTTCAGGATGGTTTAATTCGCCTTCGGTGTGGGGTGGAACCTATCGTACAGCAAGTTTGGGATCCCTAGACATTGCATTACAAAAGAAGTTTTTGAAAGACAAATTAAACGTACGTGTGGCCGTTTCCGATGTATTGTTTACCTCACCATGGTCGGGTCGAACCGAGTTTGCCAACGTTATCATCAACGGTCGTGGGGGAAGTGACAGCCGCCAGCTTCGTTTTAACCTCACTTACAATTTTGGTAATGACCAAGTAAAAAGGGTGCAAAACCGCAATACCGGGGTAGAAGACGAGAAAAATCGTATTGGGAATTAGTATCTTTGCGCGCAAACAATAGCTATGGACTTACACTACCTTGTTAGAGAACCTCAAACGATTCAATCGGGTCATCCCGTGTTGATTTTACTTCACGGCTACGGAAGCAACGAACAAGATCTATTCTCGTTTGCGAGTGAATTGCCCCACGATTATTATGTGATTTCGGTTCGGGCGCCTTATGACCTCATGTACGGAAGTTATGCGTGGTATGCCATTAATTTTGACGCCGATGAAAATAAATTTTCAGATGTAGTACAAGCCCGTCAATCGCGGGATCAAATAGCGGATTGTATTGATAAACTCCTTCAGAAATACCCTATTAATCCAAAACAGGTAACCCTCATCGGATTTAGTCAAGGTTGTATTTTGAGTTATGCCGTAGCGGTATCCTATCCCGAAAAAGTACAACGTGTAGTGGGGATGAGTGGGTATTTTAATCGGGACATTGCTGTGGAAGGATTTGAAGGCAAAACATTCGACGCCCTTAAAGTATTTGCCTCACATGGAAGCGTGGATCAGGTTATTCCTGTCGAATGGGCCCGAAAAGCAGTGCCGCAATTGGAAGCCTTGGGAATTGCTGTTACCTACAAAGAGTATCCTGTAGGCCATGGTGTTGCGCCACAAAACTTTTTTGATTTTCGAAACTGGCTAGAAACTACGCGGTAATTATTCGGCTTCTGGATCAGCACTACCCGTTACCTTTTGCCCGATTTCACCATCACCCGCATACAAGGTCGTTTCGCCTTTTTTAAAAATGAACCCTTTCCATGCCACCAATTGATAGTCGTTTTTCATCCATGGACTGCTTTCACTAGTACGGGTAAGTACCATGGATTCTTGGTTGGGTAAAAAGACTTCTGCTTGCTTGCGGTCTTCGCTAAACAAGACATAAGCCGCTAGGGTTTCATCTTCGGTATTGGCTAGATCTACAGGATTTAACTGTAATCCTGTAAACATCCGGACACACTCTTTGTTTAGTTTCGACCACGTATAACCCGCTGAAGCTAAACAACCGTTTTCGTCTTTATCCGAACCGGTAATGGTAGAATCCTTGACTTGCCCTTGTGCCGCGGTTGCCTCCTCCGATTGGGGTTTGCAAGCGCCGACAAGCAACAACAATATAAGTGAAAAAAAAGATGTTTTCATGCTGAAAATTAAACGTTAGTATTCCTCTTTGGGATAGATGTAGCTGTCCATGGTTTGAAACGTAGCTTTTCCTTTTTCATCGACAAAATATTTGATCACAACATCGCCCCAGTAAATTCCATCGCTGTAATTGGCAATAATCCAGCGGTGGTTGAGTACTTTCATGGAATTAATAATAAACTTTTGGGCTCCTAATTTCTCTTGTCCCGTATACGGATTCCCTTCGGGTTTGTCGTTAAAACTCAACAACTGTTCCTTGATGGAAGGCTCTAATTTTTTTACATCAAAATTGGCAAAATAGTTTTGCGCATACTCGTTTTTTTGTAACGAAAAGGAATCGGCATTGGCCAACTGTTGCGAAAGTTGTGCAATACTATCGCTTTTCGCCTTTAATTCAGCGGTTGCTTTCTTTTGTTGCATTTGAACCTGCTTGCTATAATACACATAGGTAAAAGAAGCCAAAAGTGCAGCGATGATAAACAAATAAAGATAAAGTTGTCGTGCCATAATTATTCGAGTGTTAAAACTAGGTTATCGTACGCCAAAAAAACCGAAGCAGGGAGTGTTTTTTCCCGTTCTGCATGAAAGCCCATATGGTGACTAATATGCGTTAAATAGGCTTGTTCTGGTTGGACCAAATTTACAAAATCTAATGCTTCCTGCAAATTGAAATGGGTGTCGTGAGGCGCTTCCCGTAAGGCATTCACCACCAATACTTTCAGCCCTTTCAACTTATCCAATTCGGCCGCTTCAATGGTTTTGACATCGGTCAAATACGCGAAATCACCTATTCGAAATCCCAAAACCGGTAAATCGCCGTGCCAAACACGTATGGGTTGAATAGCAACGCCTCCAATGGTAAAGGGGACCTCAGCATCAATGGAATGGATTTGAACAGCGGGTGCTCCTGGATACCGATTTTCAGTCGCAAAAATATAGCCATAGCGTTGCATCAAATTGTCAATTACGCGTGATTCGGCAAACACTGGCATGGGACCGTGTTGAAAATTAAACGGCCGAATGTCATCCAGACCCGCGGTGTGATCGGCATGCTCATGGGTAAAAAGCAAGCCATCAATACGGGTACACCCTGAAGTAAGCATCTGTTGCCGAAAATCGGGACCACAATCGACTACTAAGGATTGTCCATCCACTTCCACCCATACAGAAACCCGTAGCCGCTTGTCGCGTGGGTCTTGACTTAAGCAAACGGGATGGTTACTTCCGATGACGGGAATACCTTGTGAAGTACCAGTTCCTAAAAAATAAATTTTCATGTAGCACGATTTTTGTGGTAAGCGAGCAATAACCCGCGGTAATAAGGCGTAATTTAATACAAAATTAGGATTAATTCCCTTTACATACCGCAATCGTTTTATTAACTTTGCGAGGCATACAAGAATTATGGCTAGTAACGAATTAAACATCAAGTTAAAAGGTGATCGTGTAATTACACAGATTCCGACGACAAAGGATAAGGCCTTACGGATTAACCTGAACGAAAATATTTACGGAACCTTTGCAGAAATTGGAGCAGGTCAAGAAACAGTGCGTCATTTCTTTCGCGCAGGAGGATCGTCGGGGACTATCGCTAAGGCCATGTCGGCTTACGATAAAGATTTCAGTGATGCGATTTACGGCAATGAAGACGATGGTCGCTATGTGACCGAAAGCCGTTTGAAAAAAATGTTGAACCATGAAGTTCGCTTAATTGAAGAGCGTTTGAAGCGGGATAAGCATCCCAATAAAATGTTTTTCAGTTATGCCAATACGGTAGCGACGATTGATTTTGCAAAACAATTCAAAGGCCACGGTTGGGTTGGTATCAAATACCAAGTTGAACCCGATGAGGATTATAATGAAATCACCCTTCACATTCGTTTTAAAGAAAATGATGCCCGTTTGCAACAAGAAACGTTGGGTATTTTGGGTGTGAATTTGATTTATGGGGCGTTCTACAAATACAACGACCCCAAGAAACTATTGCGCTACCTCTACGATCATTTGGACAAAGACCAACTGGAAATCGATACCATCAACTTTTCGGGACCTCGATTTGCCAACGTTGACAACCGATTGATCAGTTTGCAATTGGTTCGTAACGGAATGACCGATGCCGTAATGTTTGGCCCAGATGGAAAAAACATACTCCCCGCCGCGGTTTTATATAAGAAAAACATCTTGGCGATTCGCGGAAGTTTCCGCCCCGTGACCAAAGTAAACATGGACATGTACGAGAAATCGTTGGAAATGTTCTATCAGGAAAACAAAGTTGAAAAAGAAAACACCTTTGTCGTTTTTGAAATTACGCTTTCTAACCTACGTTCGGAAGGGGAAATTGATGAACGCGACTTTATGGACCGTGCCGAATTGCTATGTAAATTAGGGCAAACGGTTATGATATCCAATTTCCAAGAGTACTATCGCGTTGTGGAGTACTTCTCCAGCTATACCAAAGCCCGTATGGGATTGGCCATGGGTGTGAACAATTTGATTGATATTTTTGATGAAAAATACTACCGCCATTTGAGTGGTGGAATTTTGGAAGCCTTTGGTAAATTATTCTACCGCGATCTCAAAGTATATCTCTACCCGATGGAAGAAAATGGAGAGATTATCACGTCACAAAACTTAAAAGTTCACCCACGAATGAAAGAGTTGTACAAGTTCTTTGCGTACAATGGAAAAGTGGTGGATGTAACCGACTTTGACCGAGGTAATCTAAAGATTTTCTCACGCGAAGTATTGAAAATGATAACGAATGGCACGCCGGGTTGGGAAGCCATGTTGCCCGAAGGGACAGCAGATTTAATTAAACAACATCATTTGTTTGGATACGACCCCAATCGCGTATTGGAAGAAGCATAAAATAAGAAGCCCCGAAATGACTCGGGGCTTTTTTGTTAGGGTAAAATTTGTGCCGCATGGGCTTTTGTTTTTACATCGGTAATGACCTCATCAATCACGCCCTCTTCATTGATCACAAAGGTGGTGCGGTGGATGCCATCGTATTCTTTCCCCATAAATTTTTTGGGACCCCAAACCCCAAACGCTTGAATCACGGATTTATCTTCATCTGCCAACAATGGAAATGGGAATTCATACTTATTTTTAAAACTCGCCTGTGCTTTTGCCGAATCAGCACTTACGCCGAGTAAGGCATAATTTTGGGCTTCAAAACGGGCATAATTGTCCCGTAAGTCACAAGCTTCTGCAGTACAGCCGGGCGTATTGGCTTTGGGGTAAAAGAATACAACTAATTTTTTACCCTTGTAATCCGCCAAGGTATGCACATTTCCATCTTGATCTTTGCCCGAAAATAAAGGGGCAGTATCGCCTTTTTTTAAAGTGGTCATCGTATTTTTTATTTGTTAGCGTTTGACGTAAATTTATACTCTTTAAAAGTACAAAAATGACTCAGAAGGAACGCGCAACGTTTGTTATAAATACGTTAAAAGACCTCTACCCTACCATTCCCATTCCTTTGGAACATAAAGATTCGTATACGCTATTAATTGCGGTTTTGCTTTCAGCCCAATGTACGGATGTTCGGGTAAATTTAACCACACCTCATCTTTTTGCAAAAGCGGACAATCCTTATGCTATGGTGAAATTATCTGTTGAAACGATACGAGAAATCATTAAACCTTGCGGACTCTCACCGATGAAATCCAAAGCCATACACGGCTTATCACAGCTATTAATTGATCATTACAACGGTGAAGTGCCCCAAAGTTTTGAAGCCCTTGAGGCCTTACCGGGTGTGGGACATAAAACAGCAAGTGTGGTGATGAGTCAGGCCTTTGGTGTACCGGCATTTCCAGTAGATACACATATTCACCGTTTGATGTACCGTTGGGGATTATCCAATGGGAAAAGTGTGGTTCAAACCGAACGAGATGCCAAAAAACTATTTCCCGAAGCATCTTGGAATGATTTGCATTTACAAATTATATGGTATGGAAGGGAGTACTCGCCTGCACGGGGATGGGACCTAGAAAAAGACATAATTACGAAAACCATCGGGCGAAAATCGGTACTCAAAGAAGCGCAAAAAAAATCCCGATAATGCACGTTATCGGGATCATGGATTTAATTGGTAATCAGTTCGAAGTTCATTCGGCTGGTTTTTACAATTTTCAAGGCTTTTGAATAATTCAGTAAAAACTGCACCGTTTCTTTTTTGGGCAACCGTTTCGGACCCGAAAAGGCTTTTTGAGAGTAAAGTTTCGCCATAGATGTTAATTTGCGTGTTATTCCCATCTATAACGTTACCGTACGTCAAATATTGTTAATTGGTTAAAATAATTTTATTTTTTTCAATCACTTTTCGCAAGTTCATCAACGCATAGCGCATTCTTCCTAGCGCGGTATTGATACTCACCCCCGTAATTTCAGCAATTTCGTTGAAACTCAGGTCCTGATAAATCCGCATCACCAATACTTCTTTTTGGTCCGCAGGCAATTCTTGGATGATTCGACGCAAATCCTCTTCAATGACCTGACTGATCATCAAACCTTCGATGGTTTTGGAATCGTCTTTGATGACCGAAAAGATGGAAAATTCATCCGTATCACGCACCACAGGCATTTTCTTGTTTTTTCGAAAATGGTCTACAATAAGGTTGTGAGCAATACGCATAACCCAAGGTAAAAACTTCCCTTCCTCGTTGTAAGCATTCGATTTTAACGTTTTAATTACCTTAATAAAGGTATCTTGAAAGATGTCGTCTGCTACATCCCGATCGGGTAACTTGGAATAGATAAATCCATAGATTTTGGATTGATGCCGGTTGATTAACATTGCCAAGGCATTTTCATTGCCTGCAATGTATTGCTGTACTAAGACAGAATCGGAGAGATGAGTTGTAGCCATAGCAAACCCTTTTTAGTGATTTTTTTGTTTCTGTTGTCAATCTAAAAAGTAGTTTTTTACGCTATAGGCAAAAGATTTTGGTGTTAAGTAATAGCCAAATTTAATATAATATTTTTTTAATATGCAAGTTTCTTTCGATAAATTAACATATTGCACCAAAAAATCCCAAAATAAAGCGGCGGAAACCACGTTACTTTGGGATTCATTTTTTATGAAATTCGCTGCTATTGTTGCGTGATGACCACTTTTTGGGTACGCTTCTGCCCCTCTGCATAAACGGTTACCAAATACAATCCCGGGGCTAGCGCCTGAATCGGAATGCGATTGGTAGCGGTGTAAGCTGTTAAAACCTCTTGTCCCATCATATCATGAATAGCCACTTTGTCAATAGGTAATGTACATTTAAATAGTGATTTCTTAGGCGGGTAAAATTAAAAAATGAAAAAGAAGAAATGAAAAATTGCCCATTAAAGCTAAAATCCTCTTAAAAATGGACGCAAAAGCTTTGGCAATAGAGGCCAAAAAATGGGGAATGTGTATCTTTGAAAAAAAAAGAAATGCTATCGGAAAAGTTAGTCGAATTAGAGCCCAAAAAACACATTCTAATCAAAGGGGCTAGTATTCACAATCTTAAACATCTTAACCTCGCCATTCCTCGCAACCAACTGGTCGTTATCACAGGACTATCGGGTTCAGGAAAGTCGTCAATTGCTTTTGACACCCTCTATGCAGAAGGACAACGACGTTATGTAGAAAGTTTATCAGCTTATGCCCGTCAATTTCTGGGTCGCCTAGATAAACCCAAGGTTGAATATATCAAAGGAATCGCGCCAGCTATAGCTATTGAGCAAAAAGTCAACACCACCAATGCGCGTTCGACCGTAGGTACCTCTACAGAAATTTACGACTACTTAAAATTGCTTTACGCACGTATTGGGAAAACTATTTCACCGATTTCGGGAAATGAAGTAAAAAAAGATACCGTTTCTTCTGTTATTGACCATGTGAAGACCTTAGAGCCCGAAACCCGTTGGTTGCTGCTTGCTCCTATTCATGTGGAAGAAGGTAGAGCCTTAGAAGACAAACTCAACGTTCTTCTACAACAAGGATTTATCCGTATTTTGGTGGACAATGAAATGCTGCGTCTGGATGAAATTGACCTAAAATCGGTCCCCAAGGAAAATATTCGTTTAGTTATTGATCGCATTGTGGTCAAAGAGGAAGAGGCCTTTTACAACCGTTTAGCCGATGCCATTCAAACGGCTTTTTATGAAGGAAAAGGAACCTGCTACATTGCGTCAGTAGATCACGAAATTTGTACTGAATTCAATACCAACTTTGAACTTGATGGGTTGACCTTCCTTGAACCCAACATTCATTTGTTCAGTTTTAACAATCCCTATGGCGCTTGCCCGCGTTGTGAAGGCTATGGAAATATTATCGGTATCGATGAAGATTTAGTTATTCCTAATACGGCTTTATCGGTATTTGAAAATGCAATTTTTCCCTGGCGTGGCGAAAGCATGAGTTGGTATCGGGATCAATTGGTAAACAACGCCTACAAATTTGATTTCCCCATTCACAAACCGTTTTTCCAATTGGAACCCGCCCAAAAAGAATTGGTGTGGCAGGGAAATAGCTACTTCGTCGGGTTGCATGATTTTTTTAAAGAATTAGAGGAAAAAAACTATAAAATACAAAATCGGGTAATGCTATCCCGTTACCGTGGAAAAACGAAATGTCCAGTATGTAAGGGAAAACGGCTACGTTCGGAAGCGCAATATGTGCACGTTGGAGGGAGAACCCTAGGCGAACTCGTTGATATGCCTATTCGTTCGTTATTGCCTTTTTTTGAAACACTTCACTTGTCGCAACACGATGCTCAAGTGGCCAAAAGACTCTTGTTAGAAATTCAAAACCGTTTGCGTTTTTTAAAAAATGTAGGCTTAGATTACCTTACATTAAACCGCAACTCGGCTACACTCTCGGGCGGAGAATCGCAACGTATTAATTTGGCGACCTCGCTAGGCAGCAGTTTAGTGGGTTCGATGTACATTCTTGACGAACCTAGTATCGGTTTGCATCCCAAAGACACAGAATTGCTTATTGAAGTCTTAAAAAACCTACGCGATTTGGGCAATACGGTCATTGTTGTAGAACATGACGAAGATATCATGCGGGAAGCCGATATGATTATCGATATTGGTCCCGAAGCGGGAAGTTTGGGAGGAGAATTGGTGGCACAAGGCACTTTTTCCGAAATTTTAGAAGCCAACTCGTTAACGGCTCAATATTTAAACGGAAAAATGGAAATTCAAGTGCCTACAGTTCGAAGAAAATGGTCGGCTTACATCGACATTTTAGGGGCACGCGAACACAATCTGCAAAACGTAGACGTCCGATTTCCTTTGGAGTGTCTCACTGTAATTACAGGAGTTTCAGGCAGTGGTAAGAGTACATTGGTCAAAAAAATTCTTTTCCCTGCCTTACAAAAAAAACTGGAGGGCATCGGTGAAAAAGCGGGTCAATTTAGCGATATGCAAGGCCACTACCACCGTATTCATCATATCGAATATGTAGATCAAAATCCGATTGGCCGAAGCTCCCGTTCGAATCCCGTAACCTACATCAAAGCTTATGATGATATTCGGGATCTGTTTGCCAAGGAAAAACTATCCAAAATTCGCGGCTACCAACCCAAACATTTTTCTTTTAATGTAGATGGAGGGCGCTGTGAAACGTGTAAAGGAGACGGAACGATCAATGTAGAAATGGTATTTATGGCCGATGTAGAATTGCCTTGTGAAACCTGCGGCGGCAAACGTTTTAAGAAAGAAATTTTGGAAGTTCAATGTAACGGACTCAACATCGACGCGATACTCAACTTAACCATTGATGAGGCCATTGCCTTTTTTAAAAAGCACGAACTAAATAAAATTGTACAAAAATTACAACCTTTACAAGATGTAGGTCTAGGATATGTGCAGTTGGGACAGTCTTCGTCAACTTTATCGGGCGGTGAAGCGCAACGAATAAAACTCGCTTCATTTCTAGTGAAAGGCGCAACCAAGGAAAAAGCACTATTTGTTTTTGATGAACCCACCACTGGACTTCATTTTCACGACATCAAGAAGTTACTCGCATCGTTTGAAGCACTCATCGAAAAAGGCCACTCTATCATCGTAATTGAGCACAATTTGGATTTAATCAAATGTGCCGATTGGATTATTGATTTGGGTCCGGAGGGAGGCGAAAGAGGAGGGCAATTGATGGCTTTTGGAACTCCTGAGGAAATTGCTAAGAATCCGGAATCGATAACAGGCCAATACTTAAAAGCAAAGTTATAATGAAAAACCCCTTCTCATCATGAAGGGGTTTTTGCTATTTTTTATTCTAAAACAATCTTCCGGGTAACTCTGGTAGAATCCGATTCCATAACCGCCATATACATACCACGAGCCAAATGACCTACGGCAAACCCCTTGACCAAAGGCGCATCGGTAACCGCTTGGGATAATACAATTTTACCGGTGCTGTCTATCAAGCTAAATTGATACTCATTTTTGGGAAATGTCCCCAAATTCCAATAAATCTCATTCGTCGCTGGATTGGGGAAAACCGACATTTGATATTCCTGCACTGACGATGTGCTTAGGGTTGTACTCGCCACGGCAAAATGCAACATTGCCCCCGTAGCAGCTTGGGCCACTTTGTAGTTGTACACCGGATCCATATTGACCAATAAATCGGTGACGGTGTGTCGATGCGTCGTTTCATTGGTTTCATAAAACCCCGTGATGATTTCACCATTATCTTCAAAGGTCATGTAATCGGACGCATAGGTATACGACAAATTGGTATTAAGGGGCGAATACAGTTCAGTACACGTAATCAATTGTTGCGTCATGGCATTGGAAGCCGCATTATTGGAAGTTGGACTCCCTGTATCGCGCTCACAAGTAATGGTATCGTTGATATCTCCGGCAACTCCGCCTACTTGATCAATATTGAATACCAAACGGATACTCATTTTGGGGGTGGTGCCATTGACAACGGTGTTGACATAATTTTGACTTCCACGCAAACCATCTTCTTCCCCCGAGAAATTGATAAAACGAATGGAATATTCCGTGGGGACATTTTGCAATAAACGCGCGACTTCCAAAATAGCCGCTACCCCACTCCCATTATCATTGGTCCCTGTACCTACAATAGAATCATAATGACCACATATAATGACATAGGTATTGGGATAGGTGGTTCCGATTTTGGTGACTACTAAATTTTTACACACGGCTGACGAACCCGAATAGGTATAGGAAAACTCTTGAAGCTGGTTGGCCGTGTAGCCGTAGCTAAGGTATTTGCTCTTCAACCAATCTAAAGTATTTTGCAACGCTGCGGTGCCGCGACGTTTTACACCTAAATCTTCAAACTCAGTCAAATTGTTCGTGACATTCGTTTGAGAACACTGATTGGCAATGTCGGCATAGGCTTGAATAAAAGATTGGGCATTTGAGACAAATTGAAATCCAATTAAAGAAAAGAGGACCAGTAGGTATTTTTTCATGGGGTAATCTTCAATAAAGTGGTTTGTTGTGGAGTCAAATATACTAAAATTATCTTGAAAATAAAGCAGTCACCTGAAGTAAGAGTTTTGCATTCAACAGATTAAAAATCATTAACAAATCGTTGACAATTCTATCGATAAAGATGGCACAGCAATTGAAAATACCTTTACATCACAATGATCGAAGAAGCTGAAAATCGAAAGAGTAAGCACCAACCGTAAACCGAATGCCTTATGAAAACTATTACGCTTTTATCCAGTTTAGTGTTCGCTTTTAACACTTGGGCTCATGCCACTACTTTGGAGTTTGCTAACCACCGTCATGGTCTACACTTCAATGAAGCCGAACCGATTCAATTTATGGAACGCGGAATTGTGTTTTATGTATTCTTGAATGGTGATTTTGACTTCAATACCCGTCCTGAAGATGTTGGAGGTAGCTACTACTTCCGCGGTGCAAGCTCCAAAACTATGGCGCGAGGAAGTCGCCCTGTAAATTATGGGGTTTTGATTGAATTTGACTCCTTTGGACGTGTACGACGCGTTGGTAACACATTGATCAACTATGATAGTCGTGATCGAGTAAGTCGAATTGGAAGTGTGTTCATGCACTATAATCGTTTTGCGCTAACACAAATTGGCGGTATGCGAATCGTTTACAACCGCTTGGGTCAAATCGTCCATACCGTAGGAAGTGTGAAACGTAATGGCTTTACGCCTAATTATTATGAGCAAGCCACTTGTGCAACCACCTATTACGGTTCAAGCACCCAATATAACACTGGAGGCTATTACTATCGTACATCAGACCAAAATACAAGACAAGAACAAACGTCGGAAAACATAGCAAATGAAGAGTAAATAAAGTTTGGGTTAGTTAGTTTGATTCGGAGACCCTGTAGTCCTAGGATTGCAGGGTTTTCTCCTTTTTTATCGCTTTAAAAAACGAGGCAAAAAACGATCCATTACTTCATTTACCTCATCGGAAACACGTAAATAATAATGCGCAAAAAGATATAGTGGCGCTACTAATGCCGATTTAAACACGATGTTAATTATCGGATGGAAAGGAAAATCCCAAGCATAAAATACTCCAAAAACAACAATTAATACTACTAACGATCGAACCGTATGCAAGGTAAAGGGAAAAAGTTTCAACTTCTTAACAACAAAAACAAACTTCACCGTATTGTATAGCATGATTGTCAGTAATGTTGCCAAAGCCGAACCATTGATCCCATACATAGGAATACAAATGGCATTCAAAACAATCATCAACACCACAGTAGCGACGCCAAAAAATAAAACCATGCGGTAGTATCGGGTATTGACAATTATCGCGTTGTTATTGCCCAAAAGCACATCGTAATACTTTGAAATCCCAATCATAAAAACCACCCAAACGCCCCCGTCGTAATTATCGGGAATAATGCGATACAACATGTGGATATTGGTTAGAATTAACACCAACAACAAACCGCCTGTAATTTGCAAATTGATGGATGTTTTTTGATATAATTGTTGCAATTCGCCCCACTTTTCTTGCACCATCAAGCGCGCAGTAATTGGGGCTACAATTTGATTCATCGCACGGTAAGGCACTGCAATAACAGTGGCAATAAAAATGGCTACCGAATACACTGCATTGTGCGCGATAGGTAGATATTGCGGTATCATAACTTTATCAAAATCGACCAACATAACCGCAATGCCTCCAGAAACAATAATGAAGGAAGAATAATAAAAAATCTCTTTAAAATTTTGGGGAATTTGTAACCCAAAAGAAGGACGTCGCACCCGCATCGCATAAACAAACATGACCAGCGTTTGTATCGCATAAATCCCTAAAACACTGTATATAAATTGTGCCTTTGTAAGGTATTCAAAATGAAGCAGGATTAAATTAAACATGATTAAAGCCCGTCCGAATACCTCATAAATAAAGTTGCCATATACAGAACGTAAATGCACTTTCACCCATGCATAAAAGACTTCAAAATAGGCCATTAGAAAACCAATCACCGGAATTAATCCGAAAAAGGGTTTTAACGAAGGATTTTCTGTAACCCAATACGAAGCGATACTGTCGTAAAAACAGTAAAACAATACCCCAATCGGAATCATTAAGTAAAAAGGAACCAGCGCCATAAAAGCAAGAAAGCGCTCTCGTTTGGCCTCCGAATCGTATTGAGAATAAAATCGAATGATAGTGTTTTGTGCGCCAAAAGCCATCAATGGCATCATGATATTGGCCCCAGAAAGCAAAGTAGAAACAATGCCATAATGTTCTTTTCCTAAAAAATGGGTATAAAAAAACAAGGCATTAATCGCACCTATTCCAAAACCGAAAAAGGTAATGATGGTGTTTTTAATGGATTGATTTTGAACTATTCCCATTTAAACGGAATGAATTAGTTGTACCAACTCTTGCGTCAGTTGCTTTCGCGAATACCGTTGGAGTCCCACGGGATGTGACTGCAGACTACCTGCTTGATACTGAGCATAAAGTTCGCTAATTTTTTGCTTCAATGCGACTTTTTCAGCATAGGTGAAAAAAGTGCCTGTATTGGTGGATTGCACAATTTCGGCAAAATCAGAACCTTTCGGACCCAAAGCAACGATCGGACGACCGGAAACCATATATTCAAATAATTTTCCAGGAATAATACTGCGGGTATCGGGCGAATCAATTTCGATCAATAGTAAAACTTGGGATTTACGCTGATGGGCTACAGCTTCGTCATGTGCCACATATCCCAAATTATTCACATAGGAATTCAATTGATAATGGGAAATGCTTTGCAAGACTTCTTCACTGACTTTACCGATTAACTTCAATGAAAAATCAGCGGCAAACTGTTGGTTTTCATGAATAAGTTCGGCTAAAACTTCCCATAAAATTTGAGGATTTCGGTCGGAAAGAAAGGAACCGATGTGTGCTAGGGAAAATGACGTATCCAACGTTTGTGGCGATACTTGTTCGGTATCGTATCCGTTGGTGATGACCGAAATGGGTTGGGAAGTTAGTGCGGAAAATTCTTGTTTTGTAGTGGGACTCGTAACCATAATGTGATCGGCGCTTTGCAACACTTGTCGCTCCAAGTCACGGTGAATTTTGGCCGCATACCTTGACAACTTTAAGGCTTTGTGGTACCCAATGGTCGTCCATGGATCACGAAAATCGGCAATCCATTTTACATTCATCGAAGCACGCAATTGCTGACCAATTAAATGCAAACTGTGCGGCGGACCCGAAGTAATAATCGTGGTAATCCCCTCTTTTTCAATATAATTTTTCAAAAAATGTACCGACGGTTTTACCCATAAAAAGCGAGCATCAGGAATAAAAATATTGCCCCGAACCCATAGCAGAAATTTTTGCAAAACCGATTGTTTTTGGGCTGCGGGTATAATTCCTGAACTAATTTTTTGGGTTGATTTTTTTGAAAATAAAGCTGCCCATTGGTAAGGCTCGCGGATTTTCTTTTTTATTACAATGGCCTTCTCCGACACTTCACGAATCAAACCCGCATCTTGTATAGGATAACTAGGATTTTCGGGAACATACACATACGGAATCATATCAAAATCTGGAAGATATTTCACAAATTTCAACCAACGTTGTACGCCTGGCCCTCCCGCAGGTGGCCAATAATAGGTGATGATTAAAACTTTTTCCTTGGGTGTATTCATGCGTTAGGAGGGGGAATGTTCTTTACGTTGGCGACGGTCGAAATAAATTCCCAAAATCGATAGCACAACGATTAGCATAAAACTGATTAACGATACCATACTTCCTGTTTTTACCACTTGAGGTTCAAACGTAAAGGTGATGGTATGTTTTCCAGCGGGAACAACCATACCGCGTAAAGCGAAGTTTACCTTGACGTAATCCACCGATTTTCCATCAATTTTGGCGTGCCATCCGGGTTTGTAATACATTTCAGAAAACACTACAAAACCCTCATACTTGTTATTGGAAACATAGGTTAACTGATTGGGACGGTAGGCTGTCAGTTGCACACGAGCCGTGGAATCGCGCTCAAATCGAGTTCGTGAAGGTTTAGATTCATTGCGATTGTAAACGGCTACTGATTTGGTTTTCAACGTATCTAGCGTCTTCATCACCGCATCATCCGTGGCTACACCTTGAATCGAATGGACAAACCAAGCATTGCCATTGGCATCGGGATTAAAGGTGGGAAACTGCTCCCCTTTTTCATTCACTTGGATAATATATTTGATATTCAACATATCCAAAACCTCCTTGTTATTTTTGGCAATTTGATAGTCAAATAACTCCTGAATAGCACGGGGTTTAACCGCACTGTATCCTCCAATCGATTTATGAAAAAAGGACGCGCGGGCACTACTCATATTGCCTTCTACATCCAAAACGCGGTAGTACGTAGTGTCTTGTAAGATTTGTTCGTCAGCGGGCGTTGCTTGAAAAGGACGATCGACCTCGTGAGCAGAGACAAAATCAGTGCTATCTACATATTTTTTGTCCACCAAAAACAAGTCAATGACCATCACAATACCTACGCAAATGATGGTATTCATAGCACCCAATTTTACTTTGGAAAAACGCCAAAGAAACACAAAGGCTAAGGCTATTAAAAATCCGGAGCGCAACAAATCGGCGGCATACAAGGTTTCACGATCAGCTTTTAGCGCGTCGATAAAACCAATACCGAAGGATTTATCTTGTCCTTCACTAAACATGCGAAGCAAATCCGTATCCAACGTTCCCGTAAAGTTGAAACTGCTTTTAAGGAAAAAAACCAGCAGTAATAGACCCAAACAAGTGAGCCCTGCTTTCTTTAAATTGTTCCAGCGATTTTCCGCATCAGTAGTCATAAATGTATGGAGTCCCATAATCGCCAATACCGGAATACACAATTCCAACACAACTTGAATCGATGAAACAGCGCGAAACTTATCGTATAACGGAACATAATCGATAAAAAAGTCGGTTAAGGCTGGGAAATTTTTTCCCCATGACAAAAGCAACGATACCAAAGCTCCGCCAAAAAAGACCCATTTGAGCTGACGTTTGTCATGATACAAGGCCAAAACAAAAAGAAAGAAAACAACGGCTCCGATATAGGCAGGTGCTGCTACAATGGGCTGTTCTCCCCAATAGGTTCGCGCATACGCATCGGTAAACTGGCGGGCTTCCGACTCGGTTGCCCCATAGTTCAGCATAAATTGATACACGCTCGAATCGTCGCTCAACTTCTCGTCGTTGCCTCCACCAAACAATCGGGGAGCGATAAGATTTAAACTCTCGGCAATTCCGTAACTGTACTCCGTGATATAACTGCGGTCAAGGGTTGCCTTGTCTGTTTTGGGTTTTCCATCGGGTTCCAATTGCAAAGAACTCTTTCCGCGGGTACTGAATTGTGCATATTCTTGGGTTGCGAGAAGTGAGGTGGCATTGGCCCCCACCGCAAGAATTAAAGCGATTGCAAAGGTGGCAGCGGTTTTACCCAAGGCAGAAAAATCCTTTTCGCGCAGCATTTTGATGCTGTAATAAATTCCTAATCCCAAAAGCACAATGAGTAAATAGTAGGTCATTTGAAAGTGATTGGCATTGATTTCGAGCGCAACTGCAAAAAGCGTTAAAATGCCGCCCCATAAATACCGTTTTTGAAACACCCATAAAACGCCTGCTACGACCAGCGGCATGTAGGCGATTGCATGGGCTTTGGCGTTATGGCCTACCCCCAGTATAACAATCAAATAGGTGGAGAAGCCAAAAGCTAAAGCCCCAAAAAAGGCTTTTAACGGATCGGTTTTCAAAACCAACATTAACACATAAAACCCAATAAAATAAAGCCATAAATAATCGGCAGGGCGTGGTAAAAAACGCAATACATCATCGATAGCCCCAATATAATCATGTGGGTATTTTGCCCCCAATTGGTAGGTAGGCATTCCCCCAAAGGCACTATTGGTCCAATATGGCTCGGCATCATAGGTGGCGCGAAAATCATTTTGCTCCTTGGCCATACCTGTATATTGCACGATATCGCTTTGGTAAATTTTTCTTCC
>CANHRI010000015.1 GCA_947463515.1 Flavobacteriaceae bacterium
GGGAGCCATATTGTATTATTTATCTGAAACGCAACATCATAAATTACAGCACATTACTCAAATCCAGCGTATTGCGGAGAGCGCCTATGTGTGGATGGACCGTTTTACCATTCGGAATTTAGAGTTATACCACAGTTACAATCCCAATGCGGTGACTCTTTTGGACGTTATTGACAAAACGATTTCGCCCATGGGTTCGCGTTTGTTGAAACGTTGGTTGGCCCTTCCTCTCAAAGAAATTCCAAAAATCAGAGAGCGACACCAAGTGGTCGCCTATTTGCAAAGTCATCCCGAAGTGATGCAACAAATGCAACGACAAATTCGCTTGATTTCCGACTTGGAGCGATTAATTTCCAAAGTAGCGACGGGGCGAATAGGACCTAAGGAGCTTGTTGCCTTGAAAGAATCGTTAGATGCGATACTTCCTATTAAAGACTGGGCACTCGCCAGTGTGCAAGAAGCTGTTCGTATACTTGGCGATAGCTTGCATGCTTGTGATGTGTTGCGCGAAAAAATAGCCACCACCTTACAATCCGAACCTCCGGTTTCTATAGCCAAGGGCAATGCGATTCGCACAGGGGTTCATGAAGAGTTGGATGCCTTGCGAACTATCGCGTATTCGGGGAAGGAATATTTGGAGGGGATTGAAAAACGCGAATCCGAGCGCACAGGGATTAGCTCTCTAAAAATCGCTTTCAATAACGTTTTTGGCTATTACATTGAAGTTCGAAACACCCACAAAGATAAAGTTCCCCAAGATTGGATTCGCAAACAAACCTTGGTTAATGCGGAGCGTTACATTACAGAGGAATTAAAAGTATACGAAACTAAAATATTGGGGGCAGAAGAGAAAATCCAACATATTGAATCGCGCTTGTTTGAGGAGTTAGTGAGTTGGGTGGGAAGTTATATCAAGCCTGTGCAAACCAATGCGCAGTTGATAGCCCAATTGGACTGTTTGTTGTCGTTTGCACAAATGGCCGTGGAGCATCATTATGTCTGTCCCGAATTGGACGAATCCTTTGAATTGGAAATTGTCAACGGGCGTCATCCCGTTATTGAAAAACAATTGCCTGCGGGGGTGCCTTATGTGGCTAATGATGTGTATCTCGATCGATCCAGTCAGCAGTTAATGATGATTACAGGGCCAAATATGTCAGGGAAATCGGCGATACTTCGGCAAACGGCGCTTTTGGTATTGTTGGCTCAAATGGGGAGTTTTGTACCGGCGGAACGATTGCGTATGGGGGTTGTCGATAAAATTTTCACCCGTGTGGGTGCCAGCGACAATATTTCGATGGGCGAATCAACCTTTATGGTTGAAATGAATGAAACGGCCTCTATTTTGAATAATATTTCGGAGCGGAGTTTGGTTCTTTTGGATGAAATAGGACGCGGGACAAGCACCTATGATGGGATTTCGATTGCCTGGGCGATTGCCGAATATTTACATGAACATCCTTCGCGCCCCAAAACATTATTTGCTACGCATTATCATGAATTAAATGAAATGGGTGAATCTTTTGCACGGATTAAGAATTACAATGTTTCGGTAAAAGAACTCAAAGATACTGTTTTGTTCATGCGTAAGTTGGTAGAGGGCGGGAGCGCCCATAGTTTTGGAATCCATGTTGCGAAAATGGCTGGAATGCCCCAAACAGTGGTACAAAAAGCACAAAAAATGTTGAAGAAATTAGAAAAGAAGCATTCGTCAGAGGTGTTGCTTGATATGAAGTCGGATGCCGATTTACAGCTCAGTTTTTTCAATTTGGATGATCCATTACTAGAAGAAATACGAGAGGAAATACAACGATTGGATATAAATACCTTGACTCCGGTGGAGGCGTTAATGAAGCTCAATGAAATTAAAAGAATGCTAGGGCAGTAACGATAGTTTGGTTATCAAGGGTTTACTGAAGGAGTCTAATTTTTTTCAAATTTTCCCTTGTAAAATACATTTAATGTGTTACATTTGCATCCGCAATCGCAGTTAATGCGGTTGGTTCTAAAGTTTACTTGCGAAAATAGCTCAGTTGGTAGAGCGCAACCTTGCCAAGGTTGAGGTCGCGGGTTCGAATCCCGTTTTTCGCTCAAAATACCAATGCTTGAGTGGTGGAATTGGTAGACACGCTGGACTTAAAATCCAGTGGGCAGTAATGTCCGTGCGGGTTCAAGTCCCGCCTTGAGTACAAAAGCTCCTTACGTTGTAGGGAGCTTTTTTTATGTAATTACGGTAGTGGTTTTTAAGTTTAAAAACCTATAGAAAACAAAAAAGTCCCGAACTCGGGACTTTTTTCTTAACTAGAACGAGGTTCTAATTATTTTTTCTCAGCTGGAGCAGCTGTTTCAGCTTTAGTTGTGTCAGCAGCAGTTGTGTCAGCAGCAGTTGTATCAGCAGCAGTTGTGTCAGCAGCAGTTGTGTCAACAGCAGTTGTGTCAGCAGCAGCAGCGTCAGTGTTTTCTGATTGTTTACAAGATACTACAGTCAAAGCAGCAATTACAGCCAAGCTTAAAAATACTTTTTTCATCTTACTTAATTATAAAAGGTTAATTATTAATTCGGAGCAAAGATATAAATTTTTTTAATCAGAAAAACAATTGTCTCCTTTTTTTTAAAAAATTCGCACTTTGGATTCCGCCATTTATTTATCAAACATCGTGCCAAAGTCTATTTTTTAGACTTTTTATTTTTTGTTTGCGGAGTGATGATTTTCAGCTCTTTAATGATGTTTTGTGCATTGGCAAATTTATCAATCACAAATAAGATGTACCGTGCGTCTACCATAATGTTGCGACAAATGTCGGGTGAATAGTAAATATCACTCATCGTACCTTCCCAAACGCGATCAAAATTACAACCGATTAAATTCCCTTCGGCGTCGAGCGCTGGGCTCCCCGAATTACCTCCTGTAGTATGATTGGTTGCAATGAAAGCTACAGGCATTTTCCCTTGTTTATTGGCATACGGACCAAAATCATTAGTGTTGTATAAAGTGATTAACTTTTCAGGCACATCAAATTCGTAATCGCCCGGGATATATTTTTCCATAACGCCATCCAATGTTGTAAACGGTTCGTAATAAACCCCATCACTAGGTTTGTAGCCTTTAACCTTTCCAAAAGTCACGCGTAATGTACTGTTGGCATCTGGGAATATACGCGCTGATTTCGGACTCAATTCGACAATTGCTTTCATGTATTTACGTTGTGTCGCTGCAATTTTTGCATTCCATTCTTCCCATTTGGGAGCCACTAATTTCAAATACGTATCGGTAATCGATTTGACCAATTGGTAGCCTTTATCTTGACGCATATTGGCTAAAATGGTAGCCGTGTCGCCTTCCAATAATTTTCGAAATCCTTCAAGATTCGTTAGCGCTGAACTGGAATAGATTTCATTGGTTAAGCTTGCTGCATCGACATTTTCCAACACACTAGGGATAAAAGCCTTTGGTAAACGTTGAGCATACAACGCGATTAATTGTTCGAAAACAGCTTTATCCAGCGGGGCATGATAATCTTTGTAAAAGGCATCGATTCCTTTATACAATACATTTTTACGTTCGGTAAACGCTTGCTCTCCTTTGTTTTGATACAATTGCTCCAGTTGTACTAGTTTGTAGCCTGTTTGCAGTAATTCGGTATTGCGCAACACCACCTCGGTAAATAAGTCGCGGGCCAACGCATAATCCCGGATTTCAGCATAATAGGTTTTAAAATCATTTAACAAATTTCCGTATTCTGCCTGTTTTCCTACTTTGATTATTTTTTCTGTCAATTCTTTTTCAAACGCTTCTTTGGCGGCAAGGGCATTCGATTTTTTCAAGCCTTTCGTTTCTCCAATCCATTTTTTCCAGTAGTTGGCAATACTCGAATTCTTGGAGGCGTATTGAATCTTAATCGCTTGATCTTTGCGCATGAAGCTGTTCTGAATTTTCAAGGCAGCGTCTCGCACATCAATTTTGGCCGGATTTAAGGTGTTCATAATTTGTTCTACGGCATACGAAGGTAAGTATTCTTGCGTGCGTCCGGGGTAGCCCATCACCATGGTAAAATCATTTTCACGAATTCCTTTTATGGAAATAGGGAAAAAATGTTTTGGGGTATAGGGAATGTTCTCTGCAGCATAAGCAGACGGACGATTGTTTTTATCGGCATAAATTCGGAATAAAGAGAAATCTCCCGTATGCCGCGGCCAAACCCAGTTGTCGGTGTCCGAACCAAATTTCCCAATAGCGCTAGGTGGGGCCCCTACTAACCGAATATCTTTAAACGTTTCGGTTACAAAACGAATGTATTGATTGCCATCATAAAAGGGTTTAATCAAGTTTTCTTGCCAACTTTCTTTGGGTAAGTTCTTGGTTAATTCAGAGAGATTTTGTTGAATTTTTTTCTGTTTTTCCGTTTCATTGGTAATGTTTTCCGTACCGGCGAGTACATTTAATGTCACATCCTCGATTCGCACCACAAACGTGACTACCATGTCGGGGTTGGGTAATTCCTCTTTTAAGCTGTAGGCCCAAAATCCATCACGAAGATAATCGTGCTCCACCGACGAATGATTTTGAATCGCATCAAAACCACAGTGATGGTTGGTTAAAATGAGTCCTTGATTGGAAATCACTTCAGCGGTACATCCGCCATCAAATTGCGGAACGGCATCTTTTAAACTCGATTGATTGAGGGAGTAAATTTGTTCGGCGGTCAACTTGAGCCCCAAATTTTTCATTTCCGTTTCCCGGTCGCCTTTGAGTAAATGAGGCAACCACATTCCGCCCTGTTGAGCAAGGACTTGAAAACTTAAAAAAAGTACAAAAAATAGAAATTTACATTTTTTCATGCGTCAAAGTAGGTTTGTAATTAGTAGTAATATAGGAAACAATATGTTCGGTAGCTCCTGTGTTTTTTTGGACAAAGGTAGCGCAAAGGTTTCCTTTTTCTTCTCGTTCTATGGAATTCGCAACCCAAGTGTCGAGTATTGTTTTTAATTCCGATTCATTCGAAATACTTACGCATCCTCCCAAATGAACCAGCGCTGTGGCTTCAGCAAAATGATCGTAATGCGGTCCTACCACAATCGGAATACCAAAAGTAGCGGGTTCCAACACATTATGAACGCCCGGATGACCAAATCCTCCGCCCACATAGGCAATATCGGCATAGGCATAAATTTTTGTAAGGAGTCCCACCGTATCCACAATTAAAGTTGAATAATCCTCCAGTGGTAAAGTATCTATTTGCGAATACCGTACTGAAGGACGCTTCAATTGTGCTTCAAAAGTATCCAGTTGTTCGGTTTTAATATTGTGCGGCGCGAGGACAAACTTTAGGTTCTCAGGTGCTTCATTGATATAGTGCGCCAACATTTCTTCATCTTTAGGCCATGAACTTCCAATAACCATGATGGTGGCGTCTTGGGTAAATTTTTCCATAAAATTAAGTGCATTGTCGCGTTGTAAAACGGCATTTACACGATCAAAACGCGTGTCGCCTGAAACCGAAACCGCCGTTATTCCAATGGATTGTAAAAGGGTTTTGGAAAGGTCATTTTGAACAAAAAAGTGGGCGAACGTGCGCAAAGCATTGCGGTAAAATCCGCCATAAATTTTAAAGAAAACTTGATTGGGTCGAAAAACACCCGAAATTAAAAAAGTCGGAATTGCTTGTTGCCGCAATTGGTTCAAGTAATTGGGCCAAAATTCATATTTGATAAAAAAGGCCATTTGAGGTCGAACCGTTTGTAAAAAACGACGGGCATTTTCGGGAGTGTCCAAAGGGAGGTATACCGTGATGTCGGCGATACTATTGTTTTTCCGTACTTCATATCCTGAAGGCGAAAAAAAGGTAAGCACAAAAGTATAATCAGGGTATTTCGTTTTCAACGCTTCCATCACAGGAAGCCCTTGCTCATATTCGCCCAAAGAGGCGGCATGAAACCAAAGTGTTTTTTGGCGTCCTTGTAACCCTTTTTCCAAAGTTTGCCACACCGATTTTCTACCCTCAACAAAGCGTTGTAATTTGGCATTAAATCGGGCCAAAAGCGGGAGAATTAGCGCCACAAAGCGGATGAGTATGGAGTAAGCAAACTGCATTATCGGTATATTTCTGGGCTAAAATACAAATAAAATGTGGAAGAAAAGAAGCGTTTTTCATGCCGAAGTAGTAGGGAAAAGAAGTCGAATTTTTACGAAAATTTAAATCGAAAAAGAAAATGGTGGTCGTATAGTGCAAGGAGTTTTTATGTACTTTTGTTTTGTTTTAAGACGACGTATGAAAAAGTTACAAATGGTTGACTTAAAAAGTCAATACGATAAAATAAAGGAGGAAGTCAATGTTTCCATCCAAGAGGTTTTAGATACCACCACTTATATTAACGGACCCTTAGTGCATCAATTTCAAGC
Organism: Flavobacteriaceae bacterium; assembly: GCA_947463515.1. Taxonomy (GTDB): domain Bacteria; phylum Bacteroidota; class Bacteroidia; order Flavobacteriales; family Flavobacteriaceae; genus Flavobacterium. Next base: position 6,402 of record CANHRI010000015.1, read on the forward strand.
CGATTTGGAGACGTATTTGGGAGTAAAGCACGTCATTCCTTGTGCCAATGGAACCGATGCGTTGCAAATTGCCATGATGGGATTGGGCTTGCAACCTGGTGATGAAGTAATCACGGCTGATTTCACTTTCGCAGCCACCGTTGAGGTAATTGCGTTGCTGCAATTGACACCCGTATTAGTAGATGTGGATCTCAACAACATGAATATATCTTTGGAAGGAATTCGTAAAGCGATAACGCCCAAAACCAAAGCGATAGTTCCGGTACACTTGTTTGGTCGTGCAGCCAATATGGATGCGATTATGGAAATTGCCCAAGCGCATAATTTATTTGTCATTGAAGATAATGCACAAGCTATTGGTGCCGATTACACGTCTGCGGAGGGTATCAAACGAAAAGTTGGAACCATCGGACATGTAGGGGCTACCTCTTTTTTCCCTTCCAAAAATTTAGGATGTTACGGCGATGGTGGGGCGATTTTTACGAACGATGATGCCTTGGCGCATACCCTAAGAGGTATCGTCAATCACGGTATGTACGTGCGGTATCATCACGATGTGGTAGGTGTCAACTCGCGACTGGATAGTATTCAAGCGGCCGTGTTGAAAGCAAAACTTCCCCATTTGGATACCTACAATAAAGCCCGTCAAGCTGCCGCACGAAAATACAGTCAGGCGCTGGGCACAAACCCGAATATTTGGGTTCCAACGATTTGCGACCAATGCGATTGTCATGTGTTTCATCAATATGTGATTCGCATTTTAAATGGGAAACGCGATACCTTACTGACGCATTTGCAAGAAAAAGGAATTCCTTGTGCGATTTATTATCCGATTCCTTTGCACCGACAAAAGGCGTATTTGGATGCGCGTTACCGCGAGGAAGATTTTCCCGTAACCAATCAGTTGGTGGATGAAGTTATTGCGCTGCCAATGCATACCGAACTCGATGACGAACAGATTCGTTTTATTACCGATACGATATTGGAATTTGTATAAATAAGAGAAAGCACATGAAAATTGTTGTCACTGGTGGCTTAGGATTTATTGGGTCACACACCGTTGTAGAATTGCAAAATCAAGGGTTTGAAGTAATTGCTCTAGATAATCTATCCAATTCTTCTCTCGATGTTTTAGAAGGGATTGAACGGATTACGGGAAAAAAACCGGTATTTGAGCAGATTGATTTACGCGAGAAAGCAGCAGTACAAGATTTTTTCCTTCGGCATAATGATGTTTCGGGGGTGATTCATTTTGCGGCCAGTAAAGCGGTGGGTGAAAGTGTTGAAAACCCGTTGTTGTATTATGAAAATAACATCAATGCTTTAGTTTATGTGCTGCAATCGTTAGCAGTACTTCCCCAAGCCAATTTTATTTTCAGTTCATCATGTACCGTGTACGGTCAGGCCAAACAAATGCCAATCACGGAGGATGCTTCTGTGCAACCCGCCATTTCTCCCTATGGCAATACCAAACAAATCGGAGAAGAAATTATCACGGATACAGCAAAAGTTACCGGAATCAATGCTATTTTGTTGCGCTATTTCAACCCCATCGGATCGCATCCCACGGCTGAGATTGGAGAATTACCCTTGGGGGTTCCCCAAAATCTAGTGCCTTTTATTACGCAAACGGCTATAGGACTTCGCGAAAAACTTTCGGTCTTTGGCGATGATTATCCTACCCCCGACGGAACTGCCATACGGGATTATATCCATGTAGTTGATTTGGCGAAAGCCCATGTGGTTGCGTTACAACGGTTACTTCACCAAAAAAATGCCGAAAAAGTGGAAACCTTCAATTTGGGAACGGGTACCGGAAGCTCGGTTTTGGAGGTGATAAAAACCTTTGAAAAAGTCAGCGGAAAACCTTTAAACTATCAAATTGTAGGACGTCGAGAAGGCGATATTACAGAAGCATATGCCAATACCGACAAAGCCAATACCGTATTAGGATGGAAAGCAGAATCTACATTGGAAGAGGCATTAGCTAGTGCTTGGAAGTGGGAGCAGAAAATTAGATCATAAAGTATACAATCAAAAAGAGGGCCTAAGCCCTCTTTTTTTTACAACTAATTGCCTGTAAATTATTTTTTTACAGCTTCTTTCGCGGCAGTGGTAGCTTTATCAGCGCCCTCTTTCGCAGTTTCTTTGGCTTCTTCACCAGCAGCTTTCAAGGCATCACCGGTTTCTTCAATCGTAGCATCGATTTTTGTAGCTGCCGTATCGGCCTCTTTTTCCAACGTATCTGCAATCTTTTCAGTTTCAGATACTACTTTTTCATCGGCTTTTTTCTCGCAAGAAACCACCATCAATGCTCCGATCACAGCGAAGCTCAACATTACTTTTTTCATTTTTTTAAGGGATTAAGAATTAATAAATAAAAAGAACTATTTCCCCTATTACAAATCGAATGCCAAAAAAATACGATGCCTCGCCAGAATCGAAAAAAATTATTTTTTAACACTTCAGACCATAAAAAAACCCCTGTTTAGGGGGTTTAAGAGAGTTTAAAGAGTTTAAAAGTTTAAAGAGTTTAAAAAGTTTACTTTTTGGCACCTTCTTTAATCGCTTTGGCTTTTTCTTCTACTTTCGTAGCGCCTTTTACCAGTAGGGTGTCGACTTTAGATTTGATTTTCTTTGTAGTCGAGTCCAACGCTTTTTCAGTTTTGGTGGTTACCGAATCCACTTTTTCTTTTACTTCTTGTGATACTGCCTCCTTGGCGGCATCTAGTTTTTCTTGTGTCGTTTCTTTACACCCCACCAATAGCAGTACGGTGGCAACACTGAATACAATCTTTTTCATTATTATGCTGAAATTGTGGTTACTTCTTTATTGATTTTATTGATCAAACCTACCAATACTTTTCCAGGGCCTACTTCTGTAAACGAAGTGGCGCCATCGGCAATCATTTGTTGCATCGATTGCGTCCATTTTACAGGGGCGGTCAATTGGGTAATTAAATTTTGTTTGATGGTAGCTGCATCGCTCACCGCACTCGCCGGTACATTTTGATACACCGGACAGATGGGGTCATTAAAATGCGTAGCTTCAATCGCGGCAGCCAATTCTTCGCGAGCAGGCTCCATCATAGGGGAGTGAAAGGCACCACCTACAGGCAATAATAAGGCGCGTTTTGCCCCGGCTTCTTTCATTTTTTCACAGGCTTCTTCCACCGCTTTAAATTCGCCCGAAATCACCAATTGCCCAGGACAGTTGTAATTCGCAGCAACCACAACCCCCTCAATAGAGGCACAAATATCTTCGACCACTTTATCGTCCAAGTTCAATACGGCCGCCATTGTAGAAGGGGTAATTTCACAAGCTTTTTGCATGGCAAGGGCACGTTGTGAAACCAATTTTAACCCGTCTTCAAACGACAAAGCGCCGCTAGCCACTAAGGCTGAAAATTCCCCTAAGGAATGACCGGCTACCATCTCGGGTTGGAAATCCGCCAAGGTTTTGGCCAAAATCACCGAATGCAAAAATACTGCGGGCTGGGTTACTTTGGTTTCTTTCAATTGTTCTGCGGTTCCTTCAAACATAATGTCGGTAATACGAAAACCCAAAATTTCATTGGCTTTTTCAAACAACTCCCGCGCTACGGCAGAATGTTCATATAAGTCTTTACCCATACCGGTAAATTGAGCCCCTTGGCCAGGGAATACATATGCTTTCATACACTAGGTTTTACTGCAAAAATAGTGAGAAGCATCTATATTTTTGAAATCATGGTTAAATTGTAACTTTTTTTCTCTTTTCAGCGTCCAATAGTCAAAAAAATAGTATGAAAAAAATTATCCTTGGACTGCTTTTTTTCGGGGGCATCGTTTACCTCACCTTACCCGTTTTGAATTACGGTTTTTACCCTATAGCAATTATAGTATTTTTTATACTGGGCTTGGTCTATATTTTTTCGATGAAAATTAGTACCGACAAAGAGTTTAAAAAATTTACCGTCGGGCAACCTCCACACAAGGCTTGGAAATGGGTGTTTTTGGTCCTTTTCCTCTATTTAACGATTATTCCTTTGGTTACCACAGCGACATTTTTGCATACCGATCGCTATCAAAAATTGATTGGTACGGTCAAAAAAGGCAATTCCATTTCACAACAAATGGCACCGATTGGGATGGATCAAATTCGCGTGGTCGATCGCAATCTTGCCTATTTATTAGGAGAAAAAATCATTGGCTCGCAACCCGCTTTGGGGAGTCAGGTGCAATTGGGGCAATTTTCAATACAAAAAGTGCACAACGAATTGTACTGGGTAGCTCCGTTATTGCACTCGGGGTTTTTTAAATGGATGAACAATACCCAAGGAACTCCAGGGTATGTGATGGTTTCGGCCACCAACGAACGGGATGTGCGTTTGGTCCAACAAGTGGGCAACCAACCCGTACAGTTGAAATTCCAACCCGGCGCTTTCTTCCAAAGCAATCTGCATAGACATTTATATTTTAATGGATATGCCACGACTGGATTGGAAGATTTTGTGTTTGAAATCGATGAATCTGGACGGCCGTATTGGGTGGTTTCTACCTATGAAAAAACGATTGGATTCTCGGGGAAAAATACCACTGGGGTTGTCGTAGTCGATGCACAAACAGGGGACTTGAAGTCGTATACCTTGGCCACAACGCCAGCTTGGGTAGACCGAATCCAACCCTCGACTATCGTTGAAACACAGTTGGAAGACTGGGGCGAGTACATCAACGGGTATTGGAATTTTTCGAACAAAGATAAATTGCAAATTACCGAAGGACTTACCTTGGTGTATGGTAAAAATAATCGGTCGTATTGGTATACCGGAATTACCTCGGTAGGGAGTGACGAAAGTGCTGTAGGTTTTGTGTTGGTAGATACCCGAACCAAAGAAACTACATTTTACAAACAAAGTGGCGCCACCGAATACGCGGCACAGCAATCGGCAGAAGGGAAAGTACAAGAGAAAGGGTACAAAGCCGCGCTTCCCATTCCGTATAACATCAATGGGATTCCCACCTATATAATGACGCTTAAAGATGACGGTGGATTGGTGAAAATGTACGCCATGGTGGCCATTAATGACTATACCATTGTTGGCGTGGGCAATTCGATGCGAGAAACGTTAACCGCATTCAAGAGCGCCTACAATTCTTCGGGAAGTAAATTAGCCAGCGGCGATTCTCGTGGGAAAAAGCAATTGGAATCGGTGGTGACCCGTATTCAAACCGATGTAAAAAATGGTTCCAGTGTTTATTATTTTACGGTGAAAGGAATGGACCGAATTTTTGTGGGCTCCTCGCAAATTTCGGCTGAATTACCCATCACGACGGTCGGGGATTCGATTTCCATCTCCTATGATGTCGACGGGGAAACCATCATTGACGTCACCCGTTTTGACAACAAAGCGTTTCGATAAAAAAAGCAAACCCGAAGTGAAAGCTTCGGTTTTTTTTTAAGTAAATTTTGCAACACATTCAACCAATTCGGCATGATAGGAGTCACTCAGAACACCATCGATCATGTGGTCATAAAAATTGGGTAACGTGAACGTGCTCACAATTTCAGCGCCTTGGTAGGGAAACCGTTTTTGCGCGAGTTCCAACACACTGGCACCGCCCCGCGCTCCGGGAGAGGTCGCCATGAGTAGCATCGGTTTGTTTTGGAAATTTTTACTTTGAATTCGGGAAGTCCAATCCAAAAGGTTTTTAAATGCCGCCGAATATGCCCCGTTGTGTTCGGCTAACGAAACGACAAGTACGTCGGCCGAACCAATTTTTGCATAAAAATTATGCGCCGCTTGTGGGATTCCCTCTTTTTCCAAGTCGACCGAAAATAGCGGAAGGGGGTAATCGTTTAAGTCCAATACTTCGACTTCGGCATTGGAAAATAAATGGGCGGCATAGGTCGCCAATTGTTTGTTGATCGAAGATTGGCTGGTTGAACCGCCAAAAGCAATAACATTTTTCATCGTTAGGTGTGGAGCCAAGCTCCGAAAAGTTTTCGTAAAATAGGCAAAAGAACATAAACCATGAGCGGCACCAAAATGGCAGTCATGATCAAAGTGCGAATCGGTAAGGCCAAGTCCTTGATGGAGTCACCCAACAGATAGGAAGCCAACGTAATCGCAGGATAGATGGCAATCCAAACCATGAGTGCAAATTTCCATTTTTTGGGTGGTTTCATTGGTTGTAATATTAGGTGAGTGCCCCAGAAGGACATTTTTCGGCAATGCGCAACAAGCGTTTTTGAATGGCTTCGTCACTTCCTTAGGGGAAGATCAGGCTTCGTGAAACGTGCGTGACCCATTCCGGGTTTTGTTCGAGATGTACAATCGGTTCCATACGACTTATTTATTGAAACATGGGAACTTCCATGAGTAACAATTCAGTGTCTTCCGTCATTTGAAAATCCACCGTAGCCAAACTGTTGTCATCGGTCCAAATGCCCATACCGTCACGAAGTTGGAGTGCTTGTCCATCTACGGTTAATGCTCCTTTAATCACAAAAACATACAAACCGTTGCCTTCTTTTTTAAAAGTGTAATTTGTTACCTCACCCGCTTTGAAATTCCCCATGTGGAACCAAGCATCTTGGTGAATCCAAACGCCTTCATCGTCGGCATTGGGGGATAAAATTTGTTGGAACTTCCCTTCACGATCAGGCACGTTTAGAGTAATTTGTTGGTAACGGGGTTCGACATTACGGTATTTAGGGAACACCCATATTTGCAACAAATTTGTGCGTCGGTCATGATTGGGGTTGAACTCACTATGCTGAATTCCCGTTCCCGCACTCATCACCTGTACATCGCCAAACTTGATGGTTTCGGCATTATTCATGCTGTCTTTGTGTGCCAAATCACCTTCCAGCGGAATCGTAATGATTTCCATATTGTCGTGCGGATGCGTTCCAAAGCCCATGCCACCGGCTACAATATCATCGTTTAACACCCGCAACACACCAAACTGTACGCGATTGGGATCGTAATAACCGGCAAAGCTAAAGGTATGACGGGCTTCTAACCACCCGTGATTGGCGTACCCGCGGGTGTTTGATGTATGGATTACTGTATTTTTCATATCGTTTATATTTAATTAGTAGTACGATACAAAGGTAGGGCGCGACTAACTTTAGGACACTTAATCTAGGTTAAGAAAATGGTTTTGTTTTTGAAGCAGGCGTTTTTGTTCTTTATCCTGTGTCTTCCCGCTATCCGCTATACCTACCTGCCGGTAGGAAGGTCCCTCCACTGCGTTACGGGGAAGCCGCTCCTATCGGGGCTAGAAGTCAAGTTTGATTGATTGTTTTGAGGTTTTATTTCCAAACCATCTTCCCCTTCATCTTACTAAAAAACTCGGGGGTAACCCCAATGTAAGACGCAATCTGCTTTTGAGGGACACGCTGAATCAAAGAAGGGTAGCGTTTGCAAAATTTTTCAAAACGCTCTTCAGCACTGCGACTCATATTGTCTCGTAAACGCTCTTGATGGGCGACCAACGAATTTTCAGCCAGTATGCGAAAATACCGTTCCAATTGGGGCAGTTTTTGATAAAGGAGTTCTTGCTGCGCCTTGGGTAAAACAATGACTTCGGTGTCTTCCAGCGTTTCGATAAACAAATCACCCGGCTTGCCCGAAAACAAACTGTACATGTCGCTAATCCACCAACCCTCGCAAGCAAAATGGAGAATGTGCTCCACAATATTGTCGTTGATGTAAAAACTCCGCACCAAACCCGACGTGATGAAATAGGTTTCTGTACACACCGTCCCCGCATGCTGCAGCACCGATTTGGCTTTGTACCGTCGGGTTTCGGTATGGGCCAAAAACATCGCCGCCTCTTCGGGAGAGAGGCGAACATGTTTTTGGATATGTTCGGTAAGTAAGTACACCTTTATTTTTTCAACGGAAGTAATTTAAAATAGGTAACCACAAACCTGTTGCCTTTGATTTCACCGATGACTTCCGCTTGACGGATGGCCGAACAAAAACCGTCTTCGGCATGGGCATCGCCGTGGTCGTCCAGTTTGGTTCCCTCCACAAAATAGGCTTGGCCGTCAATACGCACGGCCAAATCACAGCCTTTTTTGTCTTTCATTCCAAATTGGCATTGGCCACAGGAGACTTCAACCAGCTGTGTTTTGGGTTGGGCTTTGGATTCTTGCGCTTGCGTTGTGAAGGATACAACAAATAAGCAAAAAGTAAATAGGATAGTTTTCATGGCTTACGGGTTAACAGTTATTTTTTGCGCCGTTTCTTGCGCACGTTCAATAAGTTGCTCAATCGGTGTTGCTAAAGCATCGTGGGTCAACACCACACCCATTCTGCGGTAGGGGCGCGAAGTGGGTTTTCCAAAAATACGAAAATCAGTTTTAGGCAAACCCGCCACGGTTGCAATGCCGGAGTAGGTAGGGTTTTCGGAGTTGGCTGTCGCTAAAACTACCGCACTAGCCCCTGCTTTTTCTTGTGTAATTTCAAAAATAGGCAACCCTAACACGGCCCGTAAATGCAATTCAAATTCGTTGAAATTTTGTGTGCCCGCCAACGTCACCATCCCCGTATCATGCGGGCGCGGGGAAAGTTCAGAGAAATAGACGCCTTCGTCGGTCAAGAAGAATTCTACGCCAAACAATCCTGCCCCACCTAACGCTTCGGTAACTTTACGAGCCATGTCTTGGGCTTCGGCCAAGTCGCGATCAGAAACGCGGGCAGGTTGCCAACTCTCTTGATAGTCGCCGCGTTCTTGACGGTGACCAATAGGCGCACAGAATAAAGTAGGATTGTTATGCTGTGTAACGGTGAGTAACGTAATTTCCGAATGGAAGTTCACAAAGGCTTCCACAATCACTTCGACCACATCGCCACGCGAACCTTCAACGGCATACGCCCAGGCTTTGGCAATATCCTCGGAAGATTTTATAGTAGATTGGCCTTTGCCCGACGAACTCATTAAGGGCTTCACCACACACGGAATACCTACTTCGGCAACGGCTTGTTCCAATTCGGCAGCGGAGGTCGCATAGCGGTAGTTAGCCGTGCGTAGTCCTAGGTCTTGGGCGGCCAAGTCGCGAATGGCTTTGCGGTTCATGGTAAAGTTGGCCGCTTTGGCAGAAGGAACCACCGTAATTCCTTGCGCTTCATAGTCGTAAAACCGCTCGGTGCGAATGGCTTCGATTTCGGGAACGATTAAATCAGGCTGGTGTTTGGCAACGATTGCGTCAAGGGCGGCACCGTCAAGCATGTTGATGACTTCAAAACCGTGGGCGACTTGCATCGCGGGTGCATTTTCATAGCTATCGACCGCAATTACGGTTTGCCCGATACGTTGGGCGGCGATGACAAATTCTTTTCCGAGTTCACCGGAACCTAAAAGTAAAATCTTTTTTTTCATGCAGTATATTTTGTTACGGTAGGCGAAACATTCATTTCAGGTTGCGTTAGGGGGTGTACTGGAAAGCCCGGATGCTTGAGTTTACGGAGGCAACGGACTTGCAAGGGAACACCCGACCTGAAAGGGAACGCCCAAAAAATAAAATAAAAAAAGCCCCAAGTTTCCTTGAGGCGATGGGTTTATGCTAGGGTTTCTTTGATGCGGCGTAAGGCTTCGGTAAGTACCTCTTCGCTGGTAGCGTAGGAGAAACGGATGCAGTTGGGGTTGCCAAAAGCGTCGCCGGTTACCGTGGCTACATTGGCTTCGGAAAGCAAATACATCGAGAAATCATCGGCGTTTTGAATCAATTTTCCGCGCAAGGTTTTTCCAAAAAAGGACGACACATCGGGGAAAACATAAAAGGCGCCTTCGGGAACGTTGATTTTCATCCCAGGAATATCTTGGATCAAGCCGACTACCAAGTCGCGACGGCGTTGGAACGCGGCCACCATGTCGTTTAACACACTCGGATCGGCCTCGACGGCGGTAATTGTAGCGCGTTGGGCTATCGAGTTGGCACCACTGGTTACTTGCCCTTGCATTTTGGTACAGGCTTTGGCAATGATTTCGGGGGCACCGATATAGCCAATACGCCAGCCGGTCATGGCAAAAGCTTTGGCCACACCATTGACGGTTATCGTGCGGTCAAACATCCCCGGAATGGAAGCAATGCTGCAGAAGGTTCCCGAGAAGTTGATATGTTCGTAGATTTCATCCGAAACGACGTAAAGATTATCGTGTTGTAGAATGATTTCCGACAGAGCGGTCAATTCTTCGCGGCTATACACCGAACCACTAGGGTTACAGGGCGAACTGTACCAAATCATTTTGGTTTTGGGTGTGATGGCGTGTGCCAATTGCTCGGGTGTAATTTTGAAATCGCTTTCCACGCTTGTAGGAACTTCTACAGGAATACCACCCGCGATTTTAATGATTTCAGCATAGGAAACCCAATACGGCGCTGGAAGAATGACTTCGTCACCCGGATTGATCATCACTTGGGCAATGTTGTATAACGACTGCTTGGCACCTGTAGAAACCACAATTTGCGCCGGAGTATAGGTCAGATTATTGTCACGCTTGAACTTACGGCAAATGGCTTCTTTGAGTTCGAGATACCCATCGACAGGCGAGTAGGTACTGTAATTTTCATCAATGGCTTTTTTGGCAGCCGCTTTGATAAAATCGGGCGTGTTAAAATCGGGTTCGCCCAAACTTAAACTGATGATGTCTTTTCCTTGGGCTTTCAATTCGCGTGCCAAGGCGGCCATCGCTAGGGTTTGGGATGTAGTCAGACTGTTGATACGGTCGGATAACGGATTCATAGTGATGTTGTGTTTTGAGATTTCGGGCAAAGATAGTCCTAAAATTTATGCCAATTGGGGTTTTTTGCCCAATTCCTTTAAGTGGGTAAAATGCGAAATCACGGCCTCCCGCATGGTTTTGAACTCATAATAGGGAAGGTTGCATTCTTTGGCCGTTTGTTTTACGATTTCTGCAATTTTGTCGTAATGAATGTGACTAATATTAGGAAAAATGTGGTGCTCAATCTGGTGATTTAAGCCTCCTGTGTAATAATTGACCAACCAGTTTTTGGGTGCGAAATTGGCCGTAGTATACAACTGGTGAATGGCCCAAGTATTTTCGATTTCTCCATTTTCATTAGGTACGGGGTTGTGGGTTTCATGCACCACGTGAGCCAATTGGAATACGATACTCAAAATAAGACCTGCGGTATAATGCATTACGGCGAACCCTAAGATTACTTTCCACCAAGTAATTCCCATCACCATAGGGGTTACTAACCAGATAGAGAAATAAATCACTTTGGTAATGATTAGGGTAGTCCATTGGAAGGTAGGACTTTTAAAATCGCCATACGAAAGTTTACGGGCTAAGTAGCGTTTCATTTGCAAAAAGTCGGTGGTAATGGCCCAGTTGAACGTGAGCAATCCATATAAAAAGATGGAATACACATGTTGAAACTTGTGGTGTTTATACCATTTGGCTTCGCGTGTAAAGCGCAAAATACGTCCCGCTTCTAGGTCCTCATCATGGCCCAAAATATTGGTATACGTATGGTGTAAAACATTGTGTTGTACTTGCCAATTGTACACATTACCCGCCAAAATATAAATACTGCCGCCCATAATTTTGTTAACCCAAGATTTGGTCGAATACGAGCCGTGATTCCCGTCGTGCATCACGTTCATGCCCACACCAGCCATCCCGATACCGGTGATGATGTTGAGCAAAAGGTACATCCAAAAAGGCATATCCATGGCCAATACAAAAAAGTAAGGCACGAGAAAAATAGAAAACATTACAATCGTTTTCAGGTGCAATTTCCAGTTTCCAGTGCGGCTGAGGTTGTTGTCTTTGAAGTAATCGTTTACGCGCTTGTTGAGCGTTCTGAAGAATTTTAATTGATCATTTTTGGAGAAGATAGGACTTCCTGCTTCCATGTATTCTAAATTTTAAATATTGCCTCAAATTTAAGTAATATAATTTTTTCAAACCTGACATTGCTCATATTTTATTCACGATTTAACGTAACTTTGTACAAAATTCAATGCATGGAAGAAATTTGGAAGCAATTTCCTAACCTTACTGAAAATCAACGCAATCAATTCACACAATTGCAGGCCCTTTACACCGAATGGAATGCTAAAATCAATGTGATTTCGCGAAAGGATATTGACGAGTTATATACCCGACATATCTTACATTCGTTGGGGATTGCCAAGGTCATGGAATTTCAACCGGGCGCTTCAGTGATGGATGTAGGAACAGGAGGTGGATTTCCAGGAATTCCGTTGGCCATCCTTTTTCCCGATACGCAATTTTACTTGATTGATGTTATTGGTAAAAAAATAAAAGTGGTGCAAGAAGTAGCTGCCGCTTTGAGGTTGACCAATGTGAAAGCCGCCCAAATGCGCGCGGAGAATGTGCAGGAAGAATTTGATTTTATTGTGAGCCGTGCCGTTACCAATATGCCCGATTTTGTAAAATGGGTGCGAGGCAAAGTAAAAAAACAATCCAAACACCCGCTCGATAATGGAATTCTCTACCTAAAAGGCGGAGATTTAACCGAGGAATTGGCGGTATTTCAACGCACCGTACTGTATGATTTAGCAGACTATTTTGAAGACCCGTTTTTTGAAACCAAAAAAGTAGTATACCTTCCGTTGAAGTATAAAACCTAAAAAAAGTCCCTCTTGAAAAGGGACTTTTTTTGTTATGATTTAATCAGTTTAAAGGTTTTTTTACCCGATTCATTCGACAAAGTCAGTAGATAGGCGCCAACAGTAAGATCCATCGGAATGCTTATCATACCCGAAAAGGAGTCCAACGTAGCTTTCCAGACGGTTTTCCCCGTCATATCGGTGAGCTGCAACGTCGAGGCCATCACTTCCGTAGGGGCATAGAGTTCCAATTGACTCCCCATAGGATTTTTTACCTGAAGTTGCGCAATCGCAAAGGGGTTCAATCCCAACTGTCCTTGTACAATTTCGTTGTACGCAAAAAGTTGGTTGCTCGGTGTTAAGGTGACGTGGTTTTCATTCACATTGGGCACATGGTAATTGACAAAAGGCGTGACCGAGTTCGTTGTAATCGGACTATACCAATTGGGGTTGGACACGGCCAAGGCGCTTAAGGTGGGAATAAAATCAAAAAATTGAATCTCCAAATTATCCATAAACTCCGTAATCAAGGTGTTGCCTGGCGCTCCCGTTGCCAATCCCGACATGTCAAAACGACCGCCCGGCGCCGAATCCAATCCAGCCGTGGTAGCGGGATAGCGGCAGTTGGCAAGGCTTTCCAATAAGGTGACCCATCCAAACAGTATAAAGGTCTGTCCACGGAAACGGCTCACTTGGTTGGTTTGACCCGCAGCAGGCGTAAAGCGTAAGTTGATAATGGCCCGTTGGGAGCTACTTTGGTTAAACGTATGGTCCATGACGACCATATCGGGTGTACCGGTCATCGTTCCATTGCCCGCCCCGTTGGCGATAGCGACATTGCGAACCGTAGTGGGGAATCCCATCGTGTTGAGTTCGTTTTGAAAGGCATCCCGATAGTTGGGGGCTCCTGTAGGCAGTAAAGCATTAGTAGCGGTCATAAACTCAAATGCACTTCCTGATTGTAAGTGGCCTTCCAAATGGTCGATCAACATCTGACGAGCAGCGGGACTCTTCAACATACCGTTGACAATGGCCTGCATAGAGGTATCGCCCAAAGGACCAAACGCCATGTAGTTGAATAAATGTTGAAAGCCAATCGGCACGTTGGCACCTAAATGGGGCGAATCAAATGAAATATACAAACGGGTATCGTGATTTAAGCTATTCATTTCCATATACCGCAATGCATAACGTGAAATCAATCCCCCCATGCTGGGTCCGATCACTACATTTTGCTCGTTTCCAACTTTCTGCGCATTGATTTGCTGCAAGAGTTCGACTAACACAAAGGCATTGCGCTGGATAAAGTCCACACCGCCATCGACCGTTGTTGTGCTATTCGGACGGACATAATTGGGGAAGTTGAGCACAATGACATCAAACCCTAAGGCGCGTAAATCATCGGCCATATTTTGTCCCACACCATACGTTAATTGATTGTAAATAGCGGTTGTATTTCGGGTGTCGCCGGGGTCAAAGCCATCCACAAGAAGGATTGGTTTGTCCAAAATGCCATTGGTGGTGTCCAAAAAAAGTTCGTATTCCCCACGACTGGCAAAAGGAGCCGTTTCGCCAAATCCTTGGTAGGTAAGTGTCGAATTGATTGTATTGACCACGTTGGGAACAACCGTAAAACCATTGCTTTTTCCGTACACTTGTCCTTCTGTAGTAAGGGTAAAACGGCTCTGCGACTGAGTTCCATCAGTAAATTGAAGGGCGACTTCTACCGTATGTTGTCCACTTCTAGAAAAGGTAATCGGTAGTTTTTGTCCTTTTTGTAGGGAAAAAGTACTGCCGTTTTCCAAAGTAAGTACCAATGAAGCAAGCGTTTTGGAAGTGCTAAACACCAATTGTTCGGGGAGGGTGAAGGTTACGGCATTGGTGCGCGAAGAAGCCATAATTGGCGCTACCCCAGTAAAATGGTGTTGTTGCAGATAGTTGGCATTTCCTTTGGCCAACCATAGCCCTTGGCTGTTTTTTTGCAAGTTGGCATATTGGCTTTGTGGGATAGATTCAAAATCGGTATCTAAAAGGGCAAGAGGAATTTCTTGCTGTGCAATTCCGAGCGCTCTTTGGGTTTCCCACACCGAAAGATCGGGTAAGCGATGGTCAAAATCTGCCCGTTGGAGTTCGCTGTAGATTTGTTTAAAAAGTGAGGTGTTGAGTGTGCTGGGTGCTTGTTCTTTGATGTTTGAATGGCACCATACCCGGTCGATGAGGATATGGGTTTGGGTATCCGATTTCAAAAGATCATAAGTAGCATCTTGCGCCTGTAGGGTCATCCCCCATAAGCCCAAAACGAAAATGCGTAATGTTTGATTCATGTGTTAGGATTTTGATTTCCGAATGTACAAAAAATTCAGAATCAAGCGAATAAAAAAATCCGATTCTTAGGTAGAACCGGATTTGTAAAGGTTGAACGTTAAAAACTATTCGCCCAAAAACGGATAACGATAGTTTGCTGGCGTGACAAAGGTTTCTTTGATGGTACGCGGCGAAACCCAACGCAATAAATTTTGCATCGATCCCGCTTTATCATTGGTTCCTGAAGCTCTAGCTCCACCAAACGGTTGCATACCCACAACTGCTCCCGTGGGTTTGTCGTTGATGTAGAAGTTCCCCGCACTATTTTCTAAAGCTTGAGTGGCTTCTACAATGGCGTATCGATCTTGGCTAAAAATCGCACCTGTCAAGGCATATTCCGACGTTTGATCGATCAGCGTTAAGGTTTCTTTCCAATCGGCATCTTCATATATATACACCGTTAATACGGGGCCGAACAACTCAGTCTCCATCGTTTTATACTTGGGATTGGTAGTCAAAATCACCGTTGGCTGGATAAAGTACCCCACCGATTTGTCGTAGTTCCCCCCAAAAAGTATCTCGGCATCAGCATCTTGTTTCGCTTGCTCGATGTAGGATACTAGTTTGTCAAACGACCCTTGATGAATGACTGCGGTTACAAAGTTGGAAAAATCTTCAGGGGATCCCATTTTTATGGAAGCCAATTCTTTTTCCATTTCTTCTTTAATCGCCGGCCACAAGGATTTTGGGAAATATGCACGGGAAGCCGCACTACATTTTTGTCCTTGAAATTCAAAAGCACCACGAATGGTATTGGCCACAACTTGTTTTACATCGGCTGAAGGATGGGCCAAAACAAAGTCTTTACCGCCCGTTTCCCCTACAATTCGGGGATAGGTTTTGTAGGTGTGAATATTTTCGCCAATTTTTTTCCAAATTTCTTTGAATACAAAGGTTGAACCAGTGTAGTGTACGCCTGCAAAATCAGGGTGTTTCAAAACAATATCGGTGATCATTACGGGGTCGCCAAAAATCACGTTGATCACCCCGTCAGGGACACCTGCTTCCTGGAATACATCAATAATCACTTTGGCCGAAAACACCTGACTGTCGCTGGGTTTCCAAACCACAGTATTGCCCATCAAGGCGGCACTGGCAGGAAGATTGGCTGCAATAGCTGTAAAATTAAACGGTGTAATCGCGTACACAAATCCCTCTAGCGGACGGTATTCCACACGGTTCCAAATGTCGGATACCGAAGTGGGTTGGTCGCTGTAGATTTGCGTCATAAACTCCACATTATAGCGCAAGAAGTCAATTAACTCACAAGCGGCATCAATTTCGGCTTGAAAAATCGTTTTAGATTGTGCAATCATCGTCGCTGCATTGATGCGTGCACGGTAGGGACCTGCAATCAATTCGGCGGCTTTTAAAAAGATGGCAGCACGGTGCTCCCAAGGCATATTGGCCCATTTTTTTCGCGCTTCCAAGGCAGCGTCAATCGCTTGTGTAACATGCGTAGCTTCCCCTAAATGGTAGGTACCTACTATATGTTTATGATTGTGAGGTGCCGATAGGGTTCGCGTATTGCCTGTTCGAACTTCTTGACTACCAATGTACATAGGCACATCAATCGTTTCGTTCCACATTTTTTGGTATGCGGCAAGCACAGCTGCTTTTTCAGGGGAATTGGGGGTGTATGCTTTTACGGGTTCGTTAACCGCTTTGGGGACATTAAAAAATCCTTTAGGCATGGTGTTGTGTTTAAAAATTGAACAATAGAAAAAAAATAGGGGTGCTTTTTACGAATGCGTTACCCTTTCGCAAAAATACAAAGGTTTTGGTGATAAATAAGGAATCGGGAAATAAACTTAAAACGGGTTTAATTCAACGCATAAGGTGCGTTCAATCGGAAGCCTGGAACAATCACCCGAAAGTTCTTGGTGGTCGTAAAATTGACCATGGTAAACCAACCCCCCATGGCTCCGTGGGGCGAGGAAAGTAAGCATCCCGAAGAATAAGTGTGGGTTTCCCCCGGCTTTAATACGGGTTTTTTACCAATAACTCCTTCGCCATCGACCGTTTCAAGATCGTTGAGGGAATCAAAAATTTCCCAATGACGGGACAACAATTGTACCGAGTCTTTACTGTGATTTTCAATGGTAATTTCATACGAAAAGGCATAGTGTAGCTTGTAATTTTTGAAGTATGTGCCTTCAAAATTCGTACTGACAGAAATTTTTATGCCTTTGGTGATTTGGGTAACCATAACCTCGTTTTAGTGACGTAAAGTTATAAAAAATATGTAATAGTCAACGCATTACCTGTTAAAGTATCATTAATTGATGATGTCAACCGAAGAGGCAATTCCTTTTCCAATGACCCGGTCGTAGCGTTGGTTGTTTTCCCGATAATAGACCAAAACCATATAGTCATTTTCGGTTTCAAAGTAATTCCCATCGAGGGTATTTTCTTCATCGATATAACCACGGCTGTCTGCAATGGTGTAACTAAAATTAGTAAAACCTTGCTTGATCATCACGGCCTTCTCGTATATTTTTTTCTTTTCATTGTACTCCATTTTGTACTCGTCATTGAGCGCAAAATTGTTGAACATTCCCGTGATGTAAATGTTTTTATTGGAAAAAAAGGCAGGTGCCGACAACGAAAAATAAACCCAAGCATAATCCGCTTCTATTTCTGAATTGGCCGCGTTGACATTGTTTACCATGAAGTTCCCGTTTTTGTCAGGCCAAAAGGTGTAGGGTTTGTTACCCCGCGCTTCATTGGTGTACAAATAGCAATTGTACAAACCGCCGTTGGTGTCAATACGGGCTATAGAATTATTGGCCGCTTGAATGATCTTGTTTTCCAAAAACAAGTATTCATTACCACCCCAAAATTGCGTCTCCGCATCGTATTTATAAATCAAATCATTACCCACCGTAAACATGGGACGGATATTGGTCTTGGCATTATTGAATTTGCCGTTTTGAAGCAACATTACTTTGACATTTTGCAACGGACTTTGGAAGGTAATTGAACCCGAACGAACGGCAAAATCAAGGTTGTGTTTATGCGGTGCATCTTCATTGCGACGGGCGCGTTTTACCTGAACGGGCACCGAAACTAGATTTTCATATAATACAAATTTTCGCGAAAAAACCACTTCACGGTCTTCGTTCAAAATACTAATCATGTAGTTGCCGCTAACCTTAATTTGGGTAAACTTGTTGGGAAATCCGATGCGGTAGTGCGAATAGATTTGCAAACAATTGAGCGAGTTGGTATACTCTATGATGCGTTGGTCGTTGAACCCATTCAAATATTCGTTGATGGTGAGTTGCGAAGGTTTCCAATCGTAATCACAATGCGTGATGCGGTAGTAGTAGTTGTCTTCCGAGCCGTGTAAATCGTCGAATTGCAATTGAAATTCGTCGCCCAACTGAAAGACGGGGACTTTATTCAGCCCATTTTGGATAAAAGAAACCGTTTTGATGTAATAGGGTGGAAGTACTTCTTTTTCTTGCGTCCAGCCCCAACAAAAACAAAGGTGTAATCCGAACAGCCAAAATAGATTGCGCATATTTCTTGGTTTAGTTTCGTAAAGATACTAAACTCGCGAAAACAATGCCAAATTATTTAAAACAAACCGGAATGATCTCTCCCGGTGCTAAACAATACCGTTCTACTTCTTCGGGAGTTAGTTTTTCGGTATAACGCTCTTCAACTACGGTAAATCCAATGCGGCGTAGTTGGTCAAAATAATCGCGGCCATACACGCGTACATGGTCGTATTGACCAAATATTTTTGCCCGTTCTTTGGGGTCTGTGATGCTGTCATCCGAAAAGGTAGTGGCCCTATTGAGGTCCTGCGGAATTTGAAAAATCCCCATTCCGCCGGGTTTCAACACGCGATATAATTCTTGCATGGCTTTGGTGTCATCCGGAATATGTTCCAACACATGATTACAAAAGATAATATCGTACGTATTATCGTCAAAAGGTAAGTTGCAAATATCCGCTTTGATGTCGGCTAGTGGCGACAGTAAGTCGGTGGTGGTATAATGAATATTGGCTTGTTTTTTAAAACGCTTGTAAAACTCTTGTTCGGGCGCAAAATGCAATACGTTCTTTTTTTCTGTTGCGGTAAAAAAATCGGTTTCCCGTTGCAAATACAACCACAACAAACGATGACGCTCCAGCGATAAGGTGCTCGGCGAAAGGACATTGTTGCGTTGTGACCCATAGCCATAGGGTAAAAACATGCGAAAGCTTTTGCCATCAATAGGGTCGGTGAAACGATTTCCGCTTAATACGAAGGCCAAAATCGGGCGCACCACGATACTCAACCGAATTAACAAGGGGCGAGGAATGGTGTTGAGTATAAACTTGAATACTTTTTTGATCATAATACCAAACGGGTTTTTCGGAATTCATCCTCCTCATTGCTTTCAATGCCCAACGCTTGATAGACATATTGAAAAGTAGAAAGCAATTCGGGTTTTCCATTAATTAAGGCGACATTGTGTTCAAAATGCGCACTCGGTTTTCCGTCTGCGGTCAAAATCGTCCAACCATCTTTCAACTGCTTAATATTTTTTGTCCCCATATTGATCATCGGCTCAATAGCGACCACCATGCCTTCGACAAATAACTTCCCGCGACCGCGTTTACCGTAATTAGGCATTTCGGGTTCTTCGTGCATTTTTCGTCCCAACCCGTGTCCCACCAACTCACGAACCACTCCATAGCCATGACTTTCACAGTATTTCTGAATGGCATTTCCTACATCTTCCACACGATTTCCTGCACGAAATTCACGAATTCCCACGTACAAACTTTCCTTGGTTACTTGCAACAATTTTTTGACTTCGGGCGCCACTTCACCTATTTCAAAACTATAGGCATGATCGCCGTAAAATCCATTTTTCAGCACCCCACAGTCCACCGAAATCACATCGCCTTCTTCCAAAGGTTTGTTGCTCGGAATACCGTGAACCACTTGGGCATTCGGACTCACGCACAGGGTGTTTGGAAAACCATACATGCCCAAAAATCCGGGTTCAGCTCCGTTATCGCGGATAAATTCTTCGGCGAGTTTATCCAACTGTAAGGTGGTCACCCCGGGTTGAATGACTTTGGCTATTTCCCCTAAGGTTTTGGAAACCAGCAACGCACTTTCGCGCATGATTTCGATTTCTTCACGGGTTTTGGGTTGAATCATAACTAAAAAATGAGACCGCAAAAGTAGGTATTTTTTTTGGAAAAATTACCGTAGATTACCCTGTCCCCCTCTCGGATGCGTGGTTTACTTTTCTGAAGTTGGAATGAGAAATATCATGTTTTTTAGTCATGATGCGCCCTACCTTTGACGCTATAATTGAAATAGGTATGCGTAAATATGTAACGGCCGCAGAAGCGGTCAAAGTAGTTAAATCAGGAGATCGCGTGTATTTGCAAGCGGCTGCTGCAGCACCAACCGTATTGGCCAATGCCTTAACCGATCGAGCTTCGGAGCTGCGTAATGTTGAAATCTGTCATTTGCACACCGAAGGTGAAGCGCGGTATGCGCATCCCGATTTGGCCGAGAGTTTTCATGTGAATTCCTTTTTTATCGGTGCCAATGTTCGTCATACACTCAAAGCTGGAAACGGATCTTATACGCCTGTTTTTTTGAGTGAATTGCCCCTTTTGTTTCGGAAAAATGTTCTTCCGATAGACGTGGCTTTTATCCATGTTTCACCACCCGATATCCACGGGTATTGTTCTCTTGGGGTCTCGGTTGAAGCTACGGTAGCGGCTATTGAAAACGCCAAAATTGTCATTGCGCAAGTCAATGCCCAGATGCCCCGTACCTTTGGTGATGGTATTATTCACGCTTCAGAAATTGATTATTTGGTCGAAGTGGACACGCCTATTTATGCGCATGATGTTGATTCGCCTTCTCCCGAAGAAGAAAAGATTGGAGCCTACATTGCCTCTTTGATTGAGGATAGAAGCACTTTGCAAATGGGAATTGGTTCGATACCCAATGCTGCTTTAAAACAGTTGATCCACCACAAAGATTTGGGTTTGCATACTGAAATGTTCTCCGATGGGGTGATTGATTTGATTGAAAAAGAGGTTATTACGTGCAAGTATAAAGGAACGCTTCGCGGACGAGTTTTGGCTACGTTTTTAATGGGTTCCCAACGCTTGTATGATTTTGTACACGACAATCCTTTTATCGAAATGAAAGAGTCTTCGATGGTGAATGATACGGCACGCATTCGCAAGAATCCCAATATGGTAGCCATCAATTCGGCGATTGAAGTCGATGTAACGGGACAAGTTTGTGCCGACTCGATAGGCCCACGCATGTACTCAGGCGTTGGAGGTCAGATGGATTTTATCCGAGGGGCTTCATTGAGTCCAGGGGGTAAAGCGATTATTGCACTTCCCTCCATCACCAAACGCGGGGAAAGTCGCATTGTACCGTTTCTTAAACAAGGCGCCGGCGTAGTGACTACTCGAGCGCACATCCATTATGTGATTACCGAATATGGCATTGCGGACTTGTACGGCAAAACCTTGAAGCAACGCGCCGATGCGTTGGTTCGTATCGCCCATCCTAGCCATCAAGAAGCAATAGAAAGAGGCTATTACGAAATGGTTCAATAGGGTTAAAAAAGAAAAACGCCGATGAAGGCGTTTCTTTATGCAATATCTTAGGTATTGGTCCTATTCGTTAATCGGGTTGTGCCATAATGCGGAAGAGTTCGGCATTGGAAATCAGGTAACGGTTGTTCAAAGCAATCGCCGACAATTGGGCGGTTACCAAATTGTTTTCGCGCGAATTCAGTAAGAAAATAGAGCTCTCCCCAAAAGAGAATAAACGTTCTTCTGATTGCAACATGACTTGGTAATCAGTAACGAGCTGATTGGTTAACAACCCTTGTTCCAGTAATGAATTCAATTCGGTTTGTTGTGCTTTGACCTTATTCCCCAATTGAACGCGTTCCAGGTTGAGGTCAAATTGTGCATCTTGCACTTTAAATTTGGCCAATTTCAAACTACCGCGTTCTTTTCGTAAAAATAACGGGAAGGAAAAGTTGACGCCAATTTTGTAATTCTCAAAGTCCCGATTGTTCCAAGCGCTCGGTTCCGAAAGGTAGTGATACCCCACATTGGCTTTGGGCAAAAGCATATTGGCCTTCAATTTTCGGTCGATTTCTAGTAGATTCACTTTGCTTTCCAAGGCGGTGATTTTCGGGTGGTTGTTCAAACTAACATCGCCCGCCATCAAAGCGTTGGTGCGTAAGGTTTCTTGAATCGTTTTTTCCAATTCGGGTTCGGGAATCATCGTGTCTTGTAACTCCATGGGAATATTGTTTTCCAACCAAAGGAAGTTGGACAACTCCAGTTTGGTTTTCACCAATTTCAACCGGGATTCGGTGAGACTCAATTTACGATTGCGCACGATAATTCCAGCTTCCACACTGTCGATAGCGGGTTTGTCTCCGTTGCGAATCAAACCGCTAATGCCCTTAAACCGAATCTCGGCATTGGTTAAATACGTCGTGTACAGTTGGACTTCATCGTAGGTTCGTTTCCAGTTGAAATACGCTACCGAAGCATCATAAAGCACCTGAACCGCCTCCAATTGACGTTCGGCGTTGCCTAGATTGATTTGAATTTTTGCTTTACGCAAATCGGCCATTCGTTGGTTGATCCAAAGTCCTTGCCCCAGCGGAACCGTCACTCCAAATGAGGTCAGTCCTTGATTGGGCAGCGTATTTTCGGGGTTGACAAAAATCCCTTCGCTATTGTCAAAACCTGCTTTGACTTCGATGCCGTACCAGGTTGGAATTTTAAAACTGCTATTCAATAACGAGAAGTATTCCTTTCCCTTGAATTGTTTGGAATCAAAGTCCACTTCTATTTTGGGGTCAAATGCACCCCGTGCCATCATCAAATTGGCTTGGGCATTGCTGATATTTAAATCGGCGCTTTTTACCCGTGGATGAAATTTTTTCACATATCCCAAAAACTCGTTGTAGGTGAGAATGTTTGACTCTACATTCTGACCCCACACGGGTATTGTGATTAGGAAGAAAAGTATTTTTTTCATATGTTTCAAGTAGGCCTGAAGCCTGAATTTTTTAACCCTGATTGCCGTGAAAATCCCGTGGCCGTTGCCAAACGGCTGCGGATTGTAACAGAAAGCAGGAACTACGATGGCCGGGAAGCTCAAGCCATTCGTTCCTCATTATTTTCCTTTGCTATCTGTTTTAGATTCCCCTTTATTACCGCCTTTGGGTTGGTAATAGTTGGGCGGGAACCCGTTGAGTGTTCGCCAGATTTCATACCAAACGGGTACATTGTTTAACAATGCCAAGGTTTGGGCTCCTGAACCAATGCTGATTTGTTTCGGCCAGTCTTGATCTTCGGGATCGGGTGCGATTAACACGCGGAATTTTCCGTTGCTGCTGATAAAATTCTCCACGGCCACAATGCGACCTCCAAAAGTTCCGTACGACATATTCGGCCATCCCGAGAAAATGACGGTCGGCCATCCGTCGAACCAAATTCGTACGCGTTCGCCTTTGTGAATTAGCGGAATATCGTTGGGACTCACATAGGTTTCTACCGCAATGTCATACTTGGCGGGCATGATACTCACGATTTCGGTCCCTTCTTTGATGGTTTCACCAAGCCCCGATTTTAAGGCACGGTTTACATAACCATTTTGCGGGGCGGTAATATAATACAGTCCGTTACGAATGCGGTAATTGGTGTATTGATTTTTGAGTTTGTTGACTTGTGCTTCGGTGTCAAACTGGTTGCTCATTGCTGTGAAGCGATCGCTTCGTGCTTTGGAGGCTTTCTCGGCATATTCGGCACCGATACGATTGATTTCGACACGGGTATTGATCAACTCGTTTTTACTGGCCAAAAATTTGTTTTCTTGGGTGATGATTTTGGCTTCTACTTCCTGTAATTTCAAGCGTTTTTCTTCCACATCGGTCAAGGGTTTTAGCCCTTCTTTGTTTAACGTTACCGCTCGATTGAATTGGGTGTTGGCAATTTTAAGTTGAGTTTTTACCGCCTCCAAGTCCATACTATCGCTTTGTACTTTGAGCAGTGCTTGACGGATTTTGTTTTGGGCTTGTTGCAACTTCAAGTTCCGCTCACTTTCGATGGCTTGAATTTGGGTACCCAAGGTGACCACTTTGTCCCCGTAGGATTCTCCAGCCATGGCTTTGGCTTCCATTTGACTTTTGGTGTTGCCTACTAAATCGGGGTCAAAGTAATCTTCTTTGATCTCGGAAATAAACAAAATAGTATCGCCTTTTTTCACATAGTCCCCTTCTTTGACGAACCATTTTTCAATACGGCCCGCGATGGCATTGTGCACGGTTTGGGGTCGTTGATCGGGTTTGAGCGTGGTTACTGATCCTGTACCGCCGATGTTTTGTGTCCATGGTAAAAATAAAATGATGACGATGATAATGGACACCCAAAGGATAATGCGATTGAGTATTCTGTAATGGGGACGGTCGGCTAGATTTTTAACCGTACTGTATTGCTCAATTTTTTCGGTAATCGGATTTTTTTCAGATAGATTAAGCATAGGGGTTATTGCGTTATATCGTTACTAATTTTACCTTCAGTGATTTGTATAATGCGTTGGCATTTTTGTTTCCAATATGGATTTTTCGAGGTCACAATTAAGGTCCAAGGATGCTTCGAATCGGTTAAGAAATCGATGATTTTTATCGCGGCATCGTCATCCATTTTGTCCAAAGGATCTTCGTAAAATAAAATCTTCGGTTGGGTTACAATACTGCGTGCTAACAAGATTTTTTGCGCATTGGAGGATGACAATTGACGGCCTTCTGGATAAATCATGGTGTCTAAGCCATCGGGAAGCGATTTGATGAAGCTACCTAAACCAACACTATCAATGGCCCATTTCACTTGTTCGTCGGGAACATGTACATTTTTAAAGGTTATATTTTCTAAAATCGTTCCTTCAAAAGGGGTTTCATCATTCAAAATAGTACCGATATGCAAACGGAATTGATTGATATCAACTTTGCGATACGTGTCGTCGTTGATAGAAAACGAACCCGATGTGGGTTGCATCAATCCTGAAAGAATTCGAATTAAAGTTGATTTTCCTGAGCCGTTTCGTCCGTCTAAGTAAATCTTTTCTCCAGGGTTAATCGAAAGATTGATGTTGGACAATACCGAATCCTGACTGTCTGGAAATTTGAAACACAAATGATCGGTAACGATTTGTATGTTTGTGTAACAAAATTCAGGCTCTTTAGTTTCCATTTTCTCCGTGTCCAATTCGACCACGTGGGCAATTTTTTCTACTGAAGTCAATACATCGTAAAAGGTTTCCAAGCCTAAGATGACTTTCTCGACCGAGTTGATTACCAAAAGAATGATAATCTCAGCCGCGACAAACTGTCCAATGTTCATTTCTCTACTGATAACCAAGAATCCACCGATAATTAACAGCGAAGCAGTGATTAAGATTTTAAATCCAATCAATTGTATGTATTGGCGTTTGATGACGTTGAAATGTTTTTCGCGGTTGACCAAGTATTCTTTGACCAAATGATCATTTTTGTCCAAGGCAAAATCAAAGTTCTCACGACGACGGAAACTAATGCTATTGCGGGCAATTTCTTGTAACCATCCCACCACTTTATACTTGTATTTGGACTCTTTTAAGCTCGTGTTAAGTCCTTGGTGGTATGAAAAGCGGAAAATGGCATACAACATAAACAGCAACAACAACCCAAACAAGATGAAGAAAGGGTGGTATAACGAGAGTAAGATAATTCCGAAGATGATTTGCAACAAAGCCGAAGAAAAATCAATCAATAATTTGGAGGTCCCTTTTTGAATGGTGAGCGTGTCAAAAAAACGGTTGGCCAATTCTGGAGGGTAGGTGTTGTACAGCGCTTCAAATTTGATTTTTGGCAAACGGTAACTGAATTCAAACGAGGAACGGATGAATATTTTCTGTTGTAAATTTTCAGTAATTCGCAATTGCATAACGGATAAAACGCCTCCCAAGGCGACTCCAAAAACCACAATGACCACCAAAAGAATCCAAGAGGCACTTACTTGTCCCGATTGAATTAAGTTGATAATGGCTTGTATACCAAGCGGAAGCGACAAGCTCACTAATCCGGCAAAAACCGCATACAAGATGATTTGGGTCACATCTTTTCGGTCAACTTTTAACAAGCCAGTGAGGCGTTGAAGAGGGGTGGATTTCATACTTATTTTAAAATTTGTTCCATTAGATTTTTATAAAAAACAGCGGGTGATTGGGCTTCATTGCAATCGGTTATGGTCGTCAAATGCTCTTTCAAAAAATGTTGGTGTAAAGAACCTTCAATGATTGACGATGCCAAACTTTTAGCAAAAGGGTAATCGGATTTAGCTTCCAAAATTAAATTGACCAACCGATTGATGACGCGTTTGTACACCATAAAAAAGCCTTCTCGATTTTCGCGGTCGACTTCTTTGGTCAAGATTGTTTTGGTAAATTCCAAAATGATGATGTTGTTGAGCAACGCTTCATTGATGTGCAATGTAGCCGAATCGTCTTTTACTTTTTCGGTTAGTATCTCGATGCCCTTTAACAACTTCGTTTTGGGGTCGGGGATGTTGTTGGTTTCCAAAACTAATCGGTATTCCATCCATCCCCAATACCAGGAGGAAAGGTACAACAATAATTTGTGTTTGTTTTCAAAATAACGGTACAACGAACTTTCATTCGAACCAATACGTTCCCCAAGTTTTTTAAACGTAAAGGCATCAAAGCCGATTTCGTCAATCAAGAGGATGCTGTGCTGGATAATCTTGCGCCCCAAATCGGATGACTCCGGATTTTTAACATACAGTTTATCGTTTACAGCAATAATAATCTGGTTTAAAATCATGGTTTAGTCTTTTTTTTGCGGAATCGTTTTCATCTGAATCACATCGACCAAAAAGGCAAATGCCATCGAGAAATAAATATATCCTTTGGGTATTTCAAAGTGCAATCCTTCAGCAATCAAGGAGACACCAATCATCATTAAAAAGCACAAGGCCAAAACTTTAAATGAAGGGTGTTTGCTGATAAACTCACTGATCGGTTTGGAGGCAAACAACATGATGACCACCGTAATAATCACCGCTGTATACATGATCCAAATTTCACTTACCATTCCTACCGCAGTAATGATTGAGTCGATGGAAAAGACCAAGTCCAAAAGAATAACTTCACCCAATAAACGGCTAAAAGTAGCTTTTTTCGGGGCACTTAAGGCGTCGGCATTGGCGGCCTCGGTTTTGTGGTAAATTTCTTTGGTGCTTTTATAAATTAAAAAGAGTCCTCCCAGCAATAAGATGATGCCTTTCCCCGAAAAGGGAATATCGGCTATGGTGAAAAGGGTGGCATCCAATTTCATGATCCAAGCGATTACGGTCAACAGCACCAAACGCATGATCATCGCCAATCCTAGTCCCCAAAAACGGAGTTTTTTTCGCTCTTGTTCGGGCAAACGATCGGCTAAAATGGAAATAAAAATAACATTGTCAAGACCCAAAATAACTTCAAGGGTCACTAAAGAAAGTAAGGCAATAATAGCGTCAGTCATGATTACAATTGAATTTTAAAACCAAAATTTAAGTTACGGGTATCGATTACATCAGGTTGTAATTTATTGTTGCGCATCTCAAGGTATTGCAAATGGGGTAGCCCTTCCAATTGACGCGGGATCTCAGGTAATTTGTTGTTGTTCAAGTAAAGTGATTCCAATTGCTTCAAGGCATACAACTCTTGCGGCAGTTGTACCAGTCCGTCGTTATCTAAATGCAAGGACTTTAGTTTAGGCAACTTTGCCAAGATTTTTAAGGTTTGGGGTAAATCCAATGCCGCATCGTTGTTGAGGTAGAGTTCTTCCAATGTGGTCAACTGGGCCATCGACTCGGGTACTGTGCGTATCGGATTCCCGCTCAAATTGAGCACTTTCAATTTTTTGAGGCGTGTGATACTGGCGGGAACTTCAAGCAGGTTGTCATTTTGAAGTGATAACGACTCCAAGTTAGGGAACAAAATATCCCAATCGGTGGGCAATGTCCCAGAAAAATTGTTCAAATCCAATTGTTTTACAGCCAAAGCATTTTTTTTGGCTTCTTCCAAATTGGTAAAATAGCCGGGCAATGTTTGCTGAGCGGCTACTGGCATGCTTAAAAATAGCATGCAACCAATGATTCCTAAAAGTAGTCCGCGTTTCATATATGAGTATTTTAATGCAAAGATAATAGTAATACTTTCAATTGTGAAATTTTAACTTTTAATTATAAAAAAAGAGGCTTCCGAATGAAAGCCTCTTTACACGATTATTAGGGTCGTATTAAACGAGCGAACGACCGGTCATGGCAGCCGGTTGTGGAATTTCCATCAACGATAAAATGGTGGGTGCGATATCGCCCAAAATCCCACTTTCGATGTTTTTACGATCGGGGTCAATTAAAATCAACGGTACAGGATTGGTGGTATGAGCAGTATTGGGGGAACCGTCGGGATTAATCATGGTTTCACAGTTTCCGTGGTCGGCAATAAGCAACGTGGTATACCCATGTGCCAAGGCTACAGGAATAATTTCGGAAACACATTGATCGACAGCTTCACAAGCTTTAATGGCAGCTTCCATAATACCGGTGTGTCCTACCATATCGCCGTTGGCAAAATTCAAACAAACAAAATCGGCGGTTTCTTTTGCCAATTCGGGAATCAAAGCGTCTTTCAACTCAAACGCACTCATTTCAGGTTGTAAATCGTAGGTAGCCACTTTGGGTGAATTGCGTAAAATGCGACTTTCACCTTCAAAGGGAACTTCACGTCCGCCCGAAAAAAAGAAGGTCACGTGGGGATATTTTTCGGTTTCGGCAATACGAATCTGTTTTTTTCCAGCTTTTTCAAGGACTTCCCCCAAGGTTTCACTTAGGTTGTCTTTATCGTAAATGATATGCACATTTTCGTAGGTGTCATCATAATTGGTCATGGTAACGTAATACAAGGGCAATTTGTGCATACCAAACTCGGGAAAGTCTTTTTGCGACAAGGTTTCTGTCAATTCGCGACCACGATCGGTTCGGAAATTGAAAAAAATAACTACGTCATCCTCCGCTATTACGGCCGTGGGTTCACCATTAGCCTGCGTTACGACCAAAGGCTTGATAAATTCATCGGTTACGCCCTCGTTATAACTCTGCTGAATACTAGCGAGGATATCCATGGTTTTTTCACCTTCGGCATGGACTAGTAGATCATAGGCCAATTTTACCCGTTCCCAACGTTTGTCACGGTCCATGGCATAATACCGTCCGATGACACTTGCGATTTTTGCGTTTGATTGTTGGGTGTAAGAAAGTAAATTAGCCAAGTCAGTTTGTGCCGATTTCGGGTCAACGTCGCGGCCATCTGTAAATGCGTGAATATATACATGGTCAAGGTTATACGAAGCTGCGGCATCCAACAAACCATACAAATGCGACGTATGCGAGTGAACACCACCATTAGAAACCAATCCTAAAAAATGGACTTTTTTCCCATGGGTTTTGGCATATTGAAAAGCGTTTATCAAAGGTTGCTCGTTACGTAAAGTTTGATTTTGTAAGGCCAAATTAATTTTTGCCAAATCTTGATATACAATGCGACCTGCACCGAGATTCATGTGCCCCACTTCGGAGTTCCCCATTTGTCCATCTGGTAATCCCACATGCAACCCATCGGTGCGCAATTCGGCATGGGCATAGCGGGTGTACAAACTTTGAATAAAAGGAACTTGGGCATTGTCGATAGCCGAAACTTTAGGGTCGGGCGATTTTCCCCAACCGTCCAATATCATGAGAATGACTTTTGTGTTCATTGCAAAAAAATTTAAACAAAGGTACGGCAATTCGGTGGGCTGAATCAAGTCCGAACGTATAGAATATTCTCAAAAATAAAGGAGGAAATTTACTTTTTTCGTAACGAATTATAATCTACAAAATAGCGAACGCTCACCGACAGGATATGGTCGAGACTGTTGGCGCTCAATACTCTTCCGAAATTGCTATGGGTATCGATGTTAAAATCGGAGCGGTCAAATAAAAAGGCATTGTTGCGGTACAAGATGTTGATTTGACTTCCTGGCGCAAACCACCATGAGAAATTCAAGTCGCAGTTCCAAGTATTGAAATTCTGATCGGCATCAAAGGCATTGGCGCCCAAATTGGTTAACGAACCATCGGTATTCAAACTGTAATAGCGGTTGTACAAGGCATACGACCAATAGTAGCGGGTGGTTAAATTAAAGGTAATGTTGTGATTAATGGAGTATTTCCCAGTTATGGCCAAGGTGTGTGTGGTGACATCGCGGCGCCCCATATAAATATCGCCCAAGACATCATTTTGCCCTATGTATCCGATATTATTGTTTTGAAAATTATAACTGTAATCCCACACCATCGAAAATTTATTGGAAAAACGGTAGCGGGGCGCCAATTGCACATAATACGAACGACGACCCTCTTCATTGAGATAGGTGAACGAAGGGTTGAAATCTATGGCAAAAGGACGGTTGTAATTGGTAGAAATATAGGCAAATACATTGAAGGTTTCGGGAAGCGTTAAAAATCGAGTGTCAAATTCGGTCCGCGCTTCATAAAAATCATAGACTTTTACCGGGCGTGTACTCATGCCAAAACCATAATAATCGTTTTTCTTGTCGACAATATTCATATTGTAGCGCAAATTGAATTGCTGTACCCTTCCCGTACGGTTATCAAATTCAGAATATCCATTTAAGAACAAACTAAAGCTGTTGAATCGTTTGGTGGGATTCAGGATACGGTAACTCGCATTGGCATACAACGAATGGTAATGCGTTTGAAAGTTGACACCCAAATCATTAATGTCAAAAAATGTACTCACATATTGTCCACCGATCCCAAAACGATAGTTGCCACTGGTTTCACCAAAAAATAAGGAAGTATTGTATCCAGTTAAATCACGTGCCTCAGGGCGTTTGATGGTACTAATTTTATAATCGCCACTCAGATTGAAAGTATTTTCACGAGTGTTCAAATCAAACAAAAGCGCCGTTACATTGGCATCCCGAAAATGGCCTTCGCGGGTGACATTGGTATTGATCAAACTCACCGATGAATTTTTGCGAAAACGTTGATCTAATACCATTAAGTTGTAATTTGTCAAAGGTTCGACCAATTCCTTTCGTGTCTCTCCCGTAACCGTATTGCGGATATCCGAGAACATACGTTGTGTCAAGGCATTCAAGATCCCCACACCCAATCCTTTTTCGGTGCGTCCCGAGACTTTCATGGCATTATACAAATTCACGGCAACAGGGCGCTCTACAACTTCTTCGTCGGGGCCTAAATTTTCTTGTAAAATGGGTGTTCCTCCAATGCGTCGAGAATAAAGCAGATCGCCTTTGCTGAACATTTCGGTCCCTTCCGTAAAAAATGGACGGTTTTCATTGAACGTTTGTTCAAAAGGGCCCAGATTGAGTACCACATTGTCAAATTTGGTTTGGCCAAAATCGGGAATCAAAATGGCATCTAGCGTAAATGCATCATTAATCCCGTATTTGATGTCCATCCCGCCTTTGAGTTCTCCATTTGTTTTTTGGGTGTTGTTGGTGTTGAGGTAAAATGACGAATAGGGAATAAAGAAAAGGCGCGTAGGGGTTTTGATGTTTTCAATGCCTTCTAATATACCTGCTTGATTGGCTTCGGTGCCAATTTTATTATCGATTAAATTCCAAGTATATTGAAAACGAATAGTTTTCACTTCCCGATAAAAGTTAATGCCCCAAGTTTGTTTCGCATTAGGAGGAAATCGCAAAGCGGCATAAGGAATTTTAAACTCGGCTACCCAACCGAAATCAGTGATTTTAACATCGCTCTCCCAAATGGCATCCCAAGAAAAATCTTCTCCACTTGCGTCCGTGTACACACAGTCTTGTTGTACGCCTGCTGCACTTACAAAAAAGCGAAAATCTTGTTGACCATCGTTGTATCCGTTTAAAATAACGCCAAAATGATCGGCTGTCGCAAAGTCATCGCGTATGGTTAACTCCCGTAAAATGGTTTCCGGCTGACTGTCGTACATAATGGCACCCACATACAAAGCTTCATTGCTGTAAACCACTTTTACCACCGATTTGCGGGTGGGTTCTTCCAACTTACCATTGTCGGGTTCAACCATCACAAAATCGGTAGCCGTATCCGCAGTTGCCCATGCTTTTTCGTCAAGAACGCCATCGATGGTAAACTTCTCATCCGAGAATTTAGTGCGCAACGTTTTCTTTGGGACCTGAGCAAGGCCGTAAACCGAAAGCAATAAAAAGAGGAAGATAAATCCGATTCTTGGCTTCATTAACAGTTGGTTGGTGTGCAAATATAACGATATTCCCGAATCGTATCGGGCTGTGCGAATGTAATTGGAATTTAAATTACTCACCAATTTATTTGTTAAAAATCTTATTTTTTTAACATAAATATGCATTTCGTCGATAAAATAAGGTTTTAATCGTCTTTTTTGTGCTGTTTTTCTTGGTCGTTCCAAACCAACTCCCTACATTTGAAATCCCAAATAATATTACTTAACCTAAAAATTCTGATGCCTCATGCGTGGTCTTGTATTGGTTTTATGCCTACTATTGGTGTCTTTTACAAGGGTTCCCACCCCAAAAAAGATCCCTTCGTTTTCGCTTTCGGAAGCGCAATTTCATTTTCAAAAGCTTACGGCCCATTCGCGTTCCTATCCTTCATGGACGTGTTTTGCCTATGCCGAGCAAGGGTACCAAAAGTTAGTAGCCTTAGGAAAAATCAATAATCCGTATCTCACTGTCGTCGATTTTAGTTTGCCTTCCACCCAAAAGCGATTATGGGTTATCGATATGCAACAACTTAAAGTGGTTCAACACACCTATGTTGCCCATGGCCGGAACTCGGGTTGGATTACCCCAACCGCATTTTCCAACATTCCTGAGTCTCAACAAAGCAGTCTTGGGTTCTATCTCACTGGTGCCACTTATTTTGGGAAACACGGATTGGCGATGAAGTTAAAGGGTATGGAACCCGGATTTAATGATAATGCAGCCGAACGCGCTATTGTGATGCACGGAGCCGCCTATGTTTCAGCAGAACACATACAACGGCACCAACGTTTGGGCAGAAGTCAGGGGTGTCCCGCGCTTTCACAAAATGATGCTCAAGTAATAATTCCTACCATTCAAAACGGTTCGTGTCTCTTTATTTATGCGCAACAGACCTCCTATTTGGAACAATCAACTTTTATAGCGCAGCAAAGTATATAAATCGGAATCGAGACAGTATATGTCCTCTCTAAAGTGAAGTGTTCCGTTTTCCTCCCAAGCGGTCCAATAGAATTGGTGTATCCGAATGTCTTCTTTGATTTTTAGCACAATGGTTTTTAACTCGGCTTTCGGAAGTTGGATCGGGGCTAGTTTTGCTTTCGGATTCTTGGCTTTAACGAGGGCTTGTTTTTTTTCTAAGGCTTTTATTTTTGCCTCACGTAATTTTTGATAATGCTTAATATTGGTGGTGTCTTTAATCTTTTGTAACGGCCATTGCAAGGTATCGTTGAGTAAATGAGCCGCCATTTCCAGGGGACGTTCCAAACGCACACAGCCCGAACTCAATGAGCGAAATGAAAGCGAAAAATAATCCCGATGGTTGGTGTCGTGTAAGTACACCGTATATCGGTTGGGGAAATTAATTTTCATCAGCCCCAGCGAGTTGTTGCGCCCCGGGTTTTGTACATAACGGTATTTATATGCATCCTCCAAGCGCCATAATTCGGGGGCAACTTCTTGGTTGTTACGGTCGATAATTTGTAAGCCTTTTTTTCGGAAAAAGAAGGGATTTTTTTCAGCCTCTGGAAAAATGTCTTCCTTCAAAATGGTGGGCGGTACAGTCCAATTCGGATTCAAATTCAAGTTGGTGATCTTTGAGGTAAGAATAGGCGTCCGTCGACTGTCGCGTCCAACAACCACGCGTTGCATTTGAATGGTATCGTTCGTTTTGACGGCAACCAAAGTGTAATCGGGAATGTTGATTAGTAAATAGTGTGCCCCCAAATCGTTTGGGTACCAACGCCATCGTTCCATATTGACCACAATCTGTTCGATTCGCTGATCTCGGGAATAATTAAGGGCATCTATCGTTGCGCGCGCGATAATGCCATCGGGCCGCAAGCCATGTCTTTTTTGAAAACGAAGCACTGCAGCTATTGTTTTGGCGTCAAAGGTAGTAGTAAGTAGCGTGTCTTTCTCAGGGAGGTCTCCCCAATACATCAATCGTTTTTTGATGATGGGCATGTATTTACTCTTTTGTTGGGGTTTAATGACTTCCTTCAAATTGACCAATCCGATAAATTTATCGGGGTAGGTTTTCAGCAGTCGAAGCGCGCGTTTCAGCTTTTGATACACGGGATGTTTGGGATGACAGTTCGTCAGCAAAGCCGAAAGCTGTTGGTTCTGTAATCCCTCATAAAGCATTTGTGCCACCGGCGTCGGCGTGCGCTTCAAGTCCCAATCCTCATAAAGTAAATTCGGATTGAGTTTTCCATCCGATGCATGGCGTAACCAACGCAAGGCACTACGACTGAAACGAATTTCGGTGTCTATTTGTAGCGAATCGGGAAGGCTGTCAAACTGTGCATGCCGTTGTGCTAGGAGTGTGTAATCATAGTCGGATGCCCGTAAACCTTCCCATTCGGCTTGCCCGATATGCATGATTAACGTGTCGCGTAGAGCCTTGTCGCTCCAAACAGGGGTAAACAGGGTACGTCGGTAAAAGTCTTTGAGCAATCCATTTTTTTCAAACAAAATATGGGTAGAATCAATGGTAGTTTGTCGAGATTCAGGGCGAGAAATCATCTTCGGATTTTTAGTCATCAATCCGAACCAAAACAATCCAGGGAGAACGATGCTCCAAAATCCTGCGTTTCTCATAGTGTTTTTACCATTCGCCAGTGGGGTCCTACCTCGGGAATTTCAAATTCGCTTCCTTCGCTAACATAACGAAGGCGACGGTAAAACGGTGCCGCTGAGGTTCGAGCATTGCACCAAATTCGTTCTACACCGTTTGATTTTAGTGCATTTTCCAGGACTGTTAATAGCCGTTTTCCAATCGATTTTCCTTGGTGTTCTGGTAAAATGGCCATGCCGCGTAACTGGTATTCTCGATCGTTGGTAGC
This sequence comes from Flavobacteriaceae bacterium, assembly GCA_947463515.1. Lineage (GTDB taxonomy): Bacteria > Bacteroidota > Bacteroidia > Flavobacteriales > Flavobacteriaceae > Flavobacterium. Next base: position 41,598 of record CANHRI010000015.1, read on the forward strand.
GTAGGGTCGCGTTACGGCATACACCGAAGCAACACCAATCAAAAGCCCATTTTCGAATGCCCCCCAGTGTTGGGTAGTTGCCTCATCATCTCCTTGAAAATAACACGTAGAGACGGGTTTTCCTTGGCGCAAAACCGCATGCCGTATCGGAATCACAGCAGTGGCCGAAACAGGAGCGCATCGTAAATCAGCAGGGAAAGGGGATAAATTATTCATCCTAAAATTGTTAGCTTTCGCTCAATTGAGAGTATAAATATCGGGTAAAAAAATTTGATAAAAAACTTGCACAGATAAAAACAATCGTCTTATATTTGCATCCACAAAAGCGGAAGTAGCTCAGTTGGTAGAGCTCCAGCCTTCCAAGCTGGTTGTCGCGAGTTCGAGCCTCGTCTTCCGCTCCAAAATAAAAACCTCTAGGAAACTAGAGGTTTTTTTATGCTTAAAAGCTACGTTCTGCAGTAGTGTTTCAACGGCCACGTAGTTCCCGATTCCAATTCTACGGGGGGTTCCTGGGCCACAAACCATCGGGCAGTCAAGGGTCCCATCAACCGAATGCAATCGCCCTCCACTTCCAACCAACTTCCTTCGCGTAAGCCCAAAACAGGGATTGAATTATATACATGAAATTCCTGAATTCGGGTTTCTCGCGTTTCGCCCATGTGGGTGCTACCAGGGTCAGGATCCAAATAATGCGGATTCAGGTTAAACGGGATTGCACCCAACGTTTCAAACGAAGGCGGATACACAATCGGCATGTCGTTGGTCGTTTGCATTGAAATCCCCGTGATGTTACTACCAGCACTGCACCCTAAATAAGGTGTCCCGTGTTCGAGTGCCTCGCGCAAACTCGCCCACAAGTTTAAGGCATACAATTGCGAAACCAATTGAAAGGTATTGCCGCCCCCAGTGAAAAGGGCCTCGGCCTCCAACAAAGCTTGTTTCGGATTGGCAAACGTATGTAATCCAACAACCTCAATGCCTATTTTGGCGAAAGCCTCTCGCACCTTGGCCGTGTAAGCGTCATGTGTTATTCCACCGGGTCGTGCAAAAGGAATAAATACCAAGGTTTTGACTCCTTCAAAATGCGTCGACAAGCGGGGGAGAAGGTAGTCTAAGTATGCCCCTCCATGTAACGTGGAAGTGCTAGCAATCACCATTTTTTTCATGAGTAAGCAACATTTCGTAAGCGACAAAGGTAACAATTAATAAAAATTTAGACGCATAGTACCACCGAAGCCCTTTGAAATTTCGGTATTTTTACCCCATGCGATACGTCTGGATTTTACTCTTATTTACGGCAACTCTGCTTCAAGCGCAACCCAAACCCTTTCGTTTGGAAGGTATTGTGCTCTCGGAAATGCGTAACGAATTGTCCAACATCAATGTGACCAACATGGTATCGCAAGTGACTGTCGTTACCGATGCGCAAGGAAAATTTAGCATTCCCGTGCAACAGCAAGAGGCCTTAAAGTTTAGTGCCGTAGGATATGAAGATTTTTACCTGCGTATCGAACCTATTCACCAACAACAAGGACGCGTGATGGTCAAATTAAAAACTGCAGTTTACCAATTGGATGAAGTCAATATCATTCATTTGGATGCGCAAAAAATGGGGATTATCGATTACAAACCCAAAAAATTCACCCCCGCTGAACGTCGTTTGGAAACCGCAGGACGTTTTAGCCCTTGGCAATTTTTACTGATTCCCCTAGGAGGAATGCCTATAGACCCCCTCATCAATGCCATTTCTGGGCGTACCAAACGATTGGAAAAAGAACTCGAAGTCGAACGTCGGGAGTTTGCACTAGAAGCGATGGAAGTTCAATTGGATTCGGTTTATTTTACAGATAAACTTCGTTTGCCACCCGATCGAATCAAAGCGTTTCAATATTATGCAGTCGAAAATGCCGAAGTGCGCGATTTGTTGAAAACGAATAATGTAACCCGTCTGCAATTCAAATTAGCGCAGGTGGTCGTTGAATTTTTAAAAACCAAAGAAAATGAGTAAGCGCTTGCTTTTGGGATGTTTAGGGTTGTGGATTTTAACTACTGGATTTTCCGTCCATAAATTTTATGTAGCCATCTTTCAGGTGGACCACAATGCGACCAAAAAACGTATCGAAATTACGGCGCGCGTATTTGCCGACGACCTAAATACCGCTTTGGATAAAAAATACAAAACGCGTCACCATCTTGCCTCCGATCAAGAGACGGAAGCCGATATCGCCGATATGAAAAAGTATTTTGCAGCCCATTTGCGACTCACCATTGGAGGGCAACCCAAGACGTTGCAATTCAAAAGCAAAGCCTTGGATGGCAATGTATATGTGTGCTATTTCTCTATTCCCGACGTTCCGAAAGCAACGCCTATGGAAGTCGAGAATACGGTGTTTACCGAGCTTTTTGAGGATCAACAAAACATGATGCACTTTCAATACAACAGCACCAAGCAAACGATAGTACTGACCGGAGATAACTCCAAAGGAATGTTAAAATAATTCGCCCTATTGCGATTAACCTCGCAAAAAAAAGTATTTTTAGGGCGCTAAAAAATATAGCTATGCGTAAATCATTAATTACCTTTTTCGGACTCGCTTCTTGTATCACTTTTATGGCTTGGGGACAAGATAAACCCCTACCTGATCCGAATTATCGAAATCCAGATAAATTCAAACAGATGTATGATTTATTGGCAACACCCAATATGTATCGTACCGCTTCTGGGGCACCGGGTCCAGAATATTATCAGCAGCAAGCCGATTACAAAATTAAAGTGGAATTGGACGACCGTACTCAAAAAGTATATGGTACGGAAACCATCACGTATACCAACAACGCCCGTGAGGCCCTCGACTACCTTTGGTTGCAACTCGACCAAAATCAGCAGTCGCGTATCTCGTTGTCTCCCTTGCAAAATGGCGATCGTACGGAACCTGCAATGGGTGTGAAGCAATTTTCTCGTAAATACTTGGAAGAGCGTTTTGACGGAGGATTTCGCATCGAATATGTTAACGACGCCAAAGGGAATCCGATGCCCTATACCATCAATCAAACGATGATGCGTGTGGAATTGCCCAAACCTTTAGCCAAAGGCGAAAAAGTGGAACTTCACCTCAAGTGGTGGTACAATGTAAACAACTATTTGCTTGACGGGGGCCGCTCGGGGTACGAACATTTTGATGCCGATGGAAATAATGTGTATATCATCGCTCAGTTTTACCCACGCATGGCGGTGTACAATGATGTAGAAGGGTGGCAAAACCAGCAATTCTGGGGATCGGGTGAATTTACATTGCCTTTCGGGAATTTTGACGTAGAAATTACGGTCCCTGCCGATCATATTCTCGAAGCGACGGGCGACTTACTCAACCGCAAAGAAGTGTTTACCAAAGCCCAACTCGAGCGCTATGCCTTGGCCGAAAAAACGTTTGACAAACCCGTAATTGTAGTCACGCAAGACGAAGCGATCGCTGCAGAAAAAGGGTTTTCTGACGCCAAAAAAACCTGGAAGTTTAAAGCGTTGAACGTACGCGACTTTGCTTTTTCGACCTCCCGAAAATTCATTTACGACGCTATGGCGGTGCAATTGGCGGGTAAGACAGCCATGGCTATTTCCCTGTATCCAAAGGAAGGAAATCCATTATGGGGTGAGTATTCTACACGCGTAGTGGCCCACACTTTAAAAAGTTATTCGGCCCACACGTTTGATTATCCTTATCCCAAAGCCATTTCGGTGCATGCCCAAGACCAAGGAATGGAGTATCCGATGATTTGTTGGAATTGGGGGCGACCCGATCCAGATGGGAAGTATACCGATCGCGTGAAAAACGGAATGATTTCTGTTATCGTTCATGAGGTGGGGCACAACTATTTCCCTATGATTGTAAATTCGGATGAGCGCCAATGGACTTGGATGGACGAAGGGTTAAATTCGTTTATGGAATACATGGCCTTGATGGAATGGGATCCAAAGTTTCCCGCGACCCGAGGTCCTGCCAAGAATATTGTGCCGTATATGAGTGGCGACCAAAAGAACCTCGAGCCGATTATGTCCAATTCCGAAAGCATCCGTCAATTTGGAAACAATGCGTATGGTAAACCCGCTTGTGGATTGAATATTTTACGCGAAACCATTATGGGCCGGGAGTTGTTTGATTATGCGTTTAAAGTGTACGCCAATCGTTGGAAATTCAAACACCCTACGCCTGAAGATTTTTTCCGCACCATGGAAGATGCCTCAGCGGTTGATTTGGACTGGTTCTGGCGGGGTTGGTTCTTTACGACCGATTACAATGATATTGGGGTCAAAGAAGTGAAAAAATATTTTGTGAGCAACGAACCTTCCAAAGAAGTGGAAGAGTTTCTCAAAAACCGTCGTCGTCGCAATGCGCCTGTGGGGCCGATGGTATATATGATCGAAGAAGGTTCAGCCGATTACAAACCCGAACTCAACAAGCCTTTTGTGATTAAAGAGTACCAAGCCTTAGATACCTATCTCAACGAACGGTTTACCGCCGAAGAACGCGCCGCCTTAAAGTCGCCGAAGTATTTTTACCAAGTTACTTTTGACAAGCCCGGTGGATTGGTGATGCCGTTGTTGGTCGAACTTACTTTTGAAGACGGTACAACCGAAATGCATCGTTTTCCAGCACAAATTTGGCGTATGAACGACAAAGAAGTGAGCCGTACGTTTGCAACCCACAAAGCCATTACAAAGATTACGGTGGACCCGAAAGAAGAAACCGCCGACATTGACACCCAAAACAATGTGTGGCCAAAACAAGCGGAGAAATCCAAATTTGATTAAAGAACTTCGTACCTTTGGGTCGTTAAAAATGTAGGACTTATGTTTGGAATTGGGGGAGGAGAATTACTCTTTATCATTTTCATCGCCTTGATGCTCTTTGGAACCGATAAGATTCCCGAATTTGCGCGCACTTTTGGGAAGTTTATGGCCAATTTGAAGAGTACGACCAACGAAATCAAATACGAAATTCAGAAAAGCGCCCAAACCGAAGACCTCACCAAGTCCATGAGCGCGTTGACCGACTCGTTTACCCGTGAAGTTGATGAGGTAAAGGAAAGTGTGGCCCCCGGCGGAATAATTGATTTGAATGAAAATGCGTTGCTCGAAGATCCTTTAAATCCTGTCAAAGCGATTGAAGAAGATATCGAATCACTTACGGGGCCGATTAAAAGGAAACGCTAATGCTAGCACGATTGATTTCTTGGGACCAACAACTGTTTGTTTGGCTTAACAATTTGGGGTCAGAACCCTTTGATGCGTATTGGTTGTTTCTGACCAAGCAACTCCACTGGACTCCCTTTTTTATCGTGGTTTTTTATGTGGTATACCGCAAATTGGGTCGTATTTCGTTTCTTTACCTGTTGCTCTTTATGGCAGTTTTGTTGGTAGTTACCGATCAATCCGCCAATGCCTTTAAAAATTATTTCATGCGCTTACGGCCTTGCAATGAGCCAGCGCTCGAAGGGTTGATTCGCGTAGTGAAACACAGCAACTCGTTTAGTTTTTACTCGGGACATGCCACCAATTCGATGGCCACGACGGTAGTGATTTTTGCGCTGTTGCGGCCCTATTACAAGTATGCCGCCTTGTTGTTCCTCTTTCCTTTGATTTTTGCCTACAGTCGCATTTACTTGGGTTTGCATTACCCTGGTGATATTTTGACCGGATACTTTTTTGGCGCGGTTTATGGCTATGGTACGTACCGCTTGTTTCGCAAGTACGTTTTAAAACAATAATTAGAGTACCCGACTTACCGTCAATCCATCGCGGATGGGCAGCAACACAGTTTCCACACGCGCATCGTTTTTCAAAAGGGTATTGTATTCCAAAAGCACTTTCGTACTGGTATCCCGCGGATCCAATTCCTCCAAGACTTTTCCGCTCCACAGTACATTATCCGATAAGATAATGCCGCCCGGATTCATCATGGGTACGATGAGGTGAAAATAGGCGATGTAGTTTTCTTTATCCGCATCGATAAAGACCAAGTCAAATTTTTTATGCAGCGTCGGAATTACTTCAAGGGCATCTCCCAAGTGCGCCGTGATTTGATTTTTCCAAGGCGAAAGGGCGAAATATTTTTGTTGGATGCCTACCAATTCTTCTTTGATGTCGATAGTGTCGAGCGTTCCTTCGGGGGCCAACCCTTCAGCCAAACAAAGGGCAGCATATCCCGTATACGTTCCAACTTCGAGAATGTGTTTGGGGCGAATGATTTTCGATAGCATACTCAACACCCGACCTTGTAAATGTCCACTGAGCATGCGCGGTTGCAATACCTTTTGGTGCGTTTCGCGAAAGAGTTGCACCAACAATTCGGGTTCGTCTTGCGAATGTTGCTCCACATAGTGCTCCAGATCTTCAGAGATGAAATGCATAAGGATGAATTTTGGGCAAAAGTACGAATAGAAACTGGAATTAGCCTGAATTGTTGCTAGAGCTGATTATAGATTTCACGTAACAGCAAAAATCAATAATCACCGGGAACGAAACCTTTTTCTGAACTAGCGCATGAAGATTGGGGTGCGATTTCTCCTAACGTCGAAATGACCCGATAGCGCGGATTTTCAATCCGTGCCTTGCTTTGATTGTGCGGTTTTTTCATCTTTATTTAAAACTTCAAAGTCCTCTAATTCGTTTTCATTTTAAACAAGGCTTGATGCTACCAGTATGTATTGACAAACCAACTGTCGGATTGTCCGATCCACTTTTCAAC
>CANHRI010000016.1 GCA_947463515.1 Flavobacteriaceae bacterium
ACACTGAACACTGAACACTGAACACTGAACACTGAACACTGAACACTGAACACTGAACACTGAACACTGAACACTGAACACTGAACACTGAACACTGATGTTAACCTTCAAAATATCCATGCTCTCCCTTCGTATCCGGATTTTCCTGGCGATGATTGTATTGATTTTGATTGCATCGATATTAATGGCGTCGATTTCGTTGTTTCAGTTCAAAAGTGAAGCGCGAAATTACCATCAAGAGCGTTTGGAGCGCAAGGAAGATGCGGTTCGGGAGCACATCAATTACATTTTATCCAATACCACTTACCCGTTAACGGAGAAAAATTTACCGTTGATTTTTAAGGATAAAATTCACGAACTCTCCGATATTCACAGTGTCGAAATTAATATTTACAGTTTAAAAGGAAATTTGTTGAAATCGTCCAAAGCTTCCTTTGCAGTCGATAGCATTTCGCCTCCCATTCCAAAATACATACTCAAACTCGTACAATCCTCGATTGAGAAACGGTATGTCGACATCAAAAATATGGATGGGTTGAAAATTCGTTCTTCGTTTACCCAAATCAAAGACGATCGATTTAAACCGCTTGGAATCCTTAATCTTCCCTATGTTGAAGACGACAGTATTTACGAGAATGAAATCCAGAATTTCTTGGTGCGGTTGAGTCAGGTGTATTTTTTTATGCTAATTATCGCCTTTGCCTTGGCGTATTTCCTTTCCTCTTACATTACCCAATCGCTAAAAACGATTTCCGACAAAATCAATGAAACGAGTTTGAATCAAAAAAATGAAAAAATCATGATTGAAGACAACAGTCGTGAGATCAACTCCTTGATTAAAGCGTACAATGCGATGGTAGATAAACTGGAAGAGAGTGCTTCGATGTTGGCGCAATCGGAACGGGAACAAGCTTGGCGCGAAATGGCGAAACAAGTCGCTCATGAAATCAAAAATCCGTTGACTCCCATGCGCTTAACCGTTCAAAGTTTTCAACGAAAATTTGATGAAAACGATCCGAATTTAAGACAAAAACTCAACGATTACACCAAAACCTTAATCCAGCAAATCGATACGATGACGGCAGTGGCTTCCGCGTTTTCTAACTTTGCCTCGATGCCTGCACAGCAAAATGAAACACTCAATGTAGTTGAAGTTGTAGAATTCTCCTTAGATATTTTTAATGAAGATTTCATTGAGTTTCGATCTGCCGAATCAGAAATCATCACGGTCATGGATCGCACGCAACTCATTCGTATCATTACTAATTTGGTCAAAAATGCCATTCAAGCCATTCCAGAAATTCAAGAGGAAAAGCGAATTCAAGTTAGTGTTTATCAAAACTGGGAAGGGGTGGTTATTTTGGTTAAAGACAACGGGATTGGAATTGACCCTGATTATCAAGAGCGAATCTTTGAACCTAAATTCACCACCAAAACGAGCGGTATGGGACTCGGGTTGGGGATTATTAAAAATATTATTGAAAATTATAAAGGAACCATTACTTTTGAGTCCGAATCCCATAAAGGCACTACGTTTAAAGTAACATTACCGCGCATAAATCCTTAAAAAATATACCTATGACATTTGAAAATATTCTCGTAGCCACCGAAGGTCATTTGGCCACCATCACCATCAATCGTCCGAGCAAACTCAATGCATTGAACAAAGCAACGATTCAAGAATTGCACGATGCATTAGCACAATTGGATGCCGAAGCGACGATCAAAGCGATTATTTTGACTGGATCGGGTGAAAAAGCCTTTGTTGCAGGAGCTGATATCTCAGAATTTGCGCATTTCTCTATTGAAGAAGGCGCGCAATTGGCTGCTTTAGGGCAAGAAATCCTATTTGATTTTGTCGAAAACATGAAAACGCCCGTCATTGCAGCAGTCAATGGTTTTGCTTTGGGTGGCGGCTTGGAATTGGCGATGTCTTGTCATTTTCGAATAGCTTCAGACAATGCCAAAATGGGCTTACCCGAAGTGACCTTAGGCGTTATTCCAGGTTATGGAGGTACGCAACGTTTACCACAGTTGGTTGGAAAAGGGCGCGCCATGGAAATGATTATGACGGCGGGCATGATTGATGCCGAAACCGCCAAAAATTATGGTCTCGTTAACCATGTAGTGCCACAGGCTTCCTTACTCGAGTTTACCCAAGAAATCGCTATTAAAATTGCCAAAAATTCACCCGTAGCCATTAGTTATGCCATCAAAGCGGTTAATGCAGGGTTGATAGATACCAAAGAGGGATTCAAAACCGAAATCAAGTCGTTTGGAAAATGTTTTGGAACCGAAGATTTTAAAGAGGGTACTACGGCTTTTTTAGAAAAACGTAAAGCAACTTTCCCTGGAAAATAATACCTAATCTCAAATACATGAAAAAAATTCTATGCATTGCCTTTTTGGCATTTACCGTTTTAAGTTGTAGTAAAAATGACAATGATGAAGCCCAAGCACCATCTATTGTGGGTAAATGGCAATTTACCCAAGAAGGAAGTATCGTTAACAATCAAGAAATTTTAGAACCCTATGAGCATTCTCCGGGTTGTGTGAAAGATTTTTCAGAAATTGCTGCTAATGGAGCGCTTCGGGATCATTATTATGATTTGGATTGTGAGGAAACAATTGATATTGGCGTTTGGACCAAAAACAACAATACCTTTACCATCACGTATGCCGACAACAGCTCGGTAACAGGGGAAATCCTACTACTCAATGCGACTACATTAAAAGTACGATTTGATATTGGGGGAGTTCCTTACCTCTCGGTGTTGACCCGAATCCCTTAAACAAATAAAAAGAGAACCTCATCGGTTCTCTTTTTTATTTTTCCCCGTCCCATTCGGCATAGAATTGGGCTAAAAAAACTTCCATAAAACGATGACGGTCCTCGGCCAATTTTTTTCCTTTAGAAGTATTCATTCGGTCTTTCAACAAGAGGAGTTTTTCATAAAAATGATTAAGCGTAGGAGCGTTGCTAGCCTTGTATTCTTCCTTGGTCATGTGCATGTTGGGCGCAATAGCGGGATCATACAAGGGTCGATTTTTGAAACCGCCATAGGCAAACGTTCGAGCTATTCCAATCGCGCCAATGGCATCCAAACGGTCGGCATCTTGCACAATATCGAGTTCTAACGAAGAGAACGTACGTGCTGTATTTCCGCCTTTAAACGAAATATTTTCGATGATTTTCACGACGTGATCTATCGTTGCCTCTTCAACGTATTGACTTTCTAAAAAAGCACGAGCCGTTTTGGGTCCAATGGTTTCATCGCCCCCGTGGAACTTACTATCGGCAATGTCATGCAATAAGGCGGCCAATTGCACCACCTCTCGGTTGCACTGTTCTTGATCGGCGATATGAAGGGCATTTCGATAAACCCGTTCAATATGAAACCAATCATGCCCCGCTTCGGCACCTTCCAGCTGTTGTTTTACAAAAACAACAGTCGCATCAACAATCCCCATTTTAAATTGTTAAAGCTGGTTGTACCCACTTGAATTTTTTGGTTTCTTCTGGCAAGACCAAACGATCGGAAATCCGTGCCATACGATCGGGTAATTTCATCAAATAATCACGAGCGCGTTCCGCTTCATCGGTCAAACTTGAAATCTTGTCAATTTCCCAAGTGTCAGTTAATTTGCGAAGAATATCCACGTAATCGTTGGCTGTATAAACCCCTATTTTCTGTGCTGAATTTGAAAACTCCTCAAAAGCAGAACTAATTTTCTCTCCCGATTCACGCAAAAAATGGGCAGGCATGGTAATTTTTTGTTTCATCATATATTGAAACGCCAACATCATTTCGCTAGGATCTACTTTAAAAATACGATTTACAAATTCGCTATACGCCAAATGGTGACGCATTTCATCCCCAGCGACCATTTTACACAAACGCGACAACTTTTTATCTCCAAATTCTTTGGCCAATTGTGACACACGGTTGTGCGAAATATAGGTGGCCAATTCTTGAAAGCTGGTATATACAAAGTTTTTGTACGGGTCTTTTCCAGTGCCGATATCAAAACCGTCATTGATCAAATGTTGCGTTGTAATTTCTACTTCTCGCATATTGACACGGCCCGACAGGTATAAATATTTATTCAAAGCATCCCCATGACGGTTTTCTTCACCGGTCCAATGCCGCACCCATTTCGACCAGCCGTTGCGACCTTCATTGTCGACGCCTTCTACTTCCATTAACCAGGATTCATAGGTGGGTAACGCTTCTTCAGTTATGGTATCGCCTACCATCACGACCCAGAAATCATAGGGTAAGTCATTAGCAATTTCACGCAATTCGCGCACTTCTTCGATAAAATTCTCTTTCTGAGAATCAGGCAACATATCAGTAGGTTGCCAAATTTTTTCAACGGGAACGAGGTATTCGTCAACAAAGCTATCGATGCTTTTTTCAAGGAATTGCATCACTTCCAATCGGATGTTTTTAATAGACATTATAGGTAATTGTAAATTATGAGTTATGGATTGAACCGGTAACGGCTTGTTGTGTTTTCTCAAATAAAGCTGGAAAGTCGAACTCACTTACGGCTAAAGGTTCATGAATGATAAACTTCAAATGGTTGCCCAACCCCATGGGGAACGCTCCAAACTTGGTCATTTTCCAAGAATTATTAATCGTAATAGGAACTACATACGCGTTGGGAGCAAATTTGCATAGTATTTTCAGGCCATTTTCTGAAAATGGTTTGGGTGCACCCGTTTTGCTGCGCGTTCCTTCGGGAAAAATAACGGCGGATCGGTGGTGCTTTTCAATATATTCGCTCAACCCTTTGATCGTAGGTAAGGCTTGTTTTGGATCTTTACGGTCAATTAAAGCGGAACCGCCATGGCGTAAATTGTAGGAAACCGAGGGAATGCCTTTTCCGAGTTCCTTTTTACTGACAAACTTGGCATGATGGGCACGTAGGTACCAAATAATTCCAATAATATCAAACAAACTTTGATGGTTCACCACGAAAATAATGGGAGCATTTTGGGGAATTTGAGTTCGGTTATAAAACGTCCAACGCGTGCCTAAAATTCGGGTGCAACCAATCAAAAGCCAATTTAAATAATCGACACTTTTTTTATGCGCTTGATAGCCAAAAACGTTAAAGCAAATCCACTGTATCGGATGGAAAATCACCAAAGTTAGTCCAAAACAAAGGTAATAGACAACAGAGATGGGATACGAAATCAGTTTTTCCATGTGAAAAAAAATTGACTGTAAAAGTACGGCTTCTCATTGTTTAAAACTACTTTTGAGAAAACTAATTTAGTCCTGAAAAAAATAGTTACTTTTACGGCTTTAACAGCCTTTAATTTTTATGTAAAATGAGTTCAGAAAAAGAAGCAAAATTGAAAGCGTTACAGCTGACGTTAGACAAGCTGGACAAGACCTACGGTAAAGGTACCGTAATGAAGATGGGAGACAAAGCGGTGGAAGAAGTCGAAGTGATTCCATCTGGTTCGTTGGGATTGGACCTTGCCTTAGGGGTGAATGGGTATCCAAAGGGTCGTATTATTGAAATCTATGGGCCAGAGTCGTCGGGTAAAACGACCTTGACCCTCCATGCCATTGCCGAAGCACAAAAAGCAGGGGGCATTGCAGCGTTCATTGATGCGGAACATGCTTTTGACCGTCATTACGCGGCCAAATTGGGTGTAGATATTGAAAACCTGATTATTTCACAACCTGATAACGGGGAACAAGCGTTGGAAATAGCCGAGAACTTAATTCGTTCTGGAGCCATTGACATCGTGGTGATCGACTCGGTCGCAGCCTTGACTCCAAAAAGTGAAATCGAAGGAGAAATGGGCGATTCCAAGATGGGATTACATGCCCGTTTGATGTCGCAAGCCTTGCGAAAGTTAACAGCAACCATCAGCAAAACCCATTGTACCGTATTCTTCATCAACCAGTTGCGCGAAAAAATCGGAGTGATGTTTGGAAATCCCGAAACGACAACGGGAGGAAATGCCTTGAAGTTTTATGCTTCGGTGCGTTTGGACATCCGTCGTTCATCGCAAATTAAAGATGGAGAAAATGTGTTGGGGAACCGCACCAAAGTAAAAGTGGTAAAAAACAAAGTAGCTCCCCCGTTCAAAACCGCTGAGTTTGACATTATGTACGGCGAGGGCGTTTCCAAAACGGGTGAAATCTTAGATTTAGCCGTCGAGTTTGAAATCATCAAAAAATCAGGGTCTTGGTTTAGTTACGGTGACACCAAGTTGGGACAAGGTCGCGATGCGGTGAAATTGTTGATCAAAGACAATCCCGAATTGGCCGATGAATTGGAACAAAAAATCAAAGACCTTATAAAAGAACAAGCCAATTAATTTGGCCTAAGAGTCCCGGTTTGAAAAAATCGGGATTTTTTTTGATCTTCACGCAACCTTTTTAATGTCAGTGCATCCTAATAAAAAAGTAATATCCATGATTAAAAAATTTCTATTAACCGTAGTATTCCTTGTTGGATTGGTGTTTACCGGTTGCGACCTTTCAGAAGATGAACCCATCTACATTCAGGTTTCAGCCATTACAGAAGTAACCAATCCGAATCAATATGCTAAAGACAGCATCACAGAAATTCCGGTGAAATTTAAGTTACCCAGTCAATGTCATGTTTTCCGTAAATTTTACTACGAATCCCATGATTTTGACCGAGTGGTTGCTATTGAAAGTCTAAAAAGCGGAAACAATACGTGTCCCATAGATGAAGAATTGTACACGGCTACATTGCGATTTAGACCGACCACTTTGGGTACCTATCACTTTAAATTTTGGTTGGGCGAAGATGCACAAGGTGTAGATCAGTATGTAGAATTTGATGCTGTAGTGGATCATTAAAATGAAGCTGGTTGGATTTAGAACAAATCATACAAGGATGTCAAAAAAAAGACATTCAAGCCCAAGAACATTTGTACCGGCAGTATGCGGGTAAAATGTTTGCGGTTTGTTTGAAGTATGTTCCCAATCGTGATGAGGCCCAAGACTATTTTCAGGAAGGGTTTTTGTTGGTCTTTGATAAAATTGCACAGTACGAATTTAAAGGTTCCTTTGACGGATGGTTGCACCGGGTTTTTGTAAACTACTTGTTGCAACAATTTCGAAAAAAAAACTACTTAAATGTAGTAGATGAAAATATCCCCGACGAAGTCGAAGTAGAAATTGATGAGGGTATCCCGCCCGAGTTTTTATTTCGTATCGTGCAAGAACTCCCCGAACGCTATCGACTGGTTTTTAACCTGTATGTGTTTGAAGAGTACAGTCACCAAGAAATTGCTGATGCGCTCGGAATTACGGTTGGTACTTCCAAATCCAATTTATCCCGAGCGAAATTAATTTTAAAACAAAAAATCGAACTCCATACCGGAAGTTCAAAAATGCCCAAACTACAATGAAACATCCACACGAATTCAAAAAGCGATTTCAAGAGTCCCTCGAGGACTTCGAGGTGCAGCCCGACGAAGCGTTGTGGTTGAACATCAAAGATAAACTACAGGAGAAAAAGAAACGACGCGTTATTCCCATTTGGTGGTTCTATAGCGGTGTCGCTGCGGCCTTTTTGGTCGGACTCTTTCTCCGTGTCCCGTTTTGGGAAACCGTAACTCCCCGTTCTCCCGAAACGAACCCAACCGTTGTTAACGTACCCGGAAAAGGGAACGCTCCTTCACCCGCTGTACCCAATGGCTCGACTGCTTCGAAAAGTTCAAGAGACAACGAGGCGGTAGCTACCCTGCCGAATACAGCAACAAAATCCGCCTATTCTACTGATGTCTCTCCTTCTGCTCCAGTAAATAGCAAGGGATATACTACCAATGAAGCGGTTGCTTTGTCTCCAAAAAAAGAACGGAAAAACAAAAGTTTTAATGGGCAAGTAAATACCCCGTTGGTAAGCCCGCAAGACGCTGTAGGGACCCGCAATGCCATTCAACCGGACAATAACAACGGTACAGTTATCCCTGAAGAGAAACAACTTCCTCAAGCGGTTCCCACTTCTGGATCTGAACGATTGGCATTGAATACTGAGAAGACATTGCTTCCCGACACAACCAACCCCGTGACCAACCCTGTCATATCCTCACCCATTGTTTCCAATACCCCTTTACATACGGCCAAAGACAGTACTGCTGTTGCCGAAAAATCTAAAAATGCGTTGGAAGAATTGCTACATGAAAAAGAAAAGAAAACCTTTTCCGAACCGAATTTAAATAGGTGGCTAGTTGGTACACAGCTCGCCCCTATTTACTTCAGTTCGTTGTCGCAAGGCTCTCCTTTAGATCCATCCTTAACGGAAAATGAAAAGCGTTACACCGCGGAGAATTTCAGTTATGGTGTGGGTGTTGGCTATGCCTTAAACGATAAACTCACCCTTCGATCGGGAGTCAACATGGTTCGTTTAGGCTATGAAACCGATGGTATTATGTATTACATGCGCCCAGAAGTAAGCAGTAGAATTCAAAACATATCATTAAATGCTGTAGGCTCCAACATTGTAATTGAAAGTCTCAACAACGTTCGCCCCTACAACCGAATGATGGAAATGTTTGAAGGATCGATAGTGCAACGCACTGGCTATTTGGAAATCCCAGTGGAATTGGCTTACCAATTTGGATCCAAAAAATGGGGTTTGCAAGTATTAGGCGGTATGAGTACGTTTGTTTTGAATCAAAACGAAGTCTATTTACAATCCAATACGCTTAATCTACTCATTGGAGAAGCGACCAACCTCAACCCAGTTCATTTTAGTGGAAACTTAGGTTTGGGCATGCACTATCGTTTTTTCAAAAATTGGCAAGCGCGGATTGAACCCACATTCAAATACCAATTTAATCCCTACCGTAGTGATGCTGGAAATTTCAGACCGTACCTCATGGGATTGTATACAGGTGTGATGTATACCTTCTAAGGGCATCGTAGTTATTAATTTAGTTAAGTGGTGTTACTCCTCTCCGGAGGGTAACAAAAAAGAGTGTCTCGGCCGGATACTCTTTTTGTTTGCGTTAAGGATTGTAGTGGAAATCCCGGCGCCGTAGTTTACGGAGGTGCCGGATTGCAACGGAAAGCCTGACCCCGGAAGTATGGAGGGGGAACGCCCTACTGATGGGCTTGCAAATCTGTTAAAATGATTTGTCTAGCCCGATCTTTGAGCTCTTTTTTTGCCTCTAAAGGCAGCCCTTTTGTTTCTATAAAAGGATGGATTTTTACCCGCATTTTACCGGGGCTACCACTAAAAAAGGTATAGGAAAAACGCTCTTTATTGTCAAAAAATGTAATCGGAACAATCGGAATTTGGTGTTCAATAGCCAAGCGGAAAGCGCCGTCTTTAAATTCGTCCAATAGCACCCTTTCATCGGGGACACCGCCTTCAGGAAAAATACAAATACTCAAACCCATGTTCAAACGGCGTTGAGCGCGTTCGTACACGGCCATCCGACTCTTTTGATTGCCGCGATCGACCAAAATACTGGTTCGCTTGTAAAAAAAGCCAAACAAAGGAATCTTCGCCAACTCTTTTTTACCCACAAAAACAAAAGGGTTGCGAACCGTTGCCAACATCAGCATAATATCGGTCATCGAGGTGTGGTTGGCAATAAACATATAACTCTTCCCGGGTTCAGGTTCTTGTAAGAAGGTAACTTTACACCGAAAACCCATACCAAAAAGAATACATCTTGCCCAAATACGAGCCAACCTAAAAAAATAGGGATACCAACGTTCTTTTAAAATGGAGACCACTAAAAACGGGAATAATACCAAAATGGGTACCGCTACTAGAATGTAAAACCAAATCCGATAAAGGGTCCAAAAAAATATTTTAAACGCACGCATAGCCCCAAAAATAAAGCAATTTTAGTTTACATTTGCGACACAATTGAAAAACTATGGCAAAAATTCTAACGGGCATACAAAGTACAGGCACGCCTCATTTAGGCAATCTTTTGGGCGCCATACTTCCAGCCATTGAAATGTCGCAAACACCAGACAACGAAACGTTTTTATTTATCGCCGACTTACATTCGGTCACCCAAATCAAAGACGGAGAAACCTTACGGGCTAATACCTATAGCACCGCAGCCGTGTGGTTGGCGTGTGGATTAGATACCGACAAAGTGATTTTTTACCGCCAAAGCGATGTGCCGCAAACGGCAGAATTGTCGTGGTATTTGAGTTGCTTTTTCCCTTTTCAACGCCTTACGTTGGCGCATTCGTTCAAGGATAAAGCCGATCGTTTGGAAGATGTCAATGCTGGATTGTTTACCTATCCTATGTTGATGGCCGCCGATATTTTATTGTATGATGCCGAATTTGTACCGGTGGGAAAAGATCAATTGCAACATTTAGAAATCACTCGCGATGTAGCGGCGCGTTTTAACCACCAAATGGGAGAAACCTTTGTACTGCCCGAAGCGACCATAAACGAAGAAACACAATATATTCCGGGTACCGACGGTCATAAAATGAGTAAATCTCGAGACAATACCATTACCATTTTTGTAGACGACAAAGCGTTGCGCAAGCAAATCATGCGTATCGAAACCGATAGTACACCGCTTGAAGAACCGAAGAATCCCGATACTTGCAAAGTATTTGCCTTATACAAATTATTGGGTGATACCGCTCAAGTGGCTCAAATGCGGCAAAATTATGAAGGAGGCAATTATGGGTATGGCCATGCGAAACAAGCCTTGTTTGAATTGATTTGTGAAAAATTCAAAACCGAACGCGAGCGCTACGAATACTACATGAATCACTTGGATGAAGTCGATGCCTTTTTGGCGAAAGGAGCAAGCAAAGCTAGCGCCATTGCTGAGGGTGTTTTGCAACGGGTTCGCCAAAAACTTGGATTTGAATAATCTGATAAACCCGACCCCACGTCGGGTTTTTTTATTCGATTACCGCTTTGTCTTGTATCGATTGGACTACCGAGTTTCCTCCCTTTTCTTCAAATTGAAGAACACCATTTTCTGCAACGAGTTCGATTGTCCCTGTATAACGACAATCCTCTTGAATGAGTGTTTTTGCGTTGGATGCCAAGACGCTAAATCGGTATTCCACTTCCGAATGATTGCCAATAAAATAATGCTTGGATGGGTCTTGAAATGAGGCCAGCTGTCGTCCAGCGTAAAAGTTCAAAATCCGTTTGGCTTGGTCACTCGTGTTGAGTTGCAAGGTGGAATAAGGTTTGATGTAATGCGCTTTGGTCGGCATTTTTATACTGTCGTACACCACAATATGTTCCAACACAATCACTTCATAATCCGACTTGTTCCGAATGGTTTGGAAGGTCTTCATTTCTCTATCTATTGGAGGATCATTGTAAAAGGTGGTAAATGGATTACTCCCCGTAACCAAACGATCTTTGGGTTTGACCTGCGTAATTTTTGACGGATCAAATTGGGTTAAAAACACCTGAAAACTGTCTATTTTAAATCGCATTTGGGTGTAATAGCGATCGAGCTTTACCCCCGAAGAATCTACCGTTAACCCTTCAAATTCGACGGGGGACGCACTGGAATCATTGTCACATCGATTGGATAAAACTGCTATTTTAAATAAGATAAAAACAATGACAAAAAAAACGCGCCAATTGAACCCGGAGGTCGATTGAGAAGTGGTGTTCGGATTTCCAAAAACAACATCACGATTGTTTAGCAAGGTTTCCTCCAGCTCCTCATCAAAGGGTTTATACGCCGCCATGGCCACCATGACCGTGTCGGCTGAAGAATGCGTTTTGTCGTTGTACGCATCGACGACAATGTTTAAAAGCGTTCGAATTTTATCATCCAATTCATGTGTGGTGAAAAAATTTAGAAATCGGTAAAAACTGCTGGTTTTAATATAGGCAATGCGAGCGGTATCGGTGCGCGAATTATGAAATTGACTCACCGCAAAATCGATTTTTTGGGTACATTTTCGCAAAATCCGTTGCTGAAGCTCCTCCGGGAAAAAAGCGTGATATGCCATTAATTTTAGGAGATCTTCAAACTTGTTTTCGGTCATTTTTTGCTCTATCGCCAAGGCCAAATCATCCAACAAATAGGCCTGAATTAAAGCATGTATCGCATCAAAATCTGTAGGGAGTTCGACGGCAATAAAATGAGAATCAGGATACGATGTTCCCGCCCATAAATTATACAATTCGGACTGTTGTATGAGTATATAAAAAGCCTCTGGATAACGGCGAAGCGCTTCGATCAAATAGGCCGATACATTGGCGTCAATAGACGCATCCAGTCGCTTGGCGATGTTGATTTGCTTTTCAATACGAATGATGTCGCTTTCCGAAATAGTACGTAATTGCGCGGTATCGAGAGCGAGACTTTCATACAAACGAATAATATTCATTGTGGCTGGAATTTAATGCGTAAAGCAAAAATAGAATAATCGTGGATTTATCAGAATTGATGGTCGACAAAAAAACAATAAATTGTATCTTGCTGACTGAAAATAGTACGCTATGGAAGCCTTAATCAATCAATTTTTTGAAATCGAAAAAAAATCTCTGGAGCATCAACTCTCCCATTTTGAGCGCAACTTTAATCGTATCCATCATGAATTCACCGAAATGGGTTACAAAATCGTAAATCCCTTGGGGCAACCGTATGATGAACGCGACACAGCGCTGGAAGCCAACTTAATGCATCCTGGGGCCAAAAAAATCACCAAAGTCCTCAAACCCATCATCTATCGCGAAGAGGCCAACGGGTATGTATTGATTCAAAAAGGGGTGGTAATCGTAGAATAAATCAACATGAGTAATATCAATTTTGGAATCGACTTGGGCACAACCAACTCGGCCATAGCCCGGTATGAAAACGGGAAAATAACCTTGTATAAAAATCCAGTAGGGTTCAAAGATACCCTGCCCTCGGTGGTATCCTTTCGAAAAGGTCGCATTCAAATTGGCGACAAAGCCCGTGAATTGATGCTCACCCAATCGGAAAATGTCTTTGCCTCGTTCAAAAGAAAAATGGGATCAGACAGTACATTTACGGTTCCCGATTGGGAAAAACCGCTGACACCCGTAGATCTTTCTTCCATGGTATTGAAAGAATTGGTCAACTTTACACAACCCGAACAACCCAAAGCGGCCGTCATTACGATTCCAGCTTCCTTTGACACGATTCAAACCAATGCAACCAAAAAAGCAGGCTACTTGGCTGGCTTTGATGAAGTCGTTTTATTGCAAGAACCTATTGCTGCTTGTTTGGCGTATTCCAATAGTCAATCGATGGATTTGACCGAAGTGCAACATTGGTTGGTGTACGATTTTGGAGGCGGTACTTTTGATGTCGCCTTGGTACGTATCGACCATCGGGAATTGAAAGTATTGGACCACAAAGGCAACAATTTTTTGGGTGGTGTTGATTTGGATAATCTTTTGGTTGAAAAAATTATTTGCCCCAAAATAGAACAGGCAACAGGACAAACCCAACTGTGGAGAAGAATGCTTTCGGGTGAAGAGGCCGATTGCAAAAAACTCTATTTTGAAGTATTATTCAAAGCCGAAGAAGCCAAAAAAGAGCTTTCGATAAAAACACAAACCTCGATTGAATTGGACATTCCCGTTTGGGATGCCTTCATCGATATTGACATTAGTCGTGTGGAATTCGAATCTGTGCTGCGGGATAAATTTGAAGAATCCTACCAACTCACGGAAGGCTTGTTGGCAGATAATGCGATGCCTTTTTCGGCGATCAACCGAATTATCTTGGTGGGAGGCACTACGTATATTCCGTATATCCGAGAGCAATTGGGTTTGCGCAGTGGCATCCCTGTCGATACCGGTGTCGACCCAACGACAGCAGTGGTCATCGGAGCAGCTTATTATGCTGGTGCCAAACCGTTGGAGCGTAAAGAAGTTACCGCAGCTCCAAGCACAACCCCGCAAAATGAACCCGCTGTTGAAATTGTTTTTGAACCCCACTCCAAAGACGCTGAGGAGCTGATTGCCGTTTTGATTCAATCGCCTTTTCAGGGCTTTTATCGTCTTACTCGGGCCGACGGCGGATTTGACACGGGCGTGCTTCGGGCCAGTTCAAAAATTACCGAATTTGTGCCGTTGTTGGAAAAAGCCACCAACCAATTTACACTCTATCTGTTGGATGAACACCAAAATATAGTGTATCAAAATACATCGATTGCTATCACCAACGGACTCTATAACATCATGGGGCAACCTTTACCCAATGACATTTGCTTGGAAGTTGATGAAGAGGCTGGAAAAACATTTATGGAACGGATTTTTAAGAAAAATGACATCCTGCCCTTAAAAAAAACCGTGTACAAAACCACGTCCAAAAATATTCTAAAAAACTCCGACGAAAAGTTAATCATCAATATCGTCGAAGGCAATGCCGGGGGTATGATTGGAAGCAACCTCAGTATTGGATACATTGAAATTACAGGTAAAAACCTTCCCATGGATTTGATTAAAGGAATGGATATTGAACTTCATTTCAAAATCTCTGAATCCCGTGATTTGAGTGTTAGTGTTTACATTGGCGCTTTGGATTTAGAAATCAACGAAGTGTTCAACCCGCATCAACGGCACGTCGCTTTAGACAAAGTAGCCTTTGAAATCAATGCGGTGATACAAGAAATTGAGGCTGAAATGAACGACTCCGAAGACGAGGAAAACTTTACCTATTTGGCGCAACTCAAACGCATCAAAGATCATCTCATAGTGCTACACCAAGAAGCGCTAGAGGGAGCCTTTGACCAATCGACCGATCGGAAATACCAACTCGATGAAATGAAACGGTTGACCATTCAAGCCTATGATGATTTGGTGCGTCACAAACATGTTTTACAAGAAATCGAAGAATACCAAAACACTCGAGAGGCTTTAGAAAATTATTTGGATGTCGCCACGCCCAAACAGAAAGAAGAATTTGAAAAAATTATCCGTAACGAGAAGGAAGTTTTACAATCGAACAATAAATACATGATTCGTCAAAAAACAAAAGCCTTAGATGATTTGTACGACAGTATTTATATGAAGCAAGACCAACGTTACTACAATGCATTCTATTACTACCGCTTTTTGGATGAAAACGAATATATGGATACCCAAAAATTTATGAAACTGGTGGAATTGGGAGAAACCGCGATTGAACGCGAGAATATTCCTGAACTGAAAGCCATTTGCTATCAATTGTGGGATTTATTGCGGGTAAAACCGAAATCGCGGGACGAATGGGAAAACTTCGATGGCGATTTGGGATTAAAATAATTATACCGCTTCAAACCATTTGCCCGGTAAAGGACGCACTACGCCTTTGAGTTCCATGTTCAGCAAAAGCATAGACACTTTGGAAACAGGAAATTGACCGTGTAATGCCAATTCGTCCAAAAGCATTTTGCCGTGTTGTTGTAAAATCGTGTACAGTTGTTGCTCTTCCGAGTTTAATTCAATAAACAATTGCTTTTGAACCCCGTGCGAATTGGATTTAGTTTCTAACTCCCAGTTCAAAAGGTACATTAAATCGGCGGCACTATTGAGCAAATGTGCACGCTGGGTTTTGATCAAGGTGTTACAGCCTTGACTAAATCGATCGGTACAACGCCCCGGAACCGCAAACACCTCCCGATTGTATTCGTTGGCCCATTGCGCAGTTATTAGCGAACCTCCTTTTTCGGCGCTTTCGATAACAATAGTGGCCTCCGACATCCCTGCAACGATACGATTTCGTCGTACAAAATTTTCCCGATCAGGATTGGCATCACTGCGAAACTCCGTTAAGAATCCGCCGCACGCTTCCATTCGTGAACGATATTTCTTGTGGGGCTTGGGATACATTTGATTGAGTCCATGCGCCAGTACACCAATCGTTTGAAGCCCCAACTCCATAGCCGTTCGATGAGCCACAATATCCACACCATAGGCAAAGCCACTGACAATAACGGGGTTAAGTGGAGCCAAATCCTCCAATAATTTTCGGGTAAAATCAACACCATACGGCGTAATTTCTCGGGTTCCCACGATGCTAATCATGCGTTGGGGATTCAAATCCATCTGACCTGATCCAAACAACAAGACAGGACCATCGTAACAATGCTTGAGACGTTCGGGATAATCCGACGCCATAAAATAATGCGCCGTATAGCCTTTTTGTTCCAAAAAAAGAAACTCATTTTCGGCTTTTACAAACAAATCTGGACGCTTAAACTGGCGCGCTACTTGAGAACTAAGTCCTTCTATGGCGGCAATGTGACGTGGTTTTGCATGAAAAACTTCGGCAGCCGAACCGAAACGTTTAATGAGTTTTTTGGCTAAAACGGAACCGATTCCGTCGACCTGTAGTAAGGCCAAGGTGGCAATTAAATCTGTATGGCGCATAAATTAAATTTGAAAGGCAAAAGTATAAAAAGGATTTGAAAAATGTTAACAAAGTTTGTTGATAAAATTTTGTTAGCGTCTCGAATTCTTTAAATTTGCCTTTATGAAGATTGAACCATATATCGCGCAATTGCTGTACCGTTACCAATGTGTTACGGTGCCGGGATTGGGTGCCTTTCTTACGGAAACCCAGTCCGCTCAGTGGCATGGGGCCGCTCAAACCTTTTTTCCGCCCAAAAAAGTAATTTCCTTTAATGCGTATTTAAAAAACAACGATGGCCTGTTGGCAAATCATATTGCGCAAACAGAGAAAATTCCCTACGAGGTGGCTGTAACCGGAATTGAACATGCCGTGCACGAATGGAAAATGCGTCTTCAAGAAGTGGGAACTATCGCGTTGCGTAATATTGGTGAACTTCGCTATACGGCCGATAAAAATGTAGTCTTCACGCCTCAAGAGCAGGTCAATTATTTGACAGAAGCTTTTGGACTCAGTGCGGTAATTTCACCCGCTGTACAACGGGAAGTTCTTGTGCATTTGGAAGCCGTAGCGCCAGAGATTTCCACCGAGGAAACACCCGTGATTCCATTGGTAGCTGAAAAAACAAGCGCACCGTGGTTAAAGTATGCCGCGATTTTTGTTTTCGGCGCGGGACTTTTAGGATCAGGCGGCTATTTTGGCAATCAATATTACGAAAAACAAGTGCAAGAAGCCACTTTGGCTGTACAACAAAAAGTACAAAGCCAAGTGCAACAAAAAATAGCAACCGCTACATTTCTATTGGACAACCCCATTGAAACGCTTCCCGCAGTTTCCTTATCAGTTCACCAA
The DNA here is from genome assembly GCA_947463515.1 of Flavobacteriaceae bacterium. Classification (GTDB taxonomy): domain Bacteria; phylum Bacteroidota; class Bacteroidia; order Flavobacteriales; family Flavobacteriaceae; genus Flavobacterium. Next base: position 17,189 of record CANHRI010000016.1, read on the forward strand.
GAAAAATTACCCTACCATGTTGTTGCAGGCGCTTTTCGTTTGGAAGCCAATGCAGATCGTATTTTATATGAACTAAAAAAATTAGGGTTTCCTGCGCGAAAAATAGGGCCGAACAAACACGGACTTTATCCCGTTTTGTATGGCAGTTATGCACGATACAATGAGGCCCGAAACCAAATGGAAACCGTACAAAAATCGCATAACCCTGAAGCTTGGGTGCTGATTGAAGAACTATAAAGAATCCCATTTTTTGGGATTTTTTTTGCTTTTTACCCTGCATTAAACCTTAGTGGTTTTAGTACCTTTGCGGCAAAATTCATCCTATGACACCGAAATATCCTGCCGATTCGTTAACCGTTTTAACCGATTTAGTGCTTCCCAGCGAAACCAATCCGTTGAATAACTTGTTTGGTGGCGAACTCTTAGCACGCATGGATCGTGCGGCAAGTATTGCCGCCCGTCGGCATTCCCGTCGTATTGTGGTGACGGCTTCTGTTAACCATGTGGCCTTTAATCGTTCGATTCCTCTTGGAAGCGTAGTGACCATTGAAGCCAAAGTATCTCGTGCTTTCACCTCTTCTATGGAAATTTACCTTGATGTGTGGATTGAAGATCGGGAGTCTGGGATACGCACCAAAGCCAACGAAGCCATTTACACTTTTGTTGCCGTAGATGAAATGGGAAATCCTGTACCGGTCCCGCCGTTGGAACCTCAAACCGAGGAAGAACAAGCCCGTTTTGCTGCTGCTTTGCGTCGGAAACAACTGAGCTTGGTATTGGCAGGAAAAATGAAAGCCAATGATGCTACGGAGTTAAAAGCGTTATTCACTGAAAATTAATTTTTTGTGTTTGCTTAGAATTTACTATTTTTCGCAAAAAAGTTACTTTGTGAAAAATCGTATTGCATTCCTATTCGCCCTATTCGCCTTTACTTCCTTTGCCCAAAAAAATCTTGATCCTACACCAGAAGAGGTTAGCAAAGCCAAAGTTTTACGTGAAAAATACAACAAAGACGATATTGCCGTTTTGAGCAGTATTGACGATGTGCGTTTTGATTTTAATAATCGGGATGAAAAAGTGACGGTCCGAATTGACACCAAAGAACAGCTGATGAACATCAACCATCGAGCCGTTATTCAGAAATACGAGTTTTACGACAGTGAATCGTCCATCAATGATTTTTCATTTAAATTTAGAAATGATAAAAAAGCGCTTTTCTATGTCAATGACGAACTCTATAAAGATTCCGATTTATTTTACAATGATGCGCGGGTAAAGTACAGTACGTTGGACTTCCCCGTTCAAGGCTATACCTACTTTTATGAGTTGACCAAAAATTACCGCGATGTCAAATACTGCACCACGTTTTATTTTCAGGATGAATTTCCTGTAGTTTCCAAAAAAATCGTGTTTACAGTTCCCAATTGGCTCGAGGTTGAATTAAAAGAATTTAACTTCAACGGATTTGCCATCCAAAAAAATGTAGTCAAACAAGACGACGAAACGGTATACACGTACACATTAGAAAATGCTCCCGCTTTATTTAAAGAAGAAGACGGTCCGGGGCGAACCTATTTGTATCCACATATCATGGTAATTGCCAAAGGGTACCAAAAGAACAATAAAAAAACAACTTTGTTTCAATCGCATGAGGACCTTTACCGCTGGTATGCCTCGTTGGTGGGATTGATGAAAAATGACCCGGCTGCTTTAAAGGCTAAAGTTACGGAATTGACCGAGAAAGCCACCACCGATGAAGCCAAAATCAAAGCCATTTACTATTGGGTTCAAGACAACATTCGATACATCGCTTTTGAAGACGGTATTGCTGGTTTCAAACCCGATGAAGCCCAAAATGTGTATGAAAAAAGATATGGCGATTGTAAAGGAATGGCCAATTTGATCAAAGAAATGTTGGTGCTGGCCGGATTTGATGCCCGACTCACATGGATTGGCACCAAGCATATAGCGTATGATTATAAAACGCCTTCCTTAGCAGTCGATAATCACATGATTTGTACGGTAATTTACAAAGGAAAACGACTCTTTTTGGATGGAACCGAAAAATACAATGCCTTAGGAGAGTATGCCGAACGCATTCAAAACAAAGAAGTGATGATTGAAGATGGTGCTAAATGCATTATCGACAAGGTCCCTTTGGGTTCGGCGACGGCCAATAAAGAGCTTTTTACGGTCCATCTTACATTGGATGGCGACCGCATGAAAGGTTCAGCGCATCGTTCGTATTTTGGGGAAAGTCGGGTATACTTTCAAAACGTGTATAATCATTTTGAAAGCAATAAAAAGAAGGAATTACTCGATAATTATCTTGCGCGGCAAAATAAAAACATCAAAGTGGATGGCGTGAAAACATCCCATTTAGAAGCCCGTGAAGAAAAACTTACCATCGATTATACGTTGGAAATTGCCAACAAAGTTTCTTCATTTGACAATGAGATTTATGTTGACTTGGACTTTTTAAATGAATACAAAGGGTTTCAATTGACCGATCGAAAAACCGATTATGAATTTGATTATAAAACCCATTATGAATCGCATATTCATCTAACCCTTCCCGCAGGATACAAAGTGACTAAAATGCCCGAAAACATCATAGAAAACACACCCAATTATGACGTTAGTCTTACTTACACCTTGGAAGGCAATGTTTTGGTCTACAAAAAGAAATTTTCTTTCAAAAATGCCGTATTAAAAACAACCGATTTTGAGCCCTGGCGTGCCCTTCAAAAACGTATCGTCGAAGCCTATAATACCCAAGTAATATTAACCCAATAACAATTCAATGAAATTAAAATGCATTGGCTGGTTGCTGTTATGCTGTACCGCCTTAAGTTGGGGACAAACCGCTGACGAAGTTCGTCAAATGATGTGGGGTCCTGGAGACAAATACCAAAAAGTGACAACTTTTCCCGAGAAATGGAACAATGAATCGGCGGTCATTTTGTATAAAAACGAAGTGTACGATTACCATAAATTTGGGACCAATGTTACCTATACCCGATCGATTCGTAAACGCATCAAACTGTTGGATGCTGCTGCGGTGAAGGAGTTTTCGGAATTCTCCTATAGTACCAAATTTTACTCCAATAAAGCGATGGGGTCTTTTTGGCGAAGAGGGTCAAATTTTATTGGCGTTCGCGTAATCAAACCCGATGGAAAAGCGTTGGACATCGATGCCGATAAAGAAGCCAAAGAGGTCAATAACGAGAAAAAATTAGCTATCCCTAACTTGGAAATCGGCGATATTATTGATTTTTATTTTTACTCCGTAGAACCTTTTAAATCGGTGTATGACTATACCTTTGAGGCGGTTGAAACCCCTTTGGGAGATGTGTATCCTACAGTAGATTTGAAAATCACGTTACGCACAGAAAACGACTTCTTTGTCAACTTCAACACCTATAACGGAGCGCCCGATTTAAAGGAAATTCCTACCGGGAAAAGCAACGATCGGTTGTATGAATTAACCGCTAGTGATCTTGCCAAAAACGAATTTCCACGATGGTTTTACCCGCTAAACGAACTCCCTTGTTACAAATTTCAGGTGATTTTTGCCCGCTCTGGAAAATTTGAACGGTTGTCGGATGGCTTTTTGTCGGAAAAGGAAAGTGTAATTAAAAAGACGGTCGCCAAGGAAGATATTTTTAATTACTACAATGAAAAATTCTATCCTGAGGGCGATATGGGACCCATCAATAAATTCCTGAAAGACAAAACCTTTGCCTCGGATGAAGAAAAAATACAAGCCGTGTATTACTTCTGTCGTCATGAATTTTTTACCCGATACTTTGAAGGATTTGCGGTCAACGATGCCAATATCATGTACCCTTGGGGCATGTATAGTAATGTAATTTTCTTTCGCAATGAAGTTCCCTTCGTGAACTACTTTATGCAGTTTTTGAAACGACAAGAAATCAGTTTCGATATTATCATTGCAACTCCGCGCTACAATGGATCAATCGACGACTTACTGATTCAAGAAAACGTGCGCAAAATGATTCGCGTAAACACCAAAACCCCTGTGTATTTGGAGTATTTTAATCCCTATACTGGCGCCGATCAAATTAGTTATACGATCGAAAACTCAAAAGCGTATGTGTTGGAAATTGTAAAAGGCAAACGGGTGACGGATGCTTCAACCGTAACCTTACCATCGAGTACGTACAAAGACAACCTTTCAAAAATCAAAACGCAAGTATCGTTGGTGGATTTCAACGGATATAAAGTTACACGTGATGCCTCGTACTATGGACATTTGAAAGAATCTGAACAGGAGGACAAATTGCGTTTTTACGATTTTGTGTATGAAGATTACGAAAAATACGGGACACCCAAACTGATGGAATTGGTGCGCAACAATCGCCAACGAACCCAATACACGAAAGAATTGGAATCGCTGATTTTGAAAATGAAGGAAAAGCAAAAGGAAAATTTTGAAGACAACGTAGAAGGCGAATACGATGTTAAGGTTGATGATTATGTTTTTGCAATCAAAAATACAGGGCGTTTTGGCAAAGAAAATGCTTTGGAAGTGAACGAAACATTTACCATTAATGCCAATTATGTGAAAAAGGCTGGGGACAAATACTTATTAGAATTGGGGCGTTTTCTCACGTCTCAGATAGAAATTGACAAAAAAGAAATCGAGCGCAAAAACAATATTTACATGGGATACCCCCGCTCGTTTGAAAACGAAATTATTTTCACCATTCCCGAAGGGTACAGCGTTTCGGGCTTAGACAAATTGAATAAAAAAGTAGAAAACGAAACCGGCGGATTTACTTCTACTGCCGAAGTACAAGGCAATCAATTGGTGATTAAAACCTTGAAATACTATAAAAATTACTACGAACCCAACGGCAACTGGAACAAAATGATTCAGTTTCTCGACGCTGCGTACCAATTCACCCAAGAAAAGGTCTTGTTGAAAAAGAATTAAACCCAGATTGCGTAGTAAAACTTCGTTATGAGAGTTAAATATCTTTAAATCAGCTTATTAATTTTTAAAAAGCATAGTCTTAGCTATGGTTGAAAAAAGAAATAAATAGCTGATTTGAAAAGATTTAGCTCGGAATAGATTTTTTACTGCGTAATCTGGGTTAAAGCAAAGCGCTCTTCGGGGCGCTTTTTTTATACGGCAGCAAGAACGTTGTGCCCCGTTACACGCGCGGTCCCGTCATCCGTTTCAATCTGCTCCGCTGCGCTCCACAGGATTTCCACTACTACCGGGGCTGTATCGGCGTTTTATTTTCAAAGAGGAATAAATATAGTGCTTTTTTACAATAAGCGCTTTTTAAACGCTGCTGCCTATCGTTTTAACCACGGTGAAGGATTGACATAACTCGCGTTTTGTGAAATCATAAACCGCAATACCGCCTTGCCGTCGGCGTCGGTTTTTACACGACCCAACGATTGTTTGGCGCTAACGTTTTCGCCTTCTGTTACAGAGACCGAGCTCAAGTTATGGTAGATGGTAAAATAATCCCCGTGCTTGATCAATACGGCAAACTTGTTTCCAATCTTCTGAATTTGAGCTACTTCACCTTTGAAAACAGCGCGTACATTGGCGTTGGCATCGGTAGTAATATCAATACCACTGTTATGCACCACAAGCGATTTGTACACGGGATGCGGTTGGTCTCCAAACCCGAGGCTAATCACCCCACGCTCCACAGGCCATGGTAAACTTCCGCGATTGGCTTTGAAATTGTCGGAAATGATTTTTCCTTCGGGCGTCAACACGATTTTGGTTGAAGACTCGATTTTTTTGGTTTCAGCAGCGGTAGTTGTTTTCGGATTGGCTTTGGCTTTGGCGGCCGCGGCTTTCCGGTTGGATTCAGCGATGGCTTCCCGAATCAATTTTTGAATTTGAGCGTCAATTTTGCGCGACTCTTGTTCTTTTTTACGAATCTCAGCGGCTAATTGTTTTTTATTCTTTTTGAGACTATTGGCTAATTTCTCTTGCTCTTGGCGTTCTTTTTCTAAATCTTCGCGCTGTTTTTGTTGCTCGGCCAACAAGACTTCTTTTTCCTCTTTTTGTTTATTGAGTTCGGTATAATGGTTGGCCAATTTATCGGTTTTATCCTTGATTTCTTGCCCTTGCATTTTCCGATACCCCGCATATTGCTTCATATATTGCAAGCGTTTGTAGGCCTGAGTAAAATTTTCTGAAGACAATAAAAACATGGCGCGGCTATGCTGGGAGCGGCTTTTATAGGATTTGAGAATCATTTCGGCATAATCCTTTTTCAGGATTTCCAAATCTTTTTTCAAGCGATTGATTTCGAGTTGATTCAGGTAAATATTGTCGTTGAGAATTTTGGTCTGCTTGGTGGTGGTGTTAATCAACTTTTCTTTGAGCCCAATCTTTTCCTTTTGGATATCCAACAACTTGGTCACCGATTTTTCTTTGGAACGCACTTCTTGCAATAGGCGTTCTTTTTCGATGATTTCCTGTTGCAACTTTGCTTTGCGTTGTTCCAACTCTTCTTGGGTGAGCTGGGCTGTGGCCAAAACCGTGCATAACAAGGCGATAAGAGTACTAAACTTGTGCGACATGGGCTTACTTCTTTTCAATTTCTATACGTTCAAATCCTTCGGGTACTTGATACGGAAACGTGAGCTCCTCGTTGAAGTTGACGTTTTTATATTCTACATCAATAATGGTTTTTTGCTCTTGCAAACGGGCTTCCAACAGCATTTGCAAGGGTAAATACTTTTCGTTCGTTTTGCTGTAATCGGGATAGGTTACTTGTAAGGCACGATCCAATTGAGGCTGATTGATTTCTTGCTTTTTGATCAAATAATTATCGCCTTCTAAATAGAAAGATTTGTCGATACCTTCGGTTTCAAGCGCTTGTAAACGGTACCATTTATCGGCGATGGAAACCTTATATTTACCTTTAGAAAAATCGTCTATGGATTTGCCTAAAAACAGACTTTGAATTTTGAAAAAATCCAAATCGGTTCCCAACCAACGGCTTAGCGAAGAGTAATCCCCTTCAAAATACTTATTCCCAATTTTATCGTAATAGCGCACCGATTCGGGGGTAATCAAGGCTTTGGCCATAGTGATCCCGAGCACGCGGATAATAACCATGATTTTTTCATTTTTCTTCATCCGAATTTCTGCCATCACATTTTGCGATTGGTTGGCATCTTCAAACTTAGCAGACGCTTTGATATTCAAGGTATTAAAATCAATTGCGTTGACATTATACTTATCAATGATTTGAAGGGCTGGAATCTCATTAGTTACCGCAGCACTTTCGGCGATAGCCAATGCTTTGGATTTACAGGAAGTCAATCCGAACAACAAACTCACACTGAGAAGATAAAAAGGATATATAATCGTACGTTGCATTAGCGTTTTTTGGTTTTTTCTAAAAGCTGATTGGCTTTTTCAAAGTATTCATTTTTCTTTTTCATGTCCCCAAAACCGGCACAAGCCTCTCCCAATTGTAGCGAAAAATTGATTTCCAAAACCAAATCGTCTACAATAAAATCGAGTCCCGCTTCGAGTATTTCTTTTGCTTTTTTAAACTGCTGTTGTTGGTTGAGTGCCAATCCACGGAAATAGTACAACTGCGGTTGGGTTGGAAAAAGCTCTAATTGTTCTTGCGAAAAACGGCCTACTTGATCAAACTGCAAATGGTCGGTGTAGGCTTGTAGTAAAAGCAAAATACCTTCCATATCGTCTTGATGGGAGCGATGGTGCATTTCGTAGTACTTTATGGCTTTGGGCGCGTTTTTCTTCGCTTGATAAAACTTTCCAATTTCTTTGGCCACAAGGATGGTTTTGTCGTCATCAAAATAAGCGATGGCACGATCAAGTTCGCTTTCGTAGTTGGGATTATTTTTGGTAAAAATCAAAAACTCATTAAGGATACGATGCTTGATTTTTTTATCAATTTTATCCGACGCCAAAACGATATGCATCGATTTCACCGCTTTGTCGCCTTCATTGGCATTCAAATGGTATTTAAACAAACTCACTTGAGCCCACTCCGAGGTGGGAATCTCTTTCTCCAATTGACGGGCCACCTCAAGCGCTTTTTCCTCTTGATTGCTTTGAGAATAGAGGTAAATCAGGGCGATATAGTTGGCTTCATCTTTGGGGAATTTTTTAATTTTTTCGACCAAATCATTCTTCTCCGGACCTTGGAATTTGGCGTCTTGAAGAATTTGTGCTTTATACAACTCGCGTTTTTCCGATTTCCCTACCGTCGCATTTAAGGTGTTGATTAAGTCCAAGGCTTTGTCGTACTGTTGCGTCAACATATACAACGAGCACAAGTCTTCACGGTAATCGCCTTTGAATTCAATCAGTTTTTCCACGATGCTAATCGCGCGGTTATAGTCTTTGGTATCGTAACAAATATCATACATTCCCGCCCAAGCCCAACGATTATTGGGATCCATTTCGGTGACTTTTTTGAACATATCAAAAGCCTCTGGATAGCGTTTCATGAAATAGAAATTCTTGCCTTTTTCAAAATACACTACGGCATTGTTGGGTTGAATTTTTTCACATTGATTCAACGCTTCGATGGCCTTGTCGTAATTTTCAATTCCTTTTTGTTTCAACGCTTCATAATAATGGTTTTGAAACTCATCGGGTGCCAACGCCGTATCCTCAGGCTCTTGTGCCCAAAGCGTGCTGGAAATCAGAAGTGTCCAAAAACCACTATAAAGAATTCGTTGTATCATATTTTATTCTAAAACGGAATAGTCGCCGATGCTAATACTGGTGAAATTTCCATCAAATGAGGTATGATTACCAATCATCGCATTGTCTAATTGCGCGTTTTTGACGTGCGAATGGGTTTGCACCAAACTGTTTTTAATCGTGCTGTTAACCACGTGAGTTCCTTTTCCTAGAGAAACATTAGGTCCCACAGTGGAATTTACCAAAATCACATCCTCCCCAATATGACAAGGAGGAATAAGGGTACTGTTTTCCAATTTTACATTGGCAGCCACCAAAGCTTCTACCCCATCTTGATGCAAAAAGTTCAGCATACGAGAATTGGTTTCTACGGTTACATTTTTATTCCCGCAATCCATCCACTCGTCTACTTTACCTGGAACAAATTTCATGCCTTTCTGCTTCATGTTTTCCAACGCATCGGTCAATTGGTATTCACCGCCTTTTACAACGTTGTTATCGAGTAGGTATTGCAATTCAGAGCGTAAAGTTTCCCCTGACTGAAAATAGTAAATCCCAATAATGGCTAAATCGGAGACAAAGGTTTTGGGTTTTTCGACAAAATCAACAATTTGGTTTTGGTCGTTTAATTGCACCACTCCAAAAGCACTTGGATCGTCTACTTGTTTGACCCAAATCACTGCATCGGCTGACGTATCTAAGGAAAAGTCCGCGCGAAATAAAGTATCGGCATAGGCTACAACAATCGGTCCCGTCATGCTTTCTTTGGCACATAAAATCGCATGGGCCGTACCTAACGCTTCATTTTGATAACAAATGGTACCGCGTGCGCCCAATTTTTCAGCAATAGCAATTAAGTCTTCTTCCACTTTTTTGCCAAAATCTTTATGAATGATAAAGGCAATTTCCTCAATTTTTTGGTTGATGACTTGTGCAATATCTTCCACCAAACGATGAACGATGGGTTTTCCAGCGATAGGAATTAAAGGTTTGGGTACAGTAAGCGTATGAGGTCGAAGGCGTGATCCGCGTCCGGCCATAGGGACGATAATCTTCATGGTTGTTTTTGTTTTAAGAGTTCCAATCTGAAAAAAATTCAATTAGAAAAGTGTTATGCTATTTTTTATTTATTTGACTCCAGTACTTCCAAATCCGCCCGTACCCCGGGAAGTTTCCGACAATTCGTCGACCTCAATCCATTCGGCACGTTCGTGTTTGGCAATCACCAATTGGGCAATTCGTTCCCCGTTTTCAACCACAAAAGGTTCTTGGGATAAATTTACTAAAATGACCCCAATTTCACCCCGATAATCGGCATCGACGGTGCCTGGCGAATTCAATACGGTAATCCCTTTTTTGGCGGCCAAACCGCTACGGGGACGCACTTGGGCTTCGTAACCGATGGGTAATTCAATAAATAATCCTGTTTTGATAATGGCACGACCTAACGGCTGAAGCGTAACGGGTTCAGACAATTGCGCCCGTAAATCCATTCCCGCAGAAGCCAAGGTTTCATACGCAGGTAAGTCGTGCTCGGAGGTGTTGATAATTTTAATTTGCATAGCTTGTTATTTACGGCGAAGAATACGCAAAAGCGACTCTTTTTCACTTCTATAAATAAAGAACAAAAATACGAGTAATAAAAGTACTTTAAGGGGATAATTATCACGAATATAATCCACATAAAATGCCAATACAGAAAGCCCAATAGAAAGTCCGAGGTAACTGAAAATCCGATAAAAATCATAGGGAATGGGGTATTTCTTTTTTCCCCATTGATAGGAGATAATCATCATGCTTCCATAGGCTGCAATGGTCGCCAAGGCCGATCCGTAATAGCTGTATTTTGGAATCAACAAGTAATTCAGCGCCAGCGTTACCAAGGCCCCAACAAAGGAAATATAAGCGCCAAATAAGGTTTTATCAATCAGTTTATACCATACGGATAAATTGGTGTAAATGCCCAAAAAGAAATTAGCAAACACTATTAACGGTACAACTTTAATCGCGTCCCAATAGGCGGCATTAGGCACCAAAGGTTGCTTTAGTAAATCGATAAAGGCAATGACGGCCAAGGAAATAAAGGACCCGAAAATAACAAAATACTTGGTGATGGTGGCATAGGTTTGCGGCGCATTTTCATTCCCAGCATGGGAGAAGAAGAAGGGTTCGATGCCCAATGAATAGGCCGTTCGAAACAACACCATAAACATCCCGATTTTGTAACAAGCAGAATAGGCCCCGATATCGGCTAAGGGAACGTGAAACCAATCCAATAAAATTTTATCAAAATGTTCGTTGATGGCAAAGGCTATACCCGCAAAAAGTATAGGATAGCCATAGCGCATCATTTGTTTCCAAAGCGCAAAATCAAATTGCCAACGGATTTGCGTATAATTGGGAATTAACACCAAAAAAGTCGCCAAACTAGCCATTAAATTGGCAATAAAAATATAGCCAATCTGAAAGTTAGGGTAGTAAAGCGTTGCTAAAAAACCACTTGGATCACTCTTGGCCCATTGGGGAAGAAAGGCCAAAAAGAAAACGCTTAAAAGAATTTGAAGGCTAACATTTCCAATTTTGATCACCGCATATTGCATGGGTTTCCGTTCGGCGCGGAGCTTTGAAAAGGGAATAATCGCCAGCGCATCAAAAGCTACAATCCAGAGTGCATAGGTAATGTATTCGACTGCAAAACCGGTCGTATGGGCGAGCGTGTTTCGAAACAAAAGTGCGAGTACCAGAAACCCTAACGTGGACCAAAAAAGCGAAATTGTACTGGTGGATATGACCTTATTTTTATCGGCTTCTTTATTGAAAAAACGGAAAAAAGCCGTTTCCATGCCATACGAGAGAAATACATTGCAAAAAACGAGGTAGGAAAAAAGTACCGAAACAATTCCCATCTGACTTTTATCTTCTAAATAATAGATATAAAGTGGATTGAGTAAAAAGCTAATAATCCGCGGTAAGACGGTAGCTAGACCGTAGATTAAGGTTTGTTTAAAAAGGTTCTTATACAGACTCAAGGGTAGGAATTTTTTAACAAAAATAACGATAATATAGATGCAAAAAAAAGAGCCGACAATGCCGACTCTTATTTATATCGCTGAGGATAATTAGCCTTTTAATGCTTCGGCACCTCCAACAATCTCTAAGATTTCGTTGGTAATGGCAGCCTGACGCGCTTTATTGTACGTTAATTTCAACTGGTTACGTAATTCAGTTGCATTGTCGGTCGCTTTATGCATGGCGGTCATTCGCGCACCGTGTTCAGCGGCAAACGAATCGCGAATCGCTTTGTACAACTGTGTTTTCAATGATTTTGGAATCAATGTCAACACAATTTCTTCTTTGGTCGGTTCAAAAATATAGTCTGCGCTACTTGTTTGTGCTGAAGTTCCCGATGCCAAAGGAAGGAATTGTTCCGTTTTGATAATTTGGGTGGCTGCATTTTTAAATTGATTGTATACCAATTCAATTTTATCAAATTCGCCAGCAGCAAATTTATCCATCAAATCTTGGGCAATTGATGCGGCATTCTCAAAGGTAAGTTGATCAAAAATAGCTGTGTTTTCACCCGCAAGCGTATTGGTCTTACGGAAAGCATCGCCTGATTTTTTCCCGATCGTATAAATCGTTACTTCTTTTCCTTTGTAGCTTTCTTCCAACGCACGAACTTGTTTGATTACGTTGGCGTTGAACGCACCACATAATCCACGATTGGAGGTAATGGCTACAATCAATACCTTTTTTACTTCCCGTTGTTCGGTAAAGCTTCCGCCTAAATCTCCTTCAATGGTAGCGCTAAGGTTTTGAAGTAATTCCGTTAACTTCTCGGCATAAGGACGCATGGCTGTAATAGCATCTTGCGCTTTTTTTAACTTGGCAGCAGAAACCATTTTCATCGCCGATGTGATTTGCATCGTTGATTGTACCGAGGTGATTCTATTGCGAATTTCCTTTAAGTTTGCCATTATTATGTAGTAATTAGTAATTAGTGACTAGTGATTAGCTAATTACTAATCACTAGTTACTGTTCACTTTTTATTAATATTTTGCTGCGATTTCTTTAGCGACTTTTTCCAATACATCTGTAATTGTATCGTCAAATTTACCGGCTTTCAAAGCGTTTAACGTGTCGCGGTGTTTGTTGTTCAAATAGTCTAAGAAATCTCTTTCGAATTCTTTTACTTTATTCACAGGAACATTACGCAACAAGTTTTTAGACCCGGCATAGATAATCGCTACTTGGTCTTCAACAGTAAACGGATCGTTCACCGATTGCTTCAAGATTTCAACGTTACGTTTTCCTTTTTCAATCACATTCAACGTTGCCGCATCCAAATCGGAACCAAATTTTGCAAACGCTTCCAATTCACGGTATTGCGCTTGGTCTAATTTTAAGGTACCCGCTACTTTTTTCATGGATTTGATTTGTGCATTACCTCCTACACGCGATACGGAAATACCTACGTTGATCGCAGGACGCACCCCAGAGTTGAACAAATCGGATTCCAAGAAGATCTGACCGTCTGTAATCGAAATTACGTTGGTAGGGATATAGGCCGAAACGTCACCCGCTTGGGTTTCGATGATCGGAAGTGCTGTTAATGAACCGCCTCCTTTAACAATAGGTTTCAAGGATTCAGGTAAGTCATTCATGTTTTTGGCGATATCGTCATCGGCGATCACTTTTGCTGCTCTTTCTAACAAACGAGAGTGCAAGTAGAAAACGTCTCCAGGATAAGCTTCACGTCCTGGTGGACGACGTAACAACAACGACACCTCACGGTACGCAACCGCTTGTTTTGATAAATCATCATACACAATCAAAGCGGGACGTCCTGTATCACGGAAGTACTCCCCGATAGCCGCACCGGCCATAGGAGCATATACTTGCATTGGAGCTGGGTCAGAAGCATTTGCCGCTACAATAGTAGTATAAGCTAAAGCACCTTTTTCTTCTAATGTTTTAGCGATAGCTGCCACGGTAGAAGCTTTTTGTCCCACTGCAACGTAGATACAATATACGGGTTGACCTGCGTCAAAAAATTCTTTTTGGTTCAAAATGGTATCGATACAAACGGTTGTTTTTCCGGTTTGACGGTCACCGATAACCAACTCACGCTGACCACGACCTACTGGAATCATAGCATCAACCGCTTTGATACCCGTTTGAAGTGGTTCGTTTACAGGCTGACGGAAAATTACCCCCGGCGCTTTACGTTCCAATGGCATTTCATACAACTCACCGCTGATCGGTCCTTTTCCATCGATAGGATTTCCTAGCGTATCCACAACACGTCCTACGATTCCCTCACCGACTTTCAAAGAAGCGATACGTTGGGTACGTTTTACGGTTGAACCTTCTTTGATTCCTGTAGAGGGTCCTAAAAGAACCACCCCAACGTTATCTTCCTCAAGGTTCAATACAATCGCCTCGAGTCCGTTATCAAACTGCACTAACTCACCGTATTGTGCATTGGATAATCCGTAAACGCGTGCGATACCATCCCCCACTTCGAGTACGGTTCCTACTTCTTCCAAAGAAGCTCCCGATTCAAAACCGGTTAGTTGTTTTTTAAGGATTGCTGAAATTTCAGCAGCTTTAATTTCTGCCATTGTAATATATCTTTAATGATGTATTAGTTACTAAACTCTCTTTTTAACTCATTTAAACGACCGGAAACAGAAGCATTGTACTGCATATCACCGATTCGTAAGATAAAACCACCAATAATAGATGGATCTACGGTATTTTCTAGGGTAATTTTCTTGGATGACATTTCTGCAATTTTGGCGCTTATGGTTTTTTCCATTTCGGCAGTCATGGGAATTGCAGTGGTCACTTTGGCAATTTCAACCCCGATACTTTCATCATACAAATGACCGTATTGTTTGGCAATTGCCCCTAATATTTCAAAACGTTTGTTGGTAAACAACAATTGAAACAAACTTTGCGTTTCTTGTTGAACGCCTGCGAAAATTTCAAGTAAAGCATTTTTCTTAGCCTCTAAACGAACTACAGGGCTGGATAAAAACACTTGTAACTCGTGACTTTCCGCTAAAGCGGCTATAATCGACTTCATATCGGCATTAACCGCTTCGGATTTCCCAGAAGCCGTGGCAATATCTAAAATCGCTTTCGCGTATCGAATCGCTGCTCTTGACATACGTTATTAGTTTAATTTGGAATCACCCAACATTTTTTCTACCAATTTAGATTGCGCTTCTTTGTTGGATAATTCATCACGCAATAATTTTTCAGCAATTTCTAATGAAAGAGCCGAAACTTGGCTTTTCAATTCAGCCATAGCTGCATTTTTCTCGCCTTCGATAGCCGCTTTTGCTTGGGCAATCATTTTCTCGCCTTGTGCTTGAGCGTCTGCCTTAGCATCGTTGATCATTTTTTCTTTGATCTCACGCGCCTCCTTCAATAGTGTATCGCGTTCTGCACGGGCATCTGCCAATAATTTCTCATTATCAGATTTTAAATTGGCCATTTCTTGACGCGCTTGTTCCGCTGATTGCAACGCATTTTTAATCCCTTCTTCGCGCTCATTTACCGCGTCTAAGATAGGTTTCCATGCAAATTTTTTCAACAACAGAATTAAACCCACAAAAATGAGAACCTGCCAGAAAAACAGACCGAATTCAAACTGATTTATTAATTTTTCCATGAGATATATGTATATAATTTCTGTTAGACGTAAGGAAAGCAACAGATACAACCAACCGTTATATCTGTTGCTGTTTTTTTAGATTAAGCAGCAAATAATGCAGCGAAACCAATACCTTCAATAAGTGCCGCAGCGATCAACATCGCTGTTTGGATTTTACCTGAAGCTTCGGGCTGACGCGCAATAGCTTCCATAGCAGAACCACCGATTTTACCGATACCTAAACCAGCACCGATTACGATCAAACCTGCACCTACAATGTTTGGAATAGTCATAATGTTTGTATATTAAATTAAACAAATACGTAATTAATGATGTGCCTCTTCATGGTGGTGCTCCTCATTCGCAGAACCAAAATAAAGTGCTGACAACATCGTAAATATATAGGCCTGTAAAAAGGCAACTAAAATTTCTAATATCGAAAGTACAAAAGCCAATCCGAATGATAATGGACTACCAATCCAGCTCTTGAAAATAAACATCAACCCGATTATACTCATGATTACGATGTGACCCGCAAAGATATTGGCATACAAACGAATCATCAATGAGAATGGTTTGATAAACACTCCTAATAATTCAATTGGAGCTAATACAATACGCATCAAATAAGGAACTCCTGGCATCCAAAAAATGTGTCCCCAGTAATTTTTATTTGCCGTTAAATTGGTGATCAAAAATGTTAAAATCGCCAATGAAAACGTAATGGTGAAATTACCTGTTACATTTACTCCAAGCGGCGTCAATCCAAAAATGTTTAAAAACAAGATGAAGAAGAAAATGGTCAACAAATAACTCATATACTTCTTGTAATTCTTCTCTCCAATATTAGGGATAGCAATTTCATCCCGAATAAAAACAACTAGTGGTTCGAATATACGCACCATTCCTTTTGGAATTCCTCGGTTTTTAGCGTACGATTTTGCCAAACGCGTGAACATGAAGAACATCAAAAGTGCGGTAATGATAATAAATAAAACACTTTTGGTAATCGAAAAATCAATGGGGCGAACATTGGTAGGATGACCTGATTTAGCATCTTCTATCAATGTACCCGAAGCATCTGTTCTGTAGATTTTTCCATCGTGATGACTCAATACATAAAACTTCCCTTTGGAAGCAACTGCACCATTTTCTGCATGATGAAATTCCGATGAAGAAAAAATATGAAGCCCTTCGTCCCAAAGAATTACAGGCAACGGAAACCCAAAATGTTTTCCTGTTTTATCATCTGCAAACAAAGTAAAATCGTGTGAATCTAAAACGTGGTGATTGATATGTTGTTTAATTTCACTGCGGATATCGCCTTCGCCATGTCCTTCATGATGACCTTCCTCATGTCCTTTCTCCACAGCAGTCGTTGCTTCTTGTGAAGCCGTCGTTTGCGTATGTGCTCCGTGATTGTCATTCGCGAATGAAAGTAAGGGCATAAAAGCCAGTAGGGCAGCTACAATGAAGTGGCTTGGTTTTCTAGAAATCACCATTTTTATTCACGTAATTTTAAGGTTTCCAAAATTTGGTGCAAAGGTACATCTTTTAGAAAAAAAACAATGGGATTACCGTTCTTTTTTGAATTTTTCGTTAAAAGTGGGCTTTTGAGGCGTATTATTCAATAGTTGAATGGTTAAAACCGTCTCCACCACAAGAAAAAATGCAAAAATGCTGTAAAAATTAATTTTTTCCTGAGCGCTTGAAAAACCGTAGATTATTTCTTTTCCGAACGCAAAAGCGAGAGCCATTTTTATCGTAGTCACCACCAAAAAAGTCATGCCGACTTGATCGAAGTTTTTGTGTTTTACGCCCACTAAAAAAGTTAGAATGGCTAGAGATAAAATTCCAAAAATGAAAAATAAGGATTCCACCGACCAATAATAGCGTTGGGCCAAACTGGAAAAAGGTTCATGTAAGGCAAAAACCAAGCGATTTATGCTATAGCCAACCAAAGCACAAAGCAATCCTTTGAAGCAAACGTTACGGCATTCACGAATCATGTTTATCGATTTCTTGGACTTGTCGGTATACATTATAGAGTGCCACAAAAACACCAAACACGGTGACTCCCTTGGTATACCATTGATTGGAATTGGGATACTTACTGTCTAACCATTGTCCTAATAGCGAAAATAAAAAGATAATAATCCCCATTTGAAGGGGAATATTCAACAACGCAATCCAGCGGTTAGGCTGTTTTTTCGGTGACGGACTCATGGGGTTGCGAAATGGGTTTCACCTGTGGCTTCATCACACAAGTAGCCGAAAACTCAGCGCCGGGTTCGACCGCCAATTTTCCACAGACCACTTCTCCTTTGATAACGGCCTTCGATTTTACACTTAATAGGTCTGAAATTTGAAGTTTCCCCTCCACGCGACCTTCAATATCGCAATTTTTACAAATAATATCGCCTTGAACACTGCCCGCGGGACCAATAACTAATTTTCCTTTGGTTTCAAAATTCCCCACCAATTGTCCGTCCAAACGAAAATCGGCTGGAGAAACAATATTCCCCTGAATGGTCGTGCCTTCCACGATCCGGTTGGTCTTTCCTAATAAATCGGTATACGATTTGGTTTTTTTCTCAAACATATTACTTATTGTTAGGATTAAAGCCCGGCGCTGGGGGTAACGCATTCATAGGCGCGTCTTCCGCAGCATTTGATTTTGTAGCGGGAACCGAGTTGGAAGGATTGCCTGTGGTTGTCGGTTTCGATCCTTGGGTGCCTTTGGGTGTATCTCCCGCTGGAGCCGCAGGATCTTCCCCAAACAATTCCTCTTTGGTTACGGTACCTGAATTTTTTCCTTTGGGAACCACTTTTGGAATTTCTTTTTCAATTTCAAGGTTACGCTGAATAGGAACAATGGGTTTATTCAACCAATCGCCCGTCACATAATCCTCAAAATTTTTCATCACCTGTACCACCTTATAATTTTCATTTGAAATAATCACATAAGGTTCGGCGATTTTGTAATCTTTAAATTCTTTCAATACTTGAGCAATCCCTTTGGCATTGTCTAAATTTTTGATTCCGTGAAGCACCACAAAATTTTTATCCAACATATAAATGTCTTCCGACAAAGTCATCGTTTCAATGGTTCGCTCCTGAATAAATTTCTTCAATTTATCCACCAACTTTTGTGTAGCCGCTGTCGTTGGGAAAGCCACGGGATAAATAATGTTCCAGGAAGTAACAGGTTCTGAATTAAATGACAACGATTCTAAATAGGGGATTTTTTTCTGAATAAACAACTCCGTTTTCTTCCCTTCCTCCGAATTAGGATAGGTTAAGGCCACATAGTTCAGCGCCTTTTTATATTCTGACAATCCTTTGAGTTTCCCCAACAATTGGGCTTTCAACAACTCGTATTTGGGCACCAACTCTTCGCCTGTAAACTGCTCGATGGCTTGTTCGGTTTGCGGTAAAACTTCGCGGTACTTACCCGAATCATAAGCGCGGTAAAGCGCATCATACGTTGCCTCGGGTGTCGTGGCTATAGCCGCTGCCGAAGTGTTTCCACTGACAATTTGCGCATAACGGGTGTCGGGATATTCATTGAGAATTCGACTCTTTATCGCCGCCGCTTTGGTGGGGTCGATGATTTGATAAACTTTGTACAAGTTATACAAACTTGGCAAGACCAATCGCTCTTCGGGTTTGTTTTTGAGTAACTGTTCAAACTTGCTCGCCGAACGCGTGTACTCTTTGAATTTTTCTTTGTAAATAACGCCCAACTGGTAATACGCAAAGTTTCGTTCTTTGGCTAGAGAATCCAACACTTTTACGTTCGTAGGCAACTGTTTGAGGTAAAATTCGGTGGTGTGCATCGGATTGACCGTTTTAACCTCCTCTTCTTTTTCCGCATTCGCATTTTCGTCCTCTTTATCGGGATTAGCGCCTTTGCTTACCGTTGAAGACCAACGCCAATTTTCACCATAGGTCCGTTTCCCCCATTTTTTGCCAAATTCAACTTTCCCTATTTCAACGGTATTGGGATTGTAAAAGTAAAAATTGCTAACCTCGTTGCTAGAGGCTACAGGAGCGATAATACTTTTCTTTCCGCCGCCCAATTTATCTGCCCCTGATGCGTCTTTGCCTTGGTTGGCATTCGCTTCGGCAGCCGCTTTTTCCTGGGCTATTTTTTCAGCAATGAGTTTCAACGCTGCCTCCTCTTTTTTCAAACGGTCAATATGTTTTTGAAAAAAAGCTTCCCGATCGGCCAACGACATGCCTGTGAGGTTGAGAATACTATCGTTGCGTTGTGCGATGCCTTCAAACTTGATAACGTCTTGAAGATTTTCACGTTTTTTGGTAATCAATCGGAATTCTCGTGTCCGCGGATTCAAAACGGTCAAGGTACTGTCAAAATATTTTCCGGCCACCACGTATTTCGCTTCATTGAAATGAAGTTCGGCTAAATTTCGGTAATTGGAAGCTACCAAATACTGATCTTGTGGCTTGGCTTTAAGCGAGGAATTATACGATAATTTGGCCTGTTTGGGTTTGTTTACTTTTTCATAATACAAGGCCATTTGATGGTGCAATACATCCATAAAAGGACGGTTTTCACGGTCTTCCATTAAGTCCTTATATTTTTTTAAAAAAGCCACGGTATCGCCTGTTTTGGGATTAAACTGACGGGCTTGTCGCGCATGGGCTTGGATAACATACTGACGGGCAGCTTTGCGATTCATATCGATAACCCGTTGGTACTCGATAAATGCACTGTCTTTTTGGCCGCGATCTTCATACAACTGCGCCGTGATAAAGCGGTAGCGTGACTTTTCCTCGTCGAGTTTGGTAAATTCGGTAGCCAAACGCAACTTGGCAATCGCACTGTCAATTTCTTTTAAGTTGATAAACGCTTGGGCAAGGGTAGCGTTGGCATCGGCATAAACTTGGTCTTTAAACTTGATTTCTTTCAACAACTTGCGAAGATTATTAACGGCTAATTCGTCATTTTCCAATCGCATATTGGTTTTTTCACGCCAAATTTTAACCAAATTAATTTTATTGCTTTGCGGATACTTATACAAAACATAGTTGAACGCTTCCAAAGCAGGCACAAAACGTTGCTCATAATACCGCGCCTGTCCCAGCATTAGGTGCGCTTCATCCATTTGGGGATTGCGTTCCACCCCATCAATATTCATCGAATGCTTTTGAATCGCTTTGATCGCTTTGGTTTCAGCCCGATCAAAATTGGGATTCTTTGTGTCGCCGGGCAATGCTTTTTCCTCTGTAACTTGCATACGCTCCACGGGCAGTACCTCCCAAAAGTTATCTTTATACTGGTTGCGTAAATCCACGACCCCTTGGTCCATCGCTACTTCACCATTGTATAAAATATTGTATTTGGTATTTAATGCGTGAAATTTTCGATTGACAAAGGCATCTTTTTTCGTTGAACAAGCCACGAGTACGGCAGCAAATCCGAAAAAAAGGAAATATTTTGGGGTTGAGTTTTTCAAGTCAAAAACGTTTATGTAACTAACTGCAATTTGGCGCTTTTAGTATATCTAACGGGTAAAAATACATTTCTTTTTGTAAAGTGAAAAAAATTAGGGAGAAAATCGAAAATAGTACACCCCAACAGCCGAAACCATTGGGGTGTACATGAGATGATATAGGAACCTTATACCGCAAAAAAGGCTTCCAACTCTTGAAGCGTCTCTGGGCTGGTTTGAATGTCTTTGACCACCTCACCCAAATGCAGTGCCACTATGCGATTACAAACCTCAACGGTATGTACCAAATCGTGGCTCGATACCAACAAGGTTACGTTGGGGTCTTCGGCCAATTCTTTTAAAATCTTTTTCAGACGATTCACCGTCGTTGGGTCTAAATTCGCAAAGGGTTCGTCCAAAATAATCACTTCGGGATTGCCAATTAATGTAGCAATAATTCCCACTTTTTTCTGATTCCCTTTCGATAAATCGCGCAAATATTTTTTCTTGGTCAAAATCTCTCCATTGAAAAAATCTTCATGCTTAGCCAACAAGGCATCTACATCGGCTTTGTTCAGGCCTCGAAGTTCCCCGATAAAATAAAAGTATTCTTCCGCCGTCAAGTAACCGATTAAAAAACTCTCGTCCAAAAATGCGGCGGTAAACGGTTTCCAAGCCTCGCTCGAACTTACCGCAACGCCATTATTAATCACTTTTCCCGTTGTGGGCTGAATCAAATCTAGCAGCAAACTAAACAACGTGGTTTTCCCTGCACCGTTGTTGCCTACCAATCCAAAACTCTGTCCCTTAGGAATTTCCAATTCGTTAATATCTAAAACTTTGACGCCATTAGCGTACATCTTACTTAATTGTTGTACTTGTATCATGAGGAAGGAAGTTTATCGTTATGCTTTTTGTTTGTATGCCGCCAACGTTGCATACTTTTCTACTTTATAAATTTTTTCAATTTGCGAAAACACGCGATCGCGGAAGGCAAAACCCAATACGCCAGCACCCGCCACCAAAAGCGCTCCTAAATCGGAAGAATGGGTATAATACCCCACCGAATACAATCCCATAGGAAGCAACATTTTGGGCAAAGAAATCAACATCGTCTTGGCATTAAAGGCCTGTTTGTTGCCAAACGCTTGTTTGCTCGTTGTCAAATCAATCGGTGTTTTAACATACGCACCGCCCAACATGACTAAATGCGAATTGAATCCCATATTGAAAATCGCGCCCACAATGATCATTTTGTAAACGTCCCAGCCGAAATACAAATAAAAAGAAGCAATCAACGTAGAGACAAACGTCGCCAACACCATCAACCACCATTTCGACATTAAATAATCGCGGTACTGAATGTTTTGACTCATCATCAACGGGTAATAGGCGCTGTCCCAACTCGGAATAAATTGTCCAAACACAAACAAAAATCCACCCGTACAAAAAATCGCCGCAAACATTTGCATCGGCGCCGATTGATAGGCTTCAATCGAATTGGTATAAAACAACAACCCATAAGCAATAAACAACACACTCATCACCAAAGTTGTTTTGGAACGTTTATTTCGCTTGAGCAAGCGAATGTCATTTTTCAAAAACGTTCCCAAAGTGCCAAACTGATTCAACCACGTTAGATTTTCAGTTTGCGCGATTTCAGCTTTCGAAGCCAATTTCTCATCCAAATGCATGTGACCTGCAAAATAGCGGTAGGTCGCATAATACAAAAGCCCCAAAAACACTACGGGTACTAGCGCCACAATCGGGGTGTCAAATACAGCTTGAAACAACGGATACGTATACTCCGTAATATCAAACCATCCATAGTATTGCGAAGCGGCCAAAAGCAACACCAATCCCGCCATCGGATAAAAAACAGCATCCTTGTTGTTGAGTAGAATATTGGTAAAATTACAGCAATAAATCAATGCGCTAATGCCCAACCACCAAGCCAATGTCGACCCCACAGGCTCCCCTTTGTAAAGCATCATTGCCGTAAAAGGAACTAGAAAAAAAGCATGAAGGATGTTGAAGAAGGAAAACCATGTTTTTCCCAACAAAAAGTGAATCACAGTACTTTTTTTGAGCGGAGTCACCAACAGCGGACGAATATTCATCACCGGCATTTTTTGCATAAAATACCGTACAATCAAATCGGCCATCAAATAATAAATCATGATGCGATTAATGGTTTGCACCGGATTGTACCCTTGCTCTTTCAAAATCGGATAGACTGCCAATCCAAGGATCAAAAAACAAACAATAAAGTACAAAGCCCCCAAAGCCATCAAAATCTTTAAGGCGAGGTTGGTTTGAAACGATGCCGAACGGGCAAACGATTTCCATTCCAACGAAAGAAAACGACGTATCATAGGTTTTAAGTTTTTCAATTAGTGAACAAGATAATGTTTTTGTTACAATTGGGGCGGTCCGGCAAATGAACTTTTTTTGTCTATCCACCCACCCCTTGCCGTCGGGTGTTCCGCTTCAAGTCCGCACTCATACTTCGCTTGCGGGCTTTCCCCTTCACCCCCTACCGCAAATTTACTGCCTGGAACCACATCCTATAAACATCGGCAATTTCTACTCCAAACTTTTAAGGGAGTCTTCGTACCTTTGCCAAAATTTTTAAAGCTATGTCTACTTTTTATAAACTCTTGATAAAAGATGTGCGTCGCGAAACCGAACAGTCGGTCTCGTTGGCGTTTCAAATTCCCGCCGAATTACAAGCGGCTTACACGTTTGTAGCCGGGCAATATGTAACCTTAAAACTCACCTTAGACGGACAAGAAATTCGTCGCGCCTATTCGATTTGTGCCTCGCCCAAAAGCGGAGAACTGCGCATTGCTGTAAAGGCGGTTAAATTTGGACTTTTTTCTTCCTTTGCCAACCGAAATTTAAGACCCGGTGATGTCCTTGAAGTGGGCGTTCCCGAGGGAAAATTTACCTTCGAACCCCAAGCCGATCGGCAACGTAACTATGTTGGATTTGCTGCCGGTAGCGGCATTACTCCCGTGCTCTCCATCCTTAAATCGGTTTTGGAAAGCGAACCCCAAAGCACCTTCGTTTTGGTCTATGGGAATAAATCGGTAGCCGAAACTATTTTTCACCACGAATTGCACGAATTGCAACAACAGTATGTGGGCCGTTTTTTTGTACACTATGTCTTTAGTCAAACCCAAGAAAGCGAATTGTTTGGCCGTATTGATAAATCCATTGTCAATTTTGTAGTAAACAACAAACACAAGGAAAAAGAATTTGATAAATTCTATTTGTGTGGTCCCGAGGAAATGATTACTACTGTTTCCAACACTCTGAAAGAGCACAATATCCCTGAAAAAGCGATAAAATTTGAATTGTTTACGTCTTCCAGTCAAAGTGGTGCCGCGCCCACAGGAGAAGGACATACTGCGATAACGCTGCAAGTCGATGGCGAGGAAACAGCCTTTGAAATGAGCCAAAAACAAACCATTTTGGAAGCCGCTTTAAAACAAGGAATCGACGCCCCATATTCCTGTCAAGGGGGAATTTGCAGCAGTTGTCTCGCGCGGGTGACCAGCGGTGCCGCAACCATGAAGAAAAATGCTATTCTCACCGACAGTGAAATCGCCGAGGGATTAATCCTTACCTGCCAAGCGCATCCTACAACCCCCGAAATTTATGTCGACTTTGATGATGTATAAACAAGGAGATAAAGCGTTCTAACGCTCCTCCGATACAATGCTATAAATCTTTTGAAGAATTTGTTGCGGTGTTATGGTACGCATGGCTTGCTCATAGCCCGCAACTTTTTTATTGCCATAAATGGAAGTAGGCAAAAACGGATATTGGGAACGATCGGCGGTAAGACAATACTCCAACGGTTGTCCATACGGAGCAAATCCCGCATACGGATGGGTGGCGCCCCATAGCGTAATCGTTTTTACACCATACAATGCCGCCAAATGCGCATTTCCACTGTCCATCGAAACCATCAAGTCTAAGTTGGCAATGAGTTCCAACTCGTGCTCAAAGGAGATTTTATTGGCCATATTCTTGATATGCTCCCCCAAAGGCGTAAGCGTATCCAGAAGTTCCGACTCGCGACGACCGCCACCCAATAAGAAAATACGATAGGGTCCTTGGGCCAACTCAGCAACGACATTTTGCAATAAATCCATCGGATAGACTTTGGCCGAATGCTGTGCAAAAGGAGCAATCCCAATCCACAATTGCTGCTTGGGGCCGGTTTGCTCCACAACACTGGGAGACAGCACCTCTTTTGGAAGGTAATATAGCGTGTCAAAAGGAACGGTATACCCCAATTTTTGAAGGGTTTCGACATGTCTAACCGTCATCGGCTTAAGCGGCGCAATGGTTTTTTCCTCAAGTCGGGTCAACTGCTGTTTTTCCAAACGCCCTTTGTCGGTATACGCTGTTTTTTGACCACTTATTGCAAAAAGAAAGCGTAGTATTTTGGATCGCAACACATTGTGAAAATCGGCGATTTCAGATACACCCAGCGCTTTCAATTCGCGGTACAAACGAAAAATACCCCACAATCCTTTGTGTTGATGATGGGTATGAACCGAAATAAATTGAATTTGAGGAATCTGTAAAAAAATGGGTTTAAAAAAGGCACGGGAAACGACCGTCACTTTTACTTCAGGATGGTGTTGCATGAAGGCCAAAATAACCGGCACCGTCATCGCAACGTCGCCCATGGCTGAAAGGCGAATAAAAGCAATATGTCGTGTTTTTTGCGCCAATTATTTTTTCTGCTGATACAACACCGGATTCAAATCCTCGTCGTTATACATTTTCATCTGTTTGTAAACTTTCATGTACTTGTCGCCATTTTCAATATCGGTCAACAACTCACTGATAGAGGTAAACATATCGTTCTTTTGATCCAAAAGTACATTGAGCTTTTCTTGGCATTTGGCACGGTGCTCGTCGGAAGCATCGGGACGCGTAGCTTCTTCGTGCATATGATAAATTTTCAACGCCAAAATAGACAAGCGGTCGATTGCCCACGCAGGACTCTCGGTATTAATTTTTGCATTGGGCTTTACTTGAACTCCACTATATTTTTGAAGAAAATAACTGTCAATATACTCCACCATGTCAGTGCGAACCTGATTGGAAGCATCGATTTTACGCTTTAAATCCAAAGCGGCTACAGGGTCAATTTGCGGGTCCCGAATAATGTCTTCATAATGCCACTGCACCGTATCGACCCAGTTTTTGGCGTACAATAAATATTCGATACTTCCCTTTTCATATGGATTCAAAGTAGGTTGATATACGTCGTTAATGACATGATACTCACGAATACATTGTTCAAAAATGGGAAAAGCAAATTCAGCAAACATAGGTGTAGTTTTTTTGCAAAGATAGTTTTTATCCCGTTACTTTGACAGACAAAATCCGC
>CANHRI010000017.1 GCA_947463515.1 Flavobacteriaceae bacterium
AAAACAGTGGTGCAAGAAGTGGCTATCAAAGGGGCTACAACGGCCAACATTCAAATGGAGGATGAATCCAAAAGTTTGGATGAGGTTGTCGTGACTGGGGTAGTGCGCCAACGTACCAAATTACAATCGAGTGTTTCTGTGAGTTCGGTGAATACCGCACAAATTGAGCAGGCTGCACCTCGTTCAACAGCCGAGATTTTCCGTTCGATTGCGGGGATTAAAGCTGAGCCAACGGGTGGAGAAGGAAATGCCAATATTACCGTGCGTGGTATTCCGATTGCTTCAGGAGGTGCCAAGTTTTTGCAATTGCACGAAGATGGTTTGCCTGTGATGCAGTTTGGTGACGTAGCTTTCGGAAACGCTGATATTTTTGTGCGTAACGACCAAACGTTAGCCCGCGTTGAAGCCATCCGTGGAGGTTCGGCGTCAACGTTAGCCAGTAACTCACCTGCGGGGATTATCAACTTTATTTCTAAAGATGGTAAAAAAGAAGGCGGAACATTGATGCAACAAGTAGGGGTTGATTTCGGTCAAACGCGTACTGATTTTGAATACGGATCACCGCTTTCAGAGTCGTTGCGTTTTCATGTGGGTGGTTTCTATCGTCAAGGAGAAGGTCCACGTAATGCAGGTTATACCGCCAATTTAGGAGGTCAGTTTAAAGCCAACTTGACCAAAGAATTCAAAAACGGCTACGTACGTTTGTATGTGAAATACTTGAATGACAAGTCGATCGGGTACTTGCCGATGCCTGTAAAAGTGTCGGGAACCAATGCCAACCCCAACTGGAGTTCGGTAAATGGATTTGACATTTTACAAGATACGCCTCACAGCGCTTTGTTTTTAGATAATTTAACAATCGGTGCCGATGGCGAACGTCGTCGTAGTAATATTGGCGATGGAATGCAACCCATCAACACGTCTTTTGGAGCCGAAATGTCTTTTGACCTAGGCGATGATTGGAAAGTAGAAAACCGTTTCCGTCAAAACTACATCAAAGGGCGTTTCGTTTCGTTATTCCCTGCCGAAGTTACTACAGGGGGCGCTTTAGCTACCGCTTTTGGAGTTTCAAATTTAACGTATGCTAACGGTCCTTTAGCCGGAACCAACTTTGGAAACAACAGTTTGGCGATGCGTATTCATACGTTTGATACCGAAATCAATAACTTCAATAATTTTACCAATGACTTGAAATTGTCCAAAAAATTCGGTGATGTTGATTTAACGTTAGGGTACTACCGTGCCTTCCAAAACATTGGCATGTCGTGGTTATGGAACTCTTATTTGATGGAAGTAAAAGGCGATAATGCCGCTTTGTTGAATGCCGGAACTGCTACAAGCAATGGTTTGTATGCGTATGGTGTGCCTTTTTGGGGCAACTGTTGTACCCGAAACTACGATGCGAATTACGACATCACGGCGCCTTATGCAGCAGCGCAATGGAAAGCCAATGAGAAGTTAACTGTCGATGCGAGTGTGCGTTTTGATTCAGGGAAAGCCCGCGGAACGTATGCAGGCGCTACCCAAGCAGTGAATTTGGATGTGAACAATAACGGTGTGATTGACGGTCCCGAAGCTAGCGTTTCTGTGGTAGATAATGCCAACCGCAAACCCATCAACTACGACTATGATTACACCTCATACTCGTTAGGTTTGAACTATTTGTTGAATGAAAACCAATCTTTATTCGGACGTTACAGCCGTGGTGGTAGAGCCAATGCCGACCGGTTGTTATTTGGTCCAAACGTACTAAACTCTGGAGCTGCCGTTGGTGGATTGAGTGCTGATATGGTGGATCAAGCAGAGATTGGGTACAAACGTCGCGGTACCAACCACACGTTTTATGCTACGGCTTTCTACTCTAAAGTTTCAGAGCAAAACTGGGATTTCGGAGGAGGTGCTGGTGGAATTCGTCAGATTCAACGCGAATACAACGCTATGGGTCTTGAGTTGGAAGGAAGCTACCGTATGAAAGATTTCAACATCATGGGTAATGTTACCTATACCAAAGCAGAGATTGCTTCCGATGCTTTAAATCCAGCAGTAGAAGGCAACCGTCCTCGTCGTCAAGCGGATTTCATTTACAACATTGTACCCTCGTACAAATTTGGTGGCAAGCGTCAGCACTTGGTAGGATTCTCCGTAATTGGTACAACCAAAGCGTATGCACAAGATGACAATCAATTAGTTATGCCAGGCTATGCGTATGTGAATCCTTTCTTGAGCTTCGAATTGACACAAGGCCTTTCGGCTACAGTAAATATCAATAACGTTTTTGATACCATCGGAATTACCGAAGTAGAAGAAGGAAGCATTATTGAAAACCAAGACAATATTGTTCGCGCACGCGCAATCAACGGTCGTACTACATCGTTGACCTTAGCGTACCGATTCTAAGACTCTATTCATGTTTATTTTTGTTAGCAATTCCTGCGTCACGAGCTGGCGTAGGAATTGTTTTTACGTAAATTAGTCCAAAAACACTTGTATGAACTATCGTATTCTTTTTGTATGTTTTAGCTTGTTGTTGAGCGGTTATGTAGGGGCACAAACGCCTGTTCAAGCGACTCCAACGCAGCCTGCTCAAGAGCAAGTAATTCGTATTTACGGCAGTGCCGATTGTCATTATTGTATTGATGCCAAGGCGTATTTGGACCAACGTAAAATTCCCTACCTCTTTTTTGACATTGACCGTGATCCAGAAGCATTACGTGAAATGTTGGCCAAGTTAAAACAAGCCGGGATGCCCACCTATGGGATTGCCATTCCTGTGGTTGAAAAAAAAGGGGAGCTGTTTATGAATAATATTCCGTTTGAAGATTTTTTAAAAAAATTGGATTAATCCATGATGCAGAAACCAACGTTACGCTTTTGGCAAATTCTCCATATGAATGTGGGTTTTTTCGGCATTCAGTACAGTTTTGGCTTACAGCAAAGTGCGGTGAACCCTATTTACGATTTTTTGGGCGCTAGTCCCGATGAAATTCCTCTACTCAATCTGGCGGGACCCGTAACAGGCCTGGTGGTGCAACCCATCATTGGGGCATTAAGCGACAAAACTTGGCATCCGCGTTGGGGACGCCGAAAACCCTATTTTTTAATCGGGGCGTTACTGTGCAGTTTGGCCTTGATTGCTTTTCCTTTCAGCAGTTCGCTGTGGATGGCAGCCGGCTTACTTTGGATTCTAGACGCCGGAAACAACATGGCTATGGAGCCTTACCGCGCGTTTGTTGCCGATAAATTAAATGACGAACAACGTCCTTTAGGGTTCCAAATGCAAAGTTTTTTTACAGGATTTGGACAAACCTTAGCCAACCTTTCCCTTTTTATCTTTCCGTTAATCATAGTGGGTAAAACGGGTTCGCTTCCCACATGGGTGTTTGCCTCGTTCTTTTTGGGCGCTATTTGTTCTATTGGATCCATTTGGTGGAGTATGCGTACCACACCCGAAATTCCCCCCACTGACGAGGAATTAGCGCACATGAAAGCAGCCTCAAAAGGGTTTTTAGAGCCGCTACAAGAAATTGCTTCGGCCATTCGAGTAATGCCCAAAATCATGTGGCAGTTGGCACTGGTCTACCTCTTTCAATGGTATGCACTCTTTTGCTATTGGCAAAATTCTTCCAAAAGTATTGCCCTTTCCCTTTGGAATGCGACTCCACAAAGCAATCCTGAAGCCTATGAGCAGGCAGTGCGTTGGACAGGATTGGTCAACGGCTGGTACAATGTGGTGACTTTCCTAGTGGCCTTTGCCTTGGTGGGTTTTGCCAAAAAATACAGTCCCCGCATTACCCACGCGATTTGCTTAACGGCAGCCGCTTTGGGTTTTCTAGCTTTCCCGCATCTTACCGACAAAAGCCTATTGTTTTTTGCTATCACTGGTTTTGGTATCGGATGGGCGAGTATGATGGGGATTCCGTATTTGATTGTAGTGGGCGATATCCCCAAAGAAAGGTATGGGGTATACATGGGAATTATCAATATGATGATTGTGATTCCAATGATTATTCAAAACCTCACGTTTGGTTATATTTTAAAAGAAGTACTCCACAACGATGCGCGGCATGCCATTACGTTGGCGGGCGTGTTATTGTTGTGTAGCGCATTGCTCACGTTGCGAATGAAACCCCAAGCAAAACTCAGTGATGATGGAAGCCGTTTATCCTAAAGCTTTGGATTTGTTGCAGAAAGCTGCTTCACCACAGGGCTTTTTGGCCTCTGTGCAATCCATTACGAATTACCATCGGGTGTGGGCGCGGGATGGCGTCATTTGTGGCTTGGCAGCATTGGTATCGGGCGAAGCCCATTTGATCGCGGCTTTTCGCAATACGTTGACCACATTAGTACAAAACCAACACGAGCTAGGCACAATACCTTCCAATGTTGCCATAGCCGAGGATGGTGCCGAAGCGGTGAGTTATGGCGGGTTGGCGGGACGTGTAGATGCGACCACTTGGTTTGTGATTGGTGTCACCCAATACGCGCTTCTTACAGGCGATCATGCTTTTTATCATGAAAATAAACAGGCCGTTCAAAAGGCCTTGCTCGTTATGGAGCATTGGGAGTTCAATCACCGCCATTTAATGTATGTGCCATTGTCTGGAAATTGGGCCGATGAGTACATCACCGATGGCTATGTATTGTATGACCAATTACTGCGTATATGGGCGTTGCGCGGGGTACAGGCTTGTGATTCCAGTACTTCATATGCAGACAAAATCAATGCAATTACCCACCAGGTACTTCATAATTTCACCCCCGGTACAGTAGGAGAGCATTACCACGAGCGGGCCTATCAAGAATGGAAATGGCAGGGATATTTGCCCTGTACCTTAAATCCGGCGGGGTACAAAAATCGTTTTGATGCTTTTGCACATGCCTTGTTTTTACTTTTGGATTTGGGGTCGCCTGATTTACAAAATACCTTGTTGGTGTATATGAAAGAACAAGCCAATAGGTTACCGATGAAACTTCTACCTGCCTTTTGGCCCCCGGTAACCGAAGGAGAGTCCGATTGGCAATTACTGCGGAACAATTGCAAGTATGAATTTCGCAATTATCCATTTGAATTCCATAACGGCGGCAGTTGGCCTATGGTCAATGGATTTTATGGAATGGTTTTGGCGCAACGGGGTGACCTTGGAGCAGCCGAAGCATTGCAATCAGCTCTGGATGCTGCCAATGCACGCGAGGATTTTGCCTTTTATGAAAATTTTAATTCCCAAACGGAAGCGCCCAATGGAGTGCCTGGGTGTACTTGGAGTGCAGCGGCTTCAGTTTTGGTTCACCATTATATTCATTCAACTACCCGTTTATTTGTTGCGGATTCCTTATGAAAACGACTACTTTAGATATTATTTGTGTTGGCGAATTACTGATTGATTTAATCGGTCATGAAGTCAATACGTCGATCAATCAAACCAAAGATTTCCACCGATTTTTAGGAGGTTCCCCTACGAATGTAGCCGTCAATGCGGCGCGTTTGGGCTTACGGTCGGTATTGGTGGCTTCTTGTGGACAAGATGGATTTGGGGATTATGCCTTGCGAAAACTCAAAGCCAACCAAGTAGATACTTCATTTATACGACGTTTGGAGCACACGCCCACCTCGGTGATTGTGGTTTCAAAATCGACCGATACCCCCGATTTTATTCCGTACCGTCAAGCCGATGGAGAAATTGAATTGGCGCAATTGCCCGATGCTTTATTGGAGACGGCGCGTATTTTTCACACCACTTGTTTTGCTTTAAGTAAACAACCCGCTCGGGATACAATTTTGGATGGTGCCCAACGTGCGGCTGCCTCAGGGTTGCAATTGAGTATAGATTTGAATTTTTCCGAACGCATTTGGCCCAACCGCGAAGAGGCCATGGCGGTCATCAAAGCTTATTTATCGAATAATCCTTTGGTGAAAGTTAGTGAAGACGATTGCTA
Organism: Flavobacteriaceae bacterium; assembly: GCA_947463515.1. Taxonomy (GTDB): domain Bacteria; phylum Bacteroidota; class Bacteroidia; order Flavobacteriales; family Flavobacteriaceae; genus Flavobacterium. The sequence continues at coordinate 5,935 of CANHRI010000017.1, forward strand.
TCGCTTGTTTGCGGCGTCTAAATCGGAGGATTACATTTTTGATTTTTTTCATGATTTTGGGGCGGAAACCGTGTGTTTGACCAAAGGAAAAAAAGGGGTAGTGCTTTCGGATTCGCAAGAAGGATTGATTACGCAAAGAGCCATGCCTTTAGAGGATATCAAAGATACTACTGGAGCAGGCGATGCCTTTTGGACGGGATTCTTGTACGCCGGGTTAGAAGGCTTTGGATGGGAGCAGCGTTTGACTGTAGCCCAGCGTTTGGCGGCGATCAAGTTGCAAAATGTAGGGCGCTTACCCGAAGATATTGATATCAAAAAATTGTTGGCGTAAGGTTTGTTCTTTTACTTGAAAAACAAATTGAAAATACTATTTTTGATGCAGTGATGGGTTTTAATCACATCCTAGCAGTTTTCTATCAAAATAGCGCGCATGAAACTTTGGACGGCATCAGAATTAGCTTTGGAAGTCCCAACATGGACGTTTACGGATAAGGCAATAGAAAAAACATTTGAGTTTTCCGATTTCAAAAAAGCATTTAGTTTTATGACCGAAATCGCCTTTCACGCCGAAGTTCATGATCACCATCCCGAATGGACCAACTGTTACCATCGGGTTCATATTAAATTATCAACCCATTCCCATTCAGGGGTTACTGAAAAAGATGTTGCGTTGGCCAAGATTATTGATTGGGTTGCGGGTTAATATTTGCAGTAAAACCGATTTAGTTTTTTGGAAAAAAGATTATGTTCAAAAAACATGAGCCTATAAATTATCGAAATCAAAAAATACCTCACATTGCTGTGAAGGCTTTCTGTTACTTGCTCCCTCTCATGTAGAAATTTACAAATTTGATGCGTGGATTGCGTATTCAAATCTATTGAAATCAGTAGATTTACAAAATCCTTTCAAATCTATTTTTTATCAATTCTTTGTAGGTAACTTTAAACTCAGCACTCATAAAACTATCATCAATACAACGAAACCATTTATCCTTAGCCTTCTCCATTTTATTAAAAATATTTTCCTGTTGTTTGTTGTCTAACTTAAAAGAGTTGAATGCCTTAATGAAATCTTCTCTTTTAATTTTTTTCTTTTTAGCATTAAGTGTTAGAGCTAAATCTTCATCATCTTCAGGATTAACGATTGTAGTTGCCACCATATCATAAGCGGGAGATAGAATGTATCCTTGCTCCTTTGTTTTGATTATAGAGAAGTTTTTTAAGTGCATATCCGCATTCCCAGTTAAAAATGAAAACAACACTTGTTCAAAGAAATTTACTAAATCCAGCCCTGGATTAGCCGAGTGTTTCAAAATAACTTTAGCAATCTGTTCGTAAGACCCTTGATATTTGTTTTCTGTCATTCTTTCTGTCAATTGACACATATCCTCCATTAAAAGTTTTTGACCTTTTACGCGGTCAATTCTCTTGGTGATGTAGGCAAGATTTCCTGATTGTAATCGTATCAAAGTATGAGGTACCATTTTTATTTTTGCTATGGCTCCCAAGTGCATTGTTAGGTCTTCTACCTCCGGTAATTGATTGAAATTTTTAGTAGGTGGTTTTAATATGTAATCTCCCCACAAACCAACAATTGTAAATCGTTTTCCTTTGCCTTTTTCACTTGATGTTAATTCCAAAGATAATTTAGCTTGAACCCCTGTTAAAGTAGTTTGACTTTTCACTACCTGTAAAGCCAATTCTTCCATTTGATTTTCTGTATAGGGTAATTCCGGTGGAGTAGATTGTCCAAATATTTTTTTACAACAAGAAGGATGAAAATCTACTTCATTTTCAGATAATGTTTCGTAACAATAGAGACATCTTTTCATATATGTAAAAGTTTATTTGTTAGCGGTCATATATGTTATCGCCTCTTATTTATAGGTGTTTGCTTATGCAAACTAGTTGTTAATGGCGATTTCATAGTTCTTCATTATTTAATGGATGGACACTAACGGCTCCTATACAATCTTTACAACAAGCCATTAAAAGACCCATTCTATCTCGTGGGTTTAGTTTCCAATTGTTTTGAGCAATAGCTAACAACCATCCTTCAGGTATAAGACCATCAAAAAACGGAAACAATATTTTACTGGTGTAAGGTTGTTCTTTTAGCGGAAGTGTTAAACTAATAGGTTCAGGATTTGTAGAATTCAAATAAGAACTAGCATAGTTAAAATGATATCCATTTTCATCTTCCACCAACCACCCCGCAATTGTATCATATATTTTTATTTCAGCCTTTCTCATCTTCCTCTACTATTAGTTGCACTGCTCCTACCGTATATCCAAATAATTTTAACACCTGATTTACTTTATCTAATCGCAGTGATTCTTTACCTTGTTCCAATTCTCTTAGGAAACGAAGACCCACTCCTGCTTTCTCTGCCAATTCAGGTTGAGTTAATTTAGCGCCAGTTCTTCTTTGTTTTACAAACTTACTTAATTCCATAATATGCACCTTTTCGGGTATAAAAGTAAGAACATATTTTTAATTTATACCCTTTAAGGTGTAAATTTATTTTTTTAAGCGAGAATATACCACAACGGGTATAATAGAAGAGATGTTTTTTGCTATGATAAGAAAACGCGATTATTTTATCAAAGCAACTTTGGTCTGTAAAGAAAATAGAGAAAGTTTTACAAATGTATGACATGTAAAATCAAAAAAGCCCTCACATGGCTGTGAAGGGTTTCTGTTGCTTGCTCCCCCTATTGGAGAAAGTTACAAATTTGATGCGATGATTGCTTATTCAATTCTCTTAAAATCAAAGGGATATATTTTATAAATATTATTATTAGTTTTTCATTTCTATTTTCTGAAAGAAAATTGAAAGTTTGTTGTTCCGAGCTGGTCTGGGGCAAGCTAGGCTTTAAGCTTGCGACACTCAAAAAGTGCCCTGGTTGTTCAACTGATATTTCAGTACCACGAGTATTTATCATAGAAAAATCTCCGACCCCATTTATCCAGCTCCGTTCAATGAGGATTTGTATTATATGTATAGATTTCAAATTCCCCCACTTCATATCCTATTCTTCTCGTGGTGGGGTTTGCCGGTCTTTACGACCCATCATTATCTATTACTATAACAAATACAGGTAAAAGTTGAAAAGTAAAGTAAATGATATCAATTTTATTTATAATTCTGCAATGGGATTACCATCCATAGTTGATTTAACCAACTCTCCAATAAATTTTGCAAATGGTTCAATATTTTGTTGAACACTTGCTAATTCAAGGGCACTCATATATTCATCTCTTTTTTGTACGGGGATAACCATCCATTTATACCCTCCTGAAGCCAATATTGCATTCATTAAAAATCTTCCCATCCTTCCATTCCCATCCATATAGGGATGAATATAAACAAATATAAAGTGCCCTAATACCGCTCTAACTGATGCTTCGGGTTCTTCTGCTATCAATTCAAATAAAATTGGCATTACATCCCTTACCGCATCAACATTTACAGGGACGTGTTGGGATTGTCCAATATACACTTGATGTCTTCTATACCCTGCTAAATCTGAAGGTTTTAGTATTCCTGATGTAACACTTGGAGAAAATAATTCTCTAAACCAATCACTATGGTCTTCTGAAAGGATTTTACCTAAATCCCCTCCATCTATTATCTTTTCTATACTCTTTTTAACACTATTAAAAGCCAGCCAATAACCTCTTGCCGCCATAGCATCTCTATGTTTTTTGTCTTCTTCATTGTCTTCTAAATTCCATTTCCCACTCATAACTCTCTCTATCAATTCCGGAGTAACTTTGTATTTTTCAATAGATAATGAGTGGTACGCATCAGTAACGTATATGTCATCAATGTTTTTGAGGAAAGAAATTTTATCTGAAAATTGGTGGTTTATTGGTTTTGGGAAAACTTTTATTATGGCATCACGCATTTCAAACCACATTAAACGAATTCTATTACAATAGGGTGAACGTTCTCTTAAAGACAATGAAATTGGTGTTTTTTGTTCAAATGGGTCTATCTCTCTCACATCATAACCTGCCGATTTCATAGTTTTCAAAATCTCATCCGCTATTTTAGAATTGCCAATATTTCTAAAAGCACCTACTATTCTTCCTGCTTTCAAACTATGTCCTTTATCCAATAATAAACTTAATATTTCAGAAGCATCATTTATCATACTTAATGCTGTTCTTACATCTATTGGATTGCTTACAAATATGGAAGGAGAGCTATAAATAATAGATGAAGGTAAGTTTAGAATTCTTAATCCATTTTTAATTTCTACACTTTCCAATTCAGATAGAGGGGATTTCATACTGAATAAAGAAGTGTTAAATAATAATTGAGTAATATTGTTAGTTCCCTTAACTGACCTAATAATCATTTGGGTTGGAACCACTTCATTTCCTGAATGAAACAGCAACGATTGTTCTGCTGATATACAATATTCATCGCCATACCTATCTTCTAAAAATCTTGAGCAGAAGCCCCAATAAGAAGTGAACCAAGAAGTGCTATTTCCTTTTTTTTCTTCGGGATTTACAGCTATATACCACCCTCTTACAACCTCTCTTATAAAACCATTAGTGATGAGTCGGTCTTTATTAGTTCTACTTAAATCATCTGATTTAATAGCAACAATGCCCTTGTCCTGAATTGTTTGGAGAACTTTTAGTGCTTCTGCAAGTTTTTCTGCTGGTGTTGCCATTGTGCATTTGTTATATTTAAGTGTTGTGTGTTTATTATAATTTGATGCCGTGTGTTTATTATAATTTGATGCAAATATAAATAATTAAATCGTAAATGATTGGAAAGAAATATTTTGTATTTGTATAAAAAACGCGATTATTTTATCAAAGCAACTTTGGTCTGTAAAGAAAATAGAGAAAGTTTTACAAATGTTTGACATATAAAATCAAAAAAGCCTCTACATCTCTGTAAAGGCTTTCTGTTGCTTGCTCCCCCTCTTGGGCTCGAACCAAGGACCCTCTGATTAACAGTCAGATGCTCTAACCAACTGAGCTAAGGAGGAAGATGTTATATCTTTTAAGCGGTTGCAAAGATAAAACGGAATTTTACAAATGCAAACATTTTAGGTAAAAATTTTCAAAAAAATACTATTTGAAAATCGCCTTATACAGGTCGTTTCCATTGGCAAAAACCAACAAGGCAATAAGAATCACGAAACCAACCATTTGGGCACGTTCCAAGAATTTATCGCTAGGTTTTCGACCGGAAATCATTTCATACAATAAAAACATCACATGGCCGCCGTCTAATGCAGGAATGGGTAATAAATTCATAACGCCCAACATGATCGATAAAAACGCGGTAATCCCCCAAAACACTTGCCAGCTCCAGGCGGAAGGGAATACGTTGAAAATGGCACCAAAGCCCCCTACTGCTTTGTATGCGCCTGTATCGGGGTTGAAAATGGCTTTCAGTTGTTTTCCATAACTGGTCAATTGGTCAATACCCATTTGAATTCCAATAGGAATGGACTCCCAAAAACTAAATTCTTCCGCTTTAACGGTGTATAACCCTAATTTTTCTAAATTATCTAATGGCAACATAGGGGCATAGACCACGCCTAATTTTCCCTCTTTATTCACGTTCAATTGTACGGGGACTTCTTTTCCATCACGCTCGACAATAGCTTCAACGGTTTTTCCCTTCAAAGTTTTTAACACCTCAAATAACTCATCAACGTAGGTTATGGGTTGCCCGTTAAATCCTTTCAAAATATCTTTTTTCTTTAGCTGTTTCGCATTGTGTGAATCCGCAGGAATATCTGAAATGATAAACGGAATACGAAGTGTAAGTAATGCCTTGCGGTCCGTTTTTAGTAATTGATCAATAAAATTAACGGGTAGTTTGATTAATGTGTCCTTGCCATTTCGAATCACTTCGACTTCTTTGGCTAATGCCAATTGAGGTTGAATATCGTTAAAGCGCTCGATTTTTGTTTGATCAATGCGCACAATTTTGTCTCCATTTTGTAGTCCCGCTTTTTCCAACACCGGATTGATAACCCAAACTCCATCTTTCACATCACTGTTGGCAATGTATTGCTGGCCGTAGTAAAAGGTCATACCGATGTAAATGATGAAGGCAAGAATGAAATTTACCAATACACCGCCCAACATGATGATTAAGCGCTGCCAAGCCGGTTTCGAACGGAATTCCCACGGTTGGGGTTCGCCTTGCATCTGCTCAGTGTCCATCGACTCGTCAATCATCCCCGCAATTTTCACATACCCTCCCAAAGGAAGCCATCCTATACCATAGACCGTTTCGCCTACTTTCTTTTTGAAAAGGGAAAATTTAATGTCAAAAAACAAATAGAATTTTTCTACTCGTGTTTTAAATAACTTAGCCGGAATAAAGTGGCCGAGTTCGTGAAGGACAATCAATATTGAGAGACTCAGTAAAAACTGACTCAGTTTAATTACAAATTCCATGTATGCGTTACCTAAAAATTCAATGCGCCACAAAAATAGCACATTTTGATTCGGAGAATGTCCCTTTAAAAATTAATTCCCGTTTTTTATCATTTTTTTATGAAAAACGCCTTCCGAAGTGCGGATACGAACGGTATAGCTTCCCGTGGCTAATCCAGAAATATTCATATCTACCGAAGTGTATGTCGCCACTTTTTGCCCCAGGGGATTAAATACTTCAATATCAATCAAGGTTTGGGTGTTTGGCATTTGAAGGTGAACCAATTCTTTAGCCGGATTGGGATACAACGCCAAAACCGTATCGGGAGTAAAGGTATCGTTCCCCAATTGGGCCGTGTTGTTGCGTGAAATGATTTCCCGTTTCGGATCAAATTGCACTCCTGTTACCAAAAAAGGAACCGGTACAATAAATTCTTCTCCGTCAAATGTGTGTTCCAAAACAACCTCATACGATTGCCCTCCAGTACCCGTTAGGCGCACCATCACAGGCATTTCAAAAAAGGAAACACTCGAATGCGATTGCGATTGGTTGATCGTTATTTTTGCCTGGCCACCACCCCAGTTTTGAGCAATAACGCTGTAGGTTGGATACCCTTGATTATACACCCAATCGTTGAAAAATTCGGTCAAATCACTGCCATGAACAGCCTCCAAATGGCTTTTGAATTGCGCCGTTACCGCATACTTAAAGGCCAATGCAGGATCGGACAAATAGTTGCGCAACGCCTGAAAATAATTGGCATCTCCCATGCGCCAACGCAACATGTGTAAAACCATCGCGGCTTTGTTATAACTCAATCGACTGCTGAAAATACGACTCGAGTTGGTTGCCTCACTATCGGTAAGGTAAACGGCTCCTCCCGTTTGCGAGGTGATGTTGTTGATTAATTGCGTTTTATTGGCAATAAAAGCGGTTTCGCCATCAAATTGTTCGATCACCAAGGACGACAAATACGTAGCAAATCCTTCATTCAACCAAATGTCTTTCCACGACCCACACGTTACTTTATTGCCAAACCATTGGTGCGCCAATTCGTGTGCAATGAGTCCTCGACTGAAATTATTCATAAAGGACATTGTCGTATGTTCCATTCCGCCACCCCAACCAAATTGGGCATGACCGTATTGCTCGTTACGATACGGATAGGGTTCAAACAGCGTTTCGAAGTAATCCATGATGCTCAAGGTTTCCTCCATTTGGGCTTGAACCGTTGCATTGAAATTTTCGGGATATACGTAGTTAATCACCGGGAAAGTATTGGGAGCAGTACCCGCCGTTTGGGTATAAACGGTGTAATTGGTGACAGCAAAACAAATTAAATACGCGGGAATCGGGTATCCGTGTTGAAAATGGGTTGTTTTGCTGCTCCCATTGACAGTTTCCGATTGTTTCACGCCATTGGCCACCGAAACATATTGCGAAGGCGCAGTAATAAAAATGTCAACACTGTTGATCTTGTCATTTAAATCTTGTTTACAAGGCCACCAATCGCGCGCTCCAAAGGGTTGCGATAACGTCCACATTACGGGAACTCCCGCATGCGTACTCGCTTCAAAAGAATCAAAACCACTCACCGGTGGGGTTCCCGCATACGTAATTTCAACCGTTGCACTATTTCCGGCCGTAACCTGTGATGGTAAGGTAATGACCAATTCTTCATTCGCATTTTGAGTAAAAGCCAAATTTTGCGTATTCATTTTTACCGAAGATACCGTCAATTCATTCATCAAATCAAAGGTAACGGTAGTCATGTTTTGCAAGGCAGTAAACGTGGTGGTTACTTTGCCATTGACATTGGCTACTGAGGGATTAACGGTAAGTTCTATTTTGTGATACGTAACATCGTAATTAGTAGTATTTGCATTGACCGTCACCGTCATCGTAGACGCAGCCGCTTTTCGTTCAGCTTGGCTAATGGATTCGAGTTCGTCAGCATTTTGTTGCGCATGACCCAAAAGCGCCATTCCTAAGCAAGAAAGTAGGTAGATTTTATTCATGGGAATCGTTGAAATTTTTGCGAATGTAAAAAAAATTTCAGCATATTGTTGATAATCAATTGCTAAAATGTGTATATTTTAAAAGATTTGCAATAGCCTGATGATGGGCATTTTGCCAGAAACGTATGGAGAATTATCGAAAGCATTTTGCTACCTTTGTTCACTGAATTTTAACACCCTACACCCATGTTACAGATTGCGGTTATTCGCGAAAATCCCGAACGAATTATTACAGCTTTGCAGCGCAAACATTTTGATGCTCGTGCTATAGTGATGGAGATTGTTGAATTGGATGAAAAACGACGCAGTTCCCAAGCCGCGTTGGATAATGTATTGGCCGAATCGAATAAGCTTTCCAAAGATATTGGAATGTTTATGAAAAATGGGGAAAAAGCGAAAGCTGAAATCTTAAAGCAAAAAACAACGAATCTTCGCGATGAAAGCAAAGTTTTATCAGAACAGTTGGAGGTTTTTGCTTCACAATTGACCGAAAAACTCTACCTTTTACCCAACGTGCCCGCGGCTATAGTACCCGAGGGAAAATCTCCCGATGAAAATTTGAATGTATTTCAAGAAGGCGCTATTCCCGTGTTACATGAAGGTGCACTCCCGCATTGGGAATTGGTTAAGAAATACGATATCATCGACTTCGAGTTGGGCGTAAAAATCACAGGAGCTGGTTTCCCCGTTTACAAAGGGAAAGGTGCTCGTTTGCAACGCGCCTTGATATCTTATTTTTTGGATAAAAATACAGAAGCCGGCTATCAAGAATACCAAGTACCGCATTTGGTGAATGAAGCTTCGGGTTTTGGTACTGGACAATTGCCCGATAAAGAAGGACAAATGTATCATGTAGGGTTGGATGACTTGTATTTGATTCCCACCGCCGAAGTGCCAGTAACCAACTTGTTCCGGGATGAATTGTTGAGTGAAAATGACTTACCGATTTTATGTACCGGCTACACCCCATGTTTCCGTCGTGAAGCAGGTTCGTATGGGGCGCATGTTCGTGGCTTGAATCGTTTGCACCAATTTGATAAAGTCGAAATTGTTCGTATTGAACATCCCGAGAAGTCGTATGATGCGTTGGAAGGGATGGTCGAACATGTGAAAAATATCATGCGCGAATTGAAATTACCGTATCGAATTCTTCGTTTGTGCGGAGGAGACATGAGTTTTGCTTCGGCACTAACCTACGATTTTGAAGTGTTTTCGACAGCGCAAGACCGTTGGTTGGAAATTTCTTCGGTGTCCAATTTCGAAACCTTCCAAGCCAATCGATTAAAATTGCGTTTCAAAGGAAAAGATGGCAAAACGCAATTGGCACACACCTTAAACGGTAGTTCATTGGCTTTACCCCGTGTCATGGCTGGAATCTTGGAAAATTATCAAACGCCCGAGGGAATTGTTATCCCTGAGGTCTTGCGTCCGTACACCGGATTTGATATCATCAATTAACATACGTTAAGAAACCCTAAACAACTGTACTAAATAACCGTCTTTTGTGTTATTTTAGTACATTGTTTTTTTATTATGAAGCGATTACTCTTTTTACTTTTCCTCTGCATCGGAATTCATGCTGTAGCTCAAAACGAGCAATTGGCACAGAATTACTTTGACCGTGGAGAATTTGAGAAAGCCTTGGTGAGCTATGAAGAATTGCTTAAATCGCAACCCCATAATTTTAATTTTTTCCAGCGAACGGTTGAATGCTACCAGCAATTGCAACAATTTGACAAGTCCGAAAAACTTATTCAAAATCGCTTAGACCAATACAAACAAGGCAGTTATTTGGTTGAGTTAGGGTACAATTTCCAATTACAAAAAGAGGCTGACAAAGCCAAAAAGTATTACGAACAAGCCCTGGATAAAATTCTCAAAAACCATAACGAAGTCTATCAAATTGCGTATGGTTTTGATAAAAAAGGGCTTACGGATTACGCCATTCAAGCCTATGAATTGGCGGTGAGTATCGAACCCAAATACAACTTCAATTACCAAATGGCGTTGCTCTACGGACAAAAAGGGGATATGGATAACATGATTGAGAAATTCTTGACCGAATCCTACAACAATCCCCAAAGCTTAGTGATGATTCAAAACCAATTGTCGCGGTTTATGAGTGAAGATGCTTCGGTGACCTTCAACGATGCCTTGCGCAAAGCGTTGTTGGGTCGCATTCAAAAAACCCAAGATTTGTTTTGGAATGACTATTTGAGTTGGTACTACGTACAACAAAAAGAGTACGGTAAGGCCTTTATTCAGCAAAAAGCAATTTACAAACGAAGTCCCGATTCTTTTTCCAACATTGTCAATTTGGCGCAATTGGCCATGAGTGAAAATGACGAAGAGGCCGCCACCGAAATTCTCAACTTTATTCTTGAAAATACCCGCGATTTGGACTTGCAAATCAAGGCGCATACCTACTTGATTGAATTGCAAATCAAAAAAGCACAACCTGTTGCATATCCCGCAATTGCCGCCGAATTGGATACGCGTATCAAGCAGTTTGGGGTGAGTCCCTATTCGTTATCCTTACTGCAATTGAAAGCGAAATTTTCGGCTTTTCAGCAAAAAGACACAGAAACTGCAAAAATCATTTTAAAAAATGCCCTCGAAATGCCTTTGAAACGCGAGGAAATTGCCGAGGTAAAAATGGATTTAGCGGCCATACTGTTGTTGGAAGAAAAGTTCAACCAGGCCTTAATCTATTTCGCTCAAGTTGAAAATGAGGGCGGGAATAATCCTTTGGGACAAGAAGCAAGTTTGCGGGTGGCAAAAACGAGTTATTACAAAGGCGATTTCAAATGGGCCGAACACCAATTGGGCGTCTTGAAGTCGGCTTCTACCCAATTAATCGCCAACGACGCGATGGATTTATATTTGCTTATCAGCGACAACACCGTAGCCGATTCGACACAAACGGCATTGAAAAAGTTTGCCCGGGCTGATTATTTGTTGTACCAAAATAAAAAAGCTGAAGCCTTACAAGCTTTTCAGACTATTTTAAAAGAACACAAGGGGCAGGAAATCGAACCCGTAACGCTGTTGCGCATTGGTAAATTGTGGGAAGAACAAAACAATTTTCCCGAAGCCATTGCCAGTTACCGCCAAATCATTGACCAACACAAAGAATGTATCTATGTAGATGAGGCCACGTATTTTGCGGCCGAATTATACCAAAAAACAGGAGAAGTCGATAAGGCCAAATCCCTGTATGAAGATATCATTCTCCACCGAGAAGACAGTATTTTTTATGTCGATGCGCAAAAGAAATTTCGTCGATTGCGCGGGGATAAAGAACTATAAGGAACTATTTTAAATGTTGAATTATAAATTATAAATGGAAATTTCCATTTAAGAATTGAAGCGGGTATATGATACTATACAATGTAACCATCAATATTCACGAAAGCGTTCACGATCAATGGATGCGTTGGATGCAAACCAAGCATATAAACGATGTCTTGGCTACCGGTAAGTTTTGTTCTGCCCGATTGGTAAAGGTCTTGGTCGAGGAGGAAATGGGTGGAGTAACTTATGCCGTGCAGTATACCACCGATAGCTTGGAAACGTTACAACGCTATTACGATGAAGACGCCTCCCGGTTACGCGAAGAAGGCTATCAATTGTTTGGGGATAAAATGTTGGCGTTTCGTACGGAATTGCAAATAATTTCAGAACATTTTCAAAATAATTAATGCCATGGAAGTTCGTTTTACCACCAAAGAAGAAAGCAATGCTCGTCGACAAGCGGATTTTTTGAAGCTTTCCAAAACGGAGCGCGTACTGGCTTTTTTTGCCTTGTGTAGACGAATGAAATCCTTCCCCGTAAAACAAAATTCCTCGCCAAAAAAGGACAACTTTTTAATCATAATTTCTTCTCATGAACCAAGTTAGAGCCAAAAAACATTTAGGGCAACACTTTTTAACCGACGAAACGATTGCCCGTCGTATTGGCGATACCTTGACGTTGGAAGGCTATGATACGGTGCTAGAAATCGGACCCGGAATGGGGGTGTTGACCAAGTATTTGTTGGAAAAAGATATCGATACCCATGTGGTGGAAATTGATACCGAATCTGTGGCGTATTTGGAACAATATTATCCCAAATTGCACGGGAAAATCCTCTCCAAGGACTTTTTAAAGCACGATTTTTACACCGAGTTTGAAGGAAAGCCCTTTGCCATAACAGGCAATTTTCCATACAATATTTCGACACAAATTGTATTCAAAATGCTCGAAATGCGCGATCGTGTTCCTGAATTCTCAGGGATGTTTCAAAAAGAAGTGGCCGAACGTATTTGTGAAAAAAAAGGGAGTAAAACCTACGGTATTCTCTCGGTTTTGGTTCAAGCTTTTTATGAGGCTGAATACTTGTTTACCGTTGGCGAACACGTGTTCAATCCGCCACCCAAAGTGAAATCAGGCGTGTTGCGTTTGGTGCGAAAGTCCGATTATCGCTTGGCCTGTAACGAGAAAATGCTCTTCAATGTGGTAAAAACTGCCTTTAATCAACGCAGAAAAACGCTACGAAACAGTTTAAAATCCTTAAATTTGCCCGATCCTTTACGGGAAGATGCGGTATTTAATCTTCGTCCGGAACAATTGTCCACCGAAGATTTTATTGCATTGACTCAAAAAATCGAGGCGTATGCAGTTTAAAATCAGTAAAGAGTTACTGGATCAAATCAACAATTTGATTCTGCACAATAAGGAGCGTGAGTTACACGACCTCCTTAGCGAACTGCATTATGCCGATATCGCCGAGATCATGGAAGAACTCGACGATACACAAGCTTCCTATATCTTTAGTATTCTCGATTCTGAAAAAACAGCCGACGTGCTGATGGAGATCGATGAGGAACTTCGTGAAAAGATTCTGAAACGCATGTCGGCTAAAGAGATTGCCGAGGAAATTGACGAACTTGATACCGACGATGCGGCCGATATTATTGCTGAACTTCCGCAAAGCAAAAAAGAAGAGGTAATCTCTGAGTTGGAAGACGTTGAACACGCCAAAGACATTGTCGATTTGTTGCGCTACGACGAAGATACTGCCGGAGGTTTGATGGGGAAAGAATTGGTAAAAGTCAATGAAAATTGGAATGTACTGACCTGCGTCAAAGAAATGCGCTTACAAGCAGAAAACGTCACCCGCGTTCATTCGATTTATGTGGTCGATGATGACAATCGGTTGAAAGGACGCTTGTCGTTGAAAGATTTATTGACCACTTCTACGAAAACGCCCATTAGTGAGGTATATATCAAAAAAGTAGATTACGTTCGTGTGAACACCTCCAATACCGAAGTAGCCCGAATCATGCAGAAATACGACTTGGAAGCCATTCCCGTTGTGGATGAAATGGGACGTTTGGTAGGGCGAATTACGATTGACGATATCGTCGACGTGATTAAAGAAGAAGCTGACAAAGATTACCAGTTGGCGGCGGGGATCTCGCAAGACGTCGAGGCGGATGACAGCATTTTGGATTTAACCCGCGCGCGTCTGCCTTGGTTGGTATTGGCTTTATTTGGTGGTTTTATCTCAGTAGAAATGCTGAGTTTGTTTGAAGGCGCCATGAAAGAACATTACAAATTATTCTTTTTTACACCACTGATTGCGGCGATGGCGGGTAATGTAGGCGTACAATCTTCGGCGATTATCGTACAAGGTTTAGCCAATCAATCCATCAGTGGTTCCATTTTGAATCGCCTTCTCAAAGAAATTTCCCTCAGTTTGCTCAACGGCATAATCCTAGCGGCGATATTGTTTTTGGGCAGTCATTTTTTATTGGGCGTTGAGGTCAAAATCGGAGTTATTGTCACCATAGCCTTGGTTTCAGTAATTATCACGGCCTCGCTTATTGGGACCTCTATTCCGTTAATCTTGGATAAATTTGGCATCGACCCAGCCTTAGCTACAGGCCCGTTTATCACCACCAGCAATGATATTTGCGGGATTTTGATTTACTTTTCGATTGCCCGTATGATTTTGGGCTTCTAGTTCGTTTTCCCTTTTCATATCTTTGTTTCTCACCAATCTCAATTGTTTTGAAGACCAACGCCATTCGCATCCTTCATTTAGATACCAACCATCCGTTGCTTTGGGCGCAATTGGAAGCCGCCGGATTTACCAACGAAGCCGATTACTCTTCCGATAAGGCTGCCGTTGAAGCCAAGATTAATGAGTATCAGGGCATTGTGATTCGTAGTCGGTTTAAAATTGATGCGCAGTTTCTCGAGGCTGCTACCCAATTGCAGTTTATTGCTCGTGTGGGGGCAGGTTTAGAGAGCATCGATGTCGATTATGCAATACAAAAAGGCGTGCAATTAATCGCAGCCCCCGAAGGCAATCGAAATGCGGTAGGCGAACAGGCGCTGGGCATGTTGTTGTCGCTCATGAATAAATTAAATCGAGCCGATCGCATGGTGCGCCAAGGAAAATGGGTGCGCGAAGGCAATCGAGGCTATGAGTTGGAAGGAAAAACCGTAGGAATCATTGGCTATGGCAATATGGGGAAGTCTTTTGCTCAAAAATTACGCGGATTTGAGGTGAAAGTCCTCTGTTATGATATTCAAGAAAATGTGGGCGATGCTTTTGCACAACAAGTCGATTTAGCCACTTTACAAGCCGAGGCCGATGTAGTTAGTTTGCATGTGCCTTGGACGCCTGAAACCCATAAAATGGTCAATCGAGATTTTATTCAAGCTTTTGCCAAACCTTTTTGGTTGATTAATACCTCAAGAGGGAAAAATGTGGTAACAGCCGATTTGGTCGAAGCCTTGCAATCGGGAAAAGTTATGGGCGCCGGATTGGATGTGTTGGAATATGAAAAGTTGTCCTTTGAAAGTTTGTTTACCGACAATCGTCCTGAGGCGTTACAGTATTTATTAGATTCCGAAAATGTATTGTTAACCCCACATATTGCTGGGTGGACGTATGAAAGTCATGAGAAATTGGCCCAAACCATCGTCGATAAAATCAAACAGAAGTACGGTCTATTCATTCCCCACGAAAGTGCGCCTAATAAAGAGGCCAGTGTAACGGGTATAGGAGGGATATTTTTTAAATCAAAAGACCCAAAAGCGCTGAAATCCTGGTATGCCACTCATTTGGGGATTCCAGTAGACGACTACGGATGGTCGTTTTGGTGGAAAGATGCCAAAGGAAACGACGCTATGACCCAATGGTCACCGTTTGAGGCAGGCACCCGTTATTTTGAACCCAGCGACAAAGAATTTATGCTGAATTTTCGAGTTCATCACCTGAAGCAACTCCTCACAGAATTAGCCGCACAAGGCGTTACTATTATTGGGAATCCAGAAACCTATGACTATGGGACCTTTGCTTGGATTTTGGATCCCGAGGGCCATAAGATTGAACTTTGGGAGCCAATCGATGCTGCATTTCAAGAAAAATAGTTATTTTTAAAACCTATAATTCAAAATCTAATCAACAAAAAAACAAAAATTATGGATTCACAAAAAGTAGATATGTTCATGATGGCCAATTCAAAATTCTTTGAAGCCCATCACTTACCCGCCATTCGCGAGCGTTTATTAAGTTTAGATGAAACTAAATGGGGAATGGTGCAAACCACACAATATAAAGACCCAACAACCAGTTTGATTATTTCTTTGTTGGCGGGCGGATTAGGAATCGACCGCTTTTATGTAGGAGATACTGGATTAGGGATTGCAAAATTACTAACCTGTGGTGGTTTAGGAATTTGGAATATCGTAGACTGGTTTTTGATCATGGGAGTAACTCGTGAGAAAAACATGGAAAATTTCCAAAACGCGATTTACTAATTAGTACCGTAAAGTCATGACCCGAAACCGGCTATACACTTGGGTGTTGGTGCTCTCCGTTTCGGGTTTTTTGTACCTAGTTTACGCACTTTTTGGCCCATCGGATGCCCCTATACACCTTTGTTTATTTAAAAATATTTCGGGCTATCCGTGTCCATCTTGTGGGACAACGCGGTCATTAATTGCGCTGTTTCACGGTAATTTTGCGGAAGCTATTTATAATAATCCATTGGGATATGTGATGGCTTTAGTACTGCTTACCGTTCCTCTTTGGGTGCTCCGTGACGTGATTACCCGAAAGACTGATTTTTTTATTTTTTATGGCAAAATAGAGGCTTTTTTTACCCAGCTTATTCCAATGCTTTTGAGTATTGGCTTAATTTTTGCCTTGTGGATGTGGAATATTTATAAAGTATTATGATACAAACCGTTCAATTTCCCTACAAACCTTCTGAGCACGAGGCTGAAAAGGCTTCCAACAGTTATTTGATGTCTCTAGTTGCTTTGGTCGCCGGATTACCACTGCCGATCATCAATTTAATTGCCACTTTTTTCTTTTACATTGCCAATCGAAAAGGCACCTATTATGTGCGTTGGCATTGTACGCAAGCGTTATTTTCGCAAGCGGCTTTATTGTGTATGAATAGTTTTGGTTTCTGGTGGACCATCGATATTATTTTCTATAATCATCCAGTGAGTAGTACCTATTTTGCCTATTTATTTACGGTTATTATTTTTAACATCACTGAGTTTATTTCAACCATTTATTTGGCGGTCAACACCCGAAAAGGAAAGCACATAGAATTGTGGTTTTTTGGCCCATTAACCAATTTAATTTGTAGACCCGATGGCACAAAATAAAGTTATTTTACAAGGCGTTTTATTACTCGCGCTCTTTTTTGGTCTCTTTTTTGGCTTGCGACAAATCGATTTTGTCAAGGTTTTTAATATTCGTCAAACGCAATTGAATACCGCGTCAAAGTTGGGAGACTTACTTTGGGAACAGGTCGAAGAAACCGAAATTATCATTCATAACGATACACTTCAAAAAACCTTAGATTCACTGATGCAACCCTTGTTAGAGGCCAACGATATCCCCAAGGATTCCATTCGTATGCATTTGATTGAAAACGATGCTGTGAATGCATTTGCGATGCCTAATAATCATTTGGTGGTGTATACCGGTTTAATTAAAGCCTGTAGCAAACAAGAGTCTGTGCAAGGTGTATTAGCGCATGAAGTGGCTCATATTCGCAAGAATCATGTGATGCAAAAGTTGTCGAAAGAAATCGGATTAACAGTTTTACTCAGTGCGACAGGAAATAATGGCGCGCTCATTCGTGAAATCATCAAAACCTTATCCTCCACCGCTTATGATCGTGCTTTAGAAAAAGAAGCCGATTTAACCGCGGTAGATTATATGATTAAGGCCAAGATTAATCCGCAGCCCCTTGCTGATTTTATGTACCAGTTAGCCCAAGAACGCTCCCTTCCCGAGGGTTTTGGTTGGATCTCAACCCACCCCGAGTCGGAAGATCGTGCCGCCTACATCCTCGATTATGTGAAAGGAAAAAAACTAGGCAATCGCGAGGTACTTAAACCCAAAGATTGGGAGGCATTTAAACGTCAAATTGAAGAAAATCATTAAAAAAAATACCTGACTTTTTTGGTCAGGTATTTTTATATTTAAGGTGCGGGATTCGGATGCCGTTCTTGAATTTTTTCAATTTCACTGCGGAGTTCTTTCGACAACACCACCGAAAAAGCCGCGAGGTTTTCTTCCAATTGACGTACACTTGTGGCGCCGATAATGGTTGAGGTCACAAACGATTGTTGATGCGTAAAGGCGAGTGCCATCTCCGCGAGTGTTAACCCATGTTTTTCGGCCAATTCTTTATACAAACGCGTGGCTGTAAAACAGTTTTCGTTGGTATATCGTGTAAAATTGGGGAACAATTTCATTCGGGATTGTTCGGGATAACCATTGAGGTATTTGCCCGTTAGAAATCCAAAGGCCAACGGAGAATAGGCCAATAAGCCCACCCCTTCGCGGTAGCATAATTCGCTCAAACCCACTTCATACAAGCGATTCAGTAACGAATATGGATTTTGAATCGTGACAATGCGCGGCAATCCATGGCGCTCGCTTTCTTGCAAAAAGCGAACGACTCCAAAAGGGTTCTCATTCGACACACCAATATGTCTGATCTTCCCTTCTTTAATCAATCCGTCAAAAACCTGAAGAACTTCAAGCGTATTGTCTTGCCATTGGGAATCAAATTCGGTCAATCCCCGTTTGCCAAACATATTCATAATCCGTTCGGGCCAATGCAATTGATACAAGTCGATGTAGTCGGTTTGAAGGTTTTTCAGACTTAAATCAACCGCTTCGTGCAGACTCTTTTTGGAAAAATCCAAGGGTTGCCGAATGTATTCCATCCCGCGATTGGGTCCCGCGATTTTGGTGGCTAGAACCAACTTTTCGCGGTTACTTGCCCCAATTTTTTTAATCCATGTCCCAATAAATCGTTCCGTACTGCCGAAAATTTGCGCATTCCCACCGATGGGATACATTTCGGCCGTATCGATAAAATTAATCCCGTGTGCGATGGCGTAATCCAACTGACTGTGGGCTTCGGCTTCGGTATTTTGATTGCCAAACGTCATAGTGCCGAGGCAAACGTTGCTCACCTCTAGCTCGGTATGGGGTAGATGGGTGTAGGTCATCATGGGAATTATAATTCTTCCAACATTTTGGAGATTTCATCCAATTTTGGGGTCAGGATGATTTCAATGCGTCGGTTTTTCGCTTTCCCTTCAGCGGAGGTATTGGGTTGCAATGGCGCATACTCACCACGACCGGCAGCGGTTAGATTTTGACGGTTAATGTCTTTGTTTTCCGAAAGAATATTTACAATTGCGGTAGCCCGTTTGGTCGATAAATCCCAATTGCTTTCGATGCCGCCTCCAATGTTTCCTAAGATTTTATCATCATCGGTATGTCCTTCAATCAATACTGAAATTTCAGGGTTTTGCGCTAAAACTTTACCCAATTCGACTACGGCTTTTTTCCCTTCGATACCCACAGCCCAGCTTCCGGTTTGGAACAACAATTTGTTTTCCATCGAAACATATACTTTACCGTTTTTCTGTTCAATAGTCAACCCTTTTCCTTCAAAGGCATTTAATGCGCGTGAGAGGTTGTCTTTCAAACGTTTCATATTGGCATCTTTAGCCGCAATGTAAGCCTCCAATTCATTGAGTCGTTTGGAGCTTGCTTCCAATTCGCTTCGTAATTTGTTTAAACGTTCTTGCTCGGCAGCCATGGCTTTCTCCTTCGCTTCCAACTGCGCCAATAGCTCTCTGTTTTTATTGATATTGTTACTCAAGGCCTCATTGCTGTCTTTTTCTAAAGCCGAATAAGCCGCTTGTAAATTCTTTAGGCTTTTTTCAGATGCACTGAGTTCGCTTTGAAGTTTATCGCGATCTGATTTGAGTTTGTCATACTCAGCTTTAAGTTTAGCCGCATCGGTTTCTAATTGCCCTTTTGCTTTTTGTAACTTTTCATTTTCATCAGAAATCTGACGATTTTCTTTTTTCAAATCGGCATATTTGCTCTCTAATTCGTTATATATTTTTTTAGAGACACAAGAGGTAGTTAATACGACTAGGGTAAAACCTAAAAACACTTTTTTTATCATAATCATTTATTTATGGAGTTTGTTTGTGTTCAATTTCGACAACAATGGGACAGTGATCCGAGTGTTTGGCTTCGGGTAAAATGACTGCCCGTTGCAAACGATCACGCAACGATTCACTGACCAAGTTATAATCGATACGCCACCCTTTATTGTTGTTACGGGCGTTGGCGCGGTAACTCCACCAACTGTATTGATGGGGTTCTTTGTTGAAATGACGGAAACTATCGATAAATCCCGACTTCATAAAGGCATCCAACCATGCGCGTTCTTCGGGCAAAAATCCAGAAACCGTTGCATTGCGAATCGGATCATGAATATCGATGGCTTGGTGACAAATGTTGTAATCGCCACCAATGACTAAATTAGAAACGGTTTGTTTGAGCGTATTGATGTAGGCTTGAAAATCATCCATGTATTTGAACTTTTGGCCTAAACGTTCGCTATTGGTTCCCGAGGGCAAATACAAGCTCATCACCGAAAGGTCGCCAAAATCGGCACGAAGGTTACGTCCCTCAAAATCCATGTAATCAATCCCTGTTCCATATACTACTGTATCGGGTTTGATTTTGGATAAAATAGCTACCCCACTGTATCCCTTTTTTTGTGCTGGAAAATAGTATTGATACGGATAACCTGCCGCTGTAATGGCATCGGTTGGAATTTGATCTTCAGTAGCTTTAATCTCCTGAAGGCAAATCATATCGGGGTTGGCGTGTTGCAACCAATCAAGAAATCCTTTGGTGATTGCCGCTCGAATTCCGTTGACGTTGTAAGAAATAATTTTCATGAATGGGTCAAAAATCGATTAGGAAAGCCGTTCCTTTTGTACTTTGTTCAAAAATAGACAATTCAAGGAAACTCTTTTAGGGATGTGGAAAAATTATAATAAATGTTTAACCTTTTTGGGGAAAAGGGGATTTTTTAAAATGGGGATTCCGAAGAATTGTTATCTTTGTTTTTTTACAAAACAGATACAATATAACAACTCCATGGGTTTAGTTACAGCGAAAGAAGTAGCCAAAGCAATTAATGCCGACAAATACGGAGTATTGGGGACATTTGCAGGATGGTTGTTGATGAAAGTTTTGAAAATTTCTACACTAAATAAAATCTACGATCGCAATAAACATTTAAGTGAGCTGGATTTTTTAAATGCGATTTTGGATGAGTTTGAAATCAAATTTGAAATTCCCGAAGAAGATTTAAAGCGATTGCCCAAAGACGGCGCTTACATTACTATTTCCAACCACCCACTAGGGGGGATTGACGGTATTTTATTATTGAAACTCATGCTGGAGCGTGAACCTAATTTCAAAATCATAGCCAACTTTTTATTGCACCGTATCGAACCGATGAAACCGTATATCATGCCGGTGAATCCCTTTGAAAATCATAAAGATGCCAAGTCGAGTGTGGTGGGAATAAAAGAAACGCTTCGCCATTTAAGCGATGGAAAACCTTTAGGAATGTTTCCCGCGGGTGAAGTTTCTACCTACAAAGACGGGAAATTAGTGGTCGATAAAGAATGGGAGGAAGGCGCGATTAAAGTCATCCGAAAAGCGCAAGTGCCTGTGGTTCCTATCTATTTTCACGCTCAAAATAGTAAGTTATTCTATTTGCTTTCCAAAATTAGTGACACCTTACGAACAGCCAAATTGCCTTCGGAACTCCTTACGCAAAAAGGACGTGTGATTAAAGTGCGTATCGGGAAACCCATTCCTGTAGCCGAGCAAAACGAACATGGGACTATAGAAGAATATTCCGAGTTTTTACGGCGAAAAACTTATATGTTGGCCAATTCTTTTGACGACGAAAGTAAATTTCAATCCTTGCACGCCTTGAAGCCTGCCAAGAATGTCAAGCAAATTGCACATCCAGCGAACCACGATAAGATTTTAGCTGAAATTGATGTCGTGCGTCGTGGCGATTACCGTTTGCTTCAAAGCAAAAACTATGAAGTCTTTTTGGTCTCTGCCGATAAGATTCCCAATATCCTTCACGAGATCGGGCGCCTTCGCGAGATTACCTTCCGTGAAGTAGGCGAAGGAACCAATGAATCCTTGGACTTGGATAAATTTGACAAGTACTACCAGCACATGTTCTTGTGGGATGAAGAAACCCAGCGCATTGCCGGAGCGTATCGTATGGGATTGGGAAGTGAGATTTTTCCACAATACGGCATCGATGGGTTTTACTTAAACGATTTGTTTCGCTTTGAACCCGAATTGTATCCAATGATGGCTCAATCGATCGAAATGGGTCGCGCGTTTATCATTAAAGAGTACCAACAAAAGCCGATGCCTTTATTTTTATTGTGGAAAGGGATTGTACATACTACCTTGCGTCACCCCGAGCATAGATATTTGATCGGCGGGGTGAGCATCAGTAATCAGTTTACCGAATTCTCAAAGTCGTTGATGATTGAGTTTATGAAGTCGCATTACTATGATCCGTATGTGGCGCAATACATTCATCCCAAAATGGAGTATAAGGTCAAATTGAAAGATGCCGATAAGGATTTTGTCTTCAATGAAGCCGAAGCCGATTTGAATAAATTTGATAAAATTATTGATGAAATCGAACCCGGGAATTTGCGGTTACCTGTTTTAATCAAAAAATATATCAAGCAAAATGCACGCGTGATTGCGTTTAATGTTGACCCCTTGTTTAATAACGCCGTCGATGGGTTAATGTATATTCGCATCGCCGATTTGCCAGAGAGTACCGTCAAACCCGTGATGGAGGAATTCCAAGCGGAACTCGAACGAAAAATGGGGGAACGATAATCCTTAAGTAGTATAAAAAAAGCCCTTGTTAAAAAGGGCTTTTTGATTTTTATTCGCGAATGATTTTCTCGGTATACCGTATGCCGTCTTTTTCTAGTTGCAAGAAATAGAGTCCCGGCTTTAAGTTGCTGATGTCGATAGTTTGCAGCGTGCTTTGCTCGGGTTGAACCGTTTGTATAATTTTCCCAGAAACATCCAAAAGCGTTAAGGTTTGCATAGCATATTGTTTGGGGTTGTTCAAAACAACTATTCCATTTGAAGGATTGGGCGCCAAAGAAAGACCCAATGCAGCAAAAGTCTGCGAACCCATTGAGGTGTCTGTGATACGGAACAACGACGATCCTCCTGTGATATACAATTCGCCATTCACATCTTCACCAAAAGAAGTAAAGAAGTTATTGCCATTGAAATACGGCGTATAGGTAATCGCACCCGTTGCTATATTGAGAATCCCCATACGGTTTTGACAATAGTCGGCAAAAAAGTACTTGTTCAGCATGTTGGGATATAACGTACCTGTATACACATATCCTCCTGTGACCGAACAGCCTCCCGTGGCTGCATGGGTGTACTCGGCAAAAGGGGCAATCATTCCAGCGGTATTGCTGCAAGCGCTGTACACTACTGATCCTTCAAAACATTTCCATCCAAAATTTAACCCCGTATTGGGTAGCGGCGACTGAATACGATTAATTTCCTCTACTTCATTTTGACCCACATCGGCAATCCACAAATCGCCATTCAATCGATTAAATGAGAACTTCCATGGATTGCGTAATCCCAACGCCCATATTTCTTGTTTTCCATTTTCATTTACAAAAGGGTTGGTAGGAGGATACCCATAATTTAAAGAACCCGCTGTGGTATTGACATCCAATCGCAACATTTTACCTAAATAAACCCGCGAAGGCGCTGTGAGATTCACTTGAAGATTTTGTGCAAAATTTTGCGGATCGCCACCACTACCGCCATCGCCCATACCGATATACAAATATCCGTCAGGACCAAATTTTAATGTACCGCCATTGTGGTTTGAAAAGGGTTGATCAATCGTCATGAGTATCGTTCCCGTGGGATTGGCCACATTTGGGTTAGCACTACTCACAGTATACCGAGCAATAACCGTATCGCCAACGGTGTTCGTATAGTTAATAAAAAATTGACCATTGGTTGCGTAATTCGGATGAAACGCCAAACCCAACAGCCCTTGTTCCCCACTGCTCACGGTGAGCGAGGAGACATTCAAGAAAGGCGTCGATAACACGGCATTATTTTGAATAATTCGTATCAATCCGCCCTTTTGAACAATAAACAACCGAGAATCCCCACAATGGGTAATTTCAACGGCATTACTTAGTCCAGTGACAACGGTTTGTAAGGCAATAGTCTGTGCTGAGGTGATACATCCCCATCCCATCAGTAGTGATAATAATATTTTTTTCATGGAGTATTTTATTTGCCGAAAGATACAAAAAAATGATAAGGGTTTGATTGTCAATAAAAAATCCCGAGTTCCCCCGGGATTCTTGGCATAAAAATGTGTGTTTAGGTTAGGCTTATAAATTATCGATGATTTTATCTTTGGGATAGCGCACCTTGTAACTAATCCGTATTTTCTTGGATTCGTTGGGAGCCAATTTGAGATCCCAGGTCATAAACCCCGTTTCTGGATTGACCGATGCTTTGCCATCTTCCAACAATTCAATCGTAATGTCTTTGTCCGAACTCAATGGATATTGGTCTTTTAAAGTCAAATTGATTTCTTCTTTTTTGTTATTGCGAATCGTGATGTCATAGGTAAACGTTTGCTCTTTGTACGAAGACAAAAACTTTATACCCGATTTATCGACCACTTTCTCGCGTTTGATGGAAATCTTTTTATCCCGACCCATGCTCAAACTCAACGTATCGCCGGTTTGCTCCGGATTGATGAAGGTTTTGCCTACATTCATTTCTTCAAAAACAATATTGGCTTCACCGGGTAACAAATTGTATTGGCCGTAGTTGTCAATTTTAGCCAACAAATAAGCTTCCTTCTCCAATCGTGGTGCGCTGTAGAATTTATAGGTGGCCGGAATCTGAATTTCTTTCAACGACACACTGTGCATTTTTCCATTGGACAACACATCATACGGAATGTCAATGTCGAAAGTGACGTTGAGTTGGGATTCGGAGATTTGTGTGTAGTCGTCGATGCCATTGTCATATTCTCCGTCAGCATTGCTAGAATCCACTACTTTATCCTCGGATTTAAGTGTTTCATTTAATGTATAGGTATTGCTAGTATATCCCAATGTTATTACTTCTTTAGATCTATTGGTTTGATACCTCAAAAACCACGCTTGCTGTAACGGCGCTTCGTTGCTTTGGTTGGGGTTGCCACTTGACAAACTCATTTTGATTTTTTTCCAATCGATGCCGGTCGATTGCCAAACTTGGGCTTTGTATAGCAATTGAATGGGGTCTTTAATGCTGTTGGCACGTAAGTCATACATGGGTTTCCAACCTGCGCTGTTGGTGATGTACGAAAAATTCAAGGTGACATTCCCCGCGACTTCGTTCAAGACTTGTACCACCAATTTTCCTTTTGACATTTTTTCTTCCTTGGCGGTATTCAATTGCAAACGCGCATTTAAGTTGGCCAAGGTCTTGTTCCACTTGGTTTCTTTTTCTTTGAAGACTTCAATTTGGTTGTCGAGTTCAATACGTTTGGCCTTATAATATTCCACCATTTTCATCAACTCGGCAGTATTCAAACCCGAATTGGCGCCACCCACTTGTTGATTGTTGTCGAGGAGTCCGATGGTTTGTTGGTGGGTGTAGATTTGAATTTGGACTTTCTTAATTTCTTTTTTAACGATTTCGATACTGTCCCGCACCTTTTTAATGGCGGGATTGCTTTCGTCAATTTCGTATTCAGAAATATAATTTTTAGTAAACTGCACCGACATCACAGTAACCGATTTCGGAGCTTTGATTTGCAACGTACTTTCATTGATGTAGTCGGCTACATTTTTAATTACAATTTCACTATTTCCTACGGGCAGATTCAGTTGGGCCGAATGCTGCAGTTCTGCGCCGCTAAAGTATACCGTGGCGCCTTGTGTTTTTGCGGTGGTAAACAAGGGTTTTTGGGCGAGGAGGCTTGCAGGAACTAGGAGCAGCCATAGAATATTTTTCATACTTGGTTTTCGGTTGGTTGTTTTTAAAAACGGCAGTTTCATGGGTTCTATTGTTTAGAATTGTACTATTTTAAATGGAAATAATATTCTTTTCGGTGGTACCAACTCGATTGATTACCGTTCGGATAACTATGTACATAGCGTAAACAGATGCGATTGTCACGTAACGAAAACACCACCCATTTGCCATTGTAAGGGGCGCCGCGCGCTTCTGAAAGCATGTTTGTAAGGAGCGGATTGTCGCTATACAGTAGCGCCGCTTGATGGGGTGATTTTGTGAAATCCAAAAGGGTTTGCCCCACCAGGGTGTTGCCGGGTGTGCCTACATAAACCTCTGAAATATCTATTCGGTGGTTGGGACTGTGTTCGTGCCATCCGGAATGATAGTAATAAAGGAGTTCCCATTGGCTTTGGGGTGTGATTTTTTCGTCTTTTTCTCTTTTGGGATTGGAATTCCATACCGCAATTGTCGCCAAATCCCGTTTGATGATATCAGGGTCGGTAATACGGGTTAAATATTTCTCCAAAGGATTTTCGCTTTGGGTAAAACTCCAAAGGATAACACATACCGGCAGAAAGAGCATTTTTTTCATACAATGGCTTTTCAACAAAGAGGAGCCATTTAGGAAAAAGGTTGGAAAGATCTTTTATTTTTCTTTTTCCAACGAAATCCCAAGGGCAATAATGTTGGGGAAATACGGAAATTCGAAGGTGTTTTTTAGGGTAAACGTATACGTCCCTGCTACCAGTTTTTTTCCTGTAAATAACACTTGTTTGACATCGCAAACATCCCCGGTACAATCACCCAATTCTTCCCCTTTTTCATTTTTAAGCGCCAGCGAAAGGGTGCCGTTTTCATTCCGGTTGGTTCCCGTCAGTTCCCATGTCATGGGCAAACTTGGAAATTGTGACCCATAAACGACACTTCCTTCAACAAAAGCAGAATAAGTTCCGGCTTCTTTGAGCTTTAGGGTTAGTTTTTTAGCATCATTTTGTACCCACTGACGGCTTTCAGGAAAATCAATCATTTCCCGAGCCCCTTTATTTTGTTGGCAAGCTATAGTGATTAAAAGCAAAAATGTAAGGAGTCCAAAGGTTGTTTTCATGGTGATGGTGTTCGTTATTCCTTAAACGCAAAGAACGTTGGAATCGTATACCTTTAGAATTCAAAATCCTCCAACTGTAAACTATCCAGAGCAATGGTATCTTGCCTTTTGGATTGAAGACGTTCTCTTGCGGGACCAATAATTTGGAGCGGTTGACGGTAGCCTAGCGTGTCGTTTGGGGTAATCAGTTGGCGGCGCAACATCAATCGGGTGAGAAAATCAAATTGTTGTTGGGCAAACTTTTTGGGCTGTTGTGTCCCATTAAAGCGATACATAAATCCTTTGGGCTTGGGAATAATTGTTGCCAAAAAAAGGCACTCTTTAAACGTCAATTCTGAAGGCTTTTTTTGAAAATAATACTGTGCTGCTTCGCCAATTCCATATACGTCGGGTCCCCATTCAATAATGTTAAAATAGACTTCGAGCATGCGTTCCTTCGTAGCTATGCGTTGGTTTTCTAAAATATACACCAAAAGAATTTCTTCCAATTTGCGTGAAAGCGTTTTCTCTCGTGTGAGGAACACATTTTTCACCAATTGCATACTAATTGTACTTGCCCCACGAGCAAATTTTTTGGTGCGAATGTTTTTGGCAATCGATTGTTTAAAAGCTTCGTTGATAAACCCGCGGTGCCGCATAAACGACGGGTCTTCACTGGTCAAGACGCATTTTTGCAGGAAAGGTGAAATTTCTGAAAGCGGAGTGTAAAATGGATTGCTGCTTCCAATGAGAATCGGTCGTTGCAGGATCCCTTTTTCAATAGCGCTATACTGAAATTCAGAATTTATTTTCCCTAAATCAGCCGCGCCATAGTGCGTGATTTTCAGCTTTTCGGGTTGAAGTTTACTTTCAAAAACAAGTGCATTTGGATTTTTATCATTGTATTTAAAGTCCAATTGATACCTGAAATTTCCAGTCGCAGTCATGCCTTCAAAATGTGAAAACAAGCCTTTGGGCAAGGCATCGATAAAATCTTGTGCTTTGGTTTTCGGGATTTGTAGTTTTAACGCATAGGTTTTACCGTCTTCTTTTTCATAAAAAAGATAGGGGCGGCATTGGAGTTTGCCAAGGGTGAGGAGCGAACTTGAATCCAATGCAATGCTGCGTTCTCCAATCATCCAATGGAAATCCATGCGGGCTTGGGTTACTTCAACATCTTTGGAGGCAATTTTGGGATGATTAAGCACTAATTTTTGAATAGAAGCATATCCATCGGCAATAAAATTTCCACCGCTCAAACCCATAGCATCGATATGAAAAGCCGCCGATTGAAAAGCCGTCTTCAGTAGAAATTTATGACGTAAGTACGGCAATACGATGGTGTCCTTTTTTTGGGATTTAAAAATCAAATCGGCTTTTCGGTTGCGCGGATCGGCAAATCCCGAAAGTTGCCATTGCTGTTGTATTTCTCCTTCGGTCAGTTGTATGGCTGTTGTTAGTTGCTGTTGCTGCAACATGAATTGGGTAAAATCGAGTTGGACTTTATGTCCCAAGTCGTTGACTTTTAGCGCAAAACCTTTGATGTTCATTTGCGTAGGAACCAAGTTGAGAAAACGGGAGGTCAACCGATTGGCGAGTTCTGCATAATCTACGGTTGTAACGGTATCTTCTTTTTCTTTTTTTCGGAGGAAGTTGTCAAAATTGGAACCGTTTTTGGATTTTACCAATTGAATATATCCGCCATTGATTTCTAAATCGGTGATTTGGAGCGTTCCTGTGATCAGTTTCCAAAAGTTAAATCCTGTTCGAACAGGCCCCATTTGCACCAGGGTGTCGGCATGATGCGGGGTGAGACTCATGCCGTCGATTGCAATATGTTCGAGTCCTTCAAAATGCGGATTTTCAAAGACCAATTCGCATTGGTACTCGGATTTCATTTTTACGGCCGCTTTGGCGATGAGCTGCTCTAAAATTGATTGACGAAAGGCAAAACCCATTCCGACACCCACGACCAGGAGTCCCAAGATCCAGAATCCAATGGTTTTGATTTTTTTGCGCGAAAAGTTCAATCGTTTCATCCAAATAATTCACTAACAACTTCTTCAATTTTGGAGACCAAAACGACGCGTATTTTGAGATTAGGTAAGGTTGTTTTGTTGTATTTGGACACAAAAATGGTGGTAAAGCCTAATTTTTCGGCTTCTTGAATGCGTTGTTCAATGCGGTTGACGGGACGAATTTCGCCCGACAAGCCCACTTCTCCCGCAAAACAAACTTCTTTCCCCACAGCAATGTCCTCGTTGGAAGAAAGTATTGCGCCTACCACCGCCAAATCAATGGCAGGATCGTCTACCGAAATACCTCCCGTGACGTTTAAAAACACATCTTTGGTACCCAAACGGAATCCAGCACGTTTTTCCAATACGGCCAAAATCATGTTTAATCGTTTGGCATTGTACCCTGTCGTACTGCGTTGCGGTGTTCCATAAACAGCTGTGGAAACCAGCGCTTGAATTTCAATCATCAACGGGCGCATCCCTTCCAATGTTGAAGCAATGGCCGTGCCTGAAAGTTCTTCTTCGCGGTGGGAAATCAATATTTCAGAAGGGTTGGTCACTTCACGCAACCCCGAACCTTGCATTTCATAAATTCCCAATTCGGCCGTCGACCCAAAGCGGTTTTTCAATGCGCGTAAAATGCGGTACACATGATTCCGGTCGCCTTCAAATTGCAATACCGTATCTACCATATGCTCAAGAATCTTGGGGCCAGCGATATTTCCGTCTTTGGTGATATGGCCAATTAAAATGACGGGAACATTTGTTTCTTTGGCAAATTTGATCAATTCGGCGGTGCATTCCCGAATTTGCGAAATACTTCCGGCGGTGGATTCGATATAATCGGTATGAAGTGTTTGGATCGAGTCGATAATCAGGATTTCGGGATCGACTTCCTGAATTTGACGAAAGATATTTTGCGTTTTGGTTTCCGTAAGTACAAAACAACTTTCGTTATTCGGGTTGATGCGTTCGGCACGCATTTTAATTTGCTTCTGACTCTCCTCTCCCGATACATAAAGCGTTTTGTAAGGAAGCATTAGTGAAAGTTGCAATAAGAGCGTACTTTTTCCGATGCCCGGTTCGCCACCTAATAAAATTACCGAACCCGGAACGATGCCGCCTCCCAACACTCGGTTGAGTTCGCTATCACCCGTGTTCAAACGAATTTCTTGCGCGGAATCAATTTCTTTTATTTTTAAAGGTTTTGGCGCTTTTTTTACTTCAACAGTACCTTTCCAGGCGACTTTTTCCTCTTTTTGAATGATTTCTTCAACAATGGTATTCCATTCTTTGCAAGCATTACATTGTCCTTGCCATTTGGCGTATTGAGCGCCACAATTTTGACAGAAAAAAGTTGTTTTAAGTTTCGCCATTAGGGTAAAGTAGGGTTATTTTTTCTTGACTTGAGATTTAAGATCTTCCATTTTATCCATCATCATTTCCTTGGTTAAGTCACCAATTTCTTGCAATTGGGAGGCGTTTTGATAGTGTTTCAACGCCATTTTTAAATCGTCATTATTTTCATAAAAACGCGCCATATGGTAATCGGCCAACATGGATTTTGGATAGGCTTTCCGTGATAATTGGGCGAGTTGTTCAAATTCGTTAAAGGCTTTGTTTTTGATAATGGCTGCTTCGATGGCTTTGAAATCATTGAGACGAATATTCATTTTCATGCCCAACGCTTTTTCAACCATATCGTACTTGTTTTTCAAATATTCGACATAACCTGATTGTAGAACCACAATTTTTTCTTGAAATTCATTGGATGAAATGGGTTGGTACACCGAAAAAAACTGGTACAAAGCACTGGGAATCGCAAAAGGAACCAAAGAATAGTGGGAACACCCTTTGAATTCATCATAACGGTAGTTCACTTTGGCTAAGTTGGCCCCTTTCATTTGGGTATCCAAGGCTACTACTTTATCTTTTATCGATTTGATATCGCCATCAGCAGAGGCAACATAATAAAACATATTGGTTTGAAACGTCGCCATACGATCGGGAATACGCGTTTCCATATCCAAGGGCATTACTGGGCTCAACGCTATAAACGCATTGAAAACGGGATTGTCTTTGTATAAATAAAAATTCATAAACCCAGCGGTAACATCATGTCCTGCGACAATTTTGAATGGAGCGATACGCAAGTTTTTTTGCAAATACGGAATGAGTTCACCACCTATAAATTCAAAAAACGATTCCCCGATGCCTTCAGGAAGTCCCGTGGTTTCATCGACTTTACACTCTTCATCACGTTCGGTATCGGTGGTATGGTTTAATCCGACTAAAATAACTTCAGGTAAGTCATCCCAGTAATAAGCGTATTTAAGCGTTCCTTGAATAGGGTCAAACAAATAATCTCCATCCAAAGCCAAGAGAAGGGGATAGGCACGTTTTGCGTCTTTTCCGTAAGAGGGAGGTAATGAAATGGAAAGGTAGCGGTATCTGTCCAAGCGATTGGAAAAAACACTGTCTTTAATGACCTGTCCAAATCCGTTTAGACTCAGGGCAAGTACTAAAAGCAGGATTATTTTTTTCATGTTTTATATGGGTTAGGTTGCAGTAAGCGACCACCAATATAGGA
Source organism: Flavobacteriaceae bacterium (assembly GCA_947463515.1). Taxonomy (GTDB): domain Bacteria; phylum Bacteroidota; class Bacteroidia; order Flavobacteriales; family Flavobacteriaceae; genus Flavobacterium. The sequence continues at coordinate 37,556 of CANHRI010000017.1, forward strand.
ATTATTTTCGATTTAATAGGGGTAATAAAAGATAGGATAGTAAACCTAAAAATAGGGTAAGAAGGGTTTGAGATGTCCATACCAACCATCCGAATGCGGTGCCTGTTTCATTCGGAATGCCATACAATCCAAAGATTAAGGCGATTGAAAACGGATAGGCGCCGATGCCTCCATTGGTAAATCCGATGGCTAAACTACCAAAGATAAAGCCCATAATGATTACGTCAAAACCGACTGCATGCGTTTCTTCCAAGGCGAAAATGGGAATGTAAAACATCACCAAATAGCATCCCCAAATAAGGAAAGAATGACCAATGTAATGCCATTTTTTTTCCATTTTGTAAACGCTAAGTAATCCTTCAGTAAGTCCAGAAAATTTATGCTTAAGTTTTTGAATGATAGGCCATTCAGCATAAATCCAAATCAGGACAAAAAGCACCATCACTACCAAAAATCCTACACTGATTAAAAGTAGGGATTGAAATCCGATATTTTGTTCCTGTAAAAAACCGTAGAGGGTGTCAAATTGTAAGGCAAATCCAATGATGACAAAAAGAAAAAACAGTGCTAAGTCCACAATCCTCTCGGCAACGATGGTGCCAAAAGCCTTGTCAAAAGGGACATCCTCATATTTTTTAAGTAACACTGCACGGGTTACTTCTCCCGACCGAGGGATGGTCAGATTAACTAAATAGGAAACACTTACGGTTAAAAAGCTATTTTGCGTTTTTGGATAGTATCCCAAGTGATTCAAAGCATATTTCCATCGGTATGCGCGAAGCCAATGTCCTAAAGTAGCCACTAAAAGTGAGAGTACCACATAGAAATAATCGGCCTTCCATAAGCTGGTTTTTATATTTTGAAGAGCTTCAGTGGATAGTGATTGGTATTGATAATAAATAATTCCACAACCGAGAAGTAATGGAATAATAATTAACAATACATTTTTGACTTGCCTGTTCACAAATGTTATTTCAACAAGTTGGTGGTTTCATCGGGGAACACCAACCAAGGTGTAAAAGATTTAGCCGCCTCAAATTCGAGGGTAGCATAAGCAATTATAATGATGATATCGCCCGGTTGAACTTTACGAGCTGCGGGTCCGTTTAAGGTGATTTCACCCGATTGGCGAGCTCCTTTAATCACGTAGGTCTCAAAGCGTTCGCCATTGTTAATATTGACAATGGATACTTTTTCACCTTCAATAATATTGGAGGCTTCCATCAACGCTTCGTCGATGGTGATACTACCGATGTAATTCAAATCGGCACCGGTAACTTTTACGCGGTGAATCTTGGATTTAACTACTTGAATTTGCATGGGGCAAAGGTAAATTAATTTAATGAAATGGTGTCAATGAGTCGCACATTGTTTGCAAAAACAGCAATAAAAGCACGGTATTTTCTGTTTTTTTGTTTTTTCAGCGCTGGTTTTAACGTGGTTTCTTCGGCAATTTCAAAGTATTCCAGGTGAAAAAGGGGGTTATTGGCAAAGATGTCCACGACCATTTTTCGGGTTTTGGCAATGGATTGTTTGGCGAATAGTACTGCTGTTTTTTGTAAGGTGGCATAAATTATAGCGGCTTCTTGGCGTTCCGTTGGACTCAATCGTTCATTGCGCGAACTCATGGCCAGGCCATTGGCCTCTCTAAATACAGGGCAACCTACAATATCTACTGGAAGTTGCTCTTTGGCAACCAGTTTTTTGACGATTTGGAGTTGTTGAAAATCTTTCTCTCCAAAATAGGCTTTCGTAGGGGTTACAATTTCAAAAAGTTTTTTCACGACGGTGCCTACTCCATCAAAATGACCCGGTCTGAATTTTCCTTCCATTTGGTGTTCCAAGCCTTCAAAAGAATACGATTTGGATTCGGTTTTCCCTTCATAAATATCCGAAACAGAAGGCGCGTAAACAAGAATGTCGGGTGAAATCGTTCCTACTTTTTGAATGTCGCTTTCTAACGTGCGTGGGTATTTTTCCAAATCTTCCGGATTATTAAATTGCGTAGGATTGACAAAAATACTAATCACCGTAATGTCATTTTCAACCACCGATTGCGCCAATAAAGAGAGATGGCCTTGATGTAACGCGCCCATGGTTGGCACAAAACCTAAAGTGGTTTTGGGTTGCCTAAGTGTGTCTAAATGATGCGAAAGTGCGTCTTTTTTGTCAAAAACCAACATGAATTTGTTTTGAAATTTGCGGTACAAACTTAGTGGGTTTCGTGTAAAACACCATATTTTTTTGTAATTTTGCATGTTTTTTAAACAACAGTAAAACCAAAACCAATCAAGAATCAACCTATGGAAGACAAGAGGATATTATATGTGTCGTCTGAAGTGGTGCCTTATTTAGCCGAAAATGAGGTTTCGTTAATGTCGTATGACGTACCCAAAATGATAAACGATCAAGGCGGGCAAATACGAATTTTTATGCCTCGTTATGGGAATATCAATGAACGAAGACACCAGTTACATGAAGTAATTCGTCTTTCGGGAATGAATTTAGTGGTGAATGATGTGGACATGCCCTTAATTATTAAGGTGGCCTCTATTCCCAAAGAGCGAATTCAGGTTTATTTTATTGATAATGACGAGTATTTCAAACGTAAATCAACGTTTACGGATGAAGAAGGTGTTTTATACCCTGATAACGATGAGCGTGCCATTTTTTTTGCAAAAGGTGTTGTAGAAACAGTCAAAAAATTAAATTGGGTGCCAGATATTATTCATGTTCACGGCTGGTTAGCTTCGATGTTGCCCGTGTATATGAAGCACTTTTACAAGCATGAAGCTTTGTTTTCCGACACCAAAATTGTAACCTCAGTCTATAATTCCGGTTTCGAAGGGTTATTAGATAAAGAAGCAATTGAAAAAATCAAGTTTGATGGGGTTCCTGCTGAATCGTTGGCGCCACTAGCGGAACCCAATTATCAGAATTGGATGCAGGTTGCTATTGCGCATTCCGATGGAATTATCGTGGGCTCGGAAGATTTGGATGGAGGTTTAACAAAAATTATAGCATCATCCGGAAAACCTTTTTTACCTTTCACCCCAAAAGAAGCATTTGCAGAAGCCTATACTTCTTTTTATAAGCAAATGTTATTATAAAATATATGAATTTTTCAAGTTTTTTACGATTCTTAGGTTTAGTATCTTTAGTGACTTTGGTTTCTTGTGACAAAGATTTTACCAATGTAGGAATCGATTTGGTAGGGGAAGATCACTATGGGTTAGACCAAACCTACTTTGATGTTATGGCTTACAACCAAAATACGGGGGCTGTGCAAGCCAACGATATGGCAGTAAATTCCTTAGGGTATTACAATAATCCCGTGTTTGGGAAAACTAAAGCAAGTATTGTAACTCAGTTGGAATTAGCCGCGACCAACCCAATTTTTTATGCCAACGATATTACCATTGACTCGGTGTACATGCATGTACCTTACTTTGCTACATTGACTGATGTCGATGAAACTTCAGGGGATCCGATTTATCGATTGGATTCCATTTTGCCGGCCCACCAAGCGGGATCCACTTTGCCTAAAATTAAATTGAGTGTCTACGAATCGGGCTATGCCATTCAAGATTTTGACCCGTCTTCAGGTTTGCAACAACCTCAATATTATTATTCCGATCAGTTGGCAGAATTTGAAGGGAATTTAGCCAATGGCGGTCAGCGAATCAATACCGATAATACCAATGCTGACACCCCTGCAACTACTGATTTTAGTCAAAACGACCAATTTGTATTTCGAGATAAGGAATTAAAAATAGTACGCCCAAGTGGTACGGTTAAAGAGCGATTGGCGCCCGGTATTTATTTAAATTTAAATAAAACATTTTTCGAGAATAAAATTATCAATGCACCCTCAGGTGTACTTTTGAACAACAATACCTTTAGAAATTATTTCAGAGGATTGTTGTTTAAAGCCGAAGCAGCTTCCGGTTTTGAAAATCAAGGGGCAATGGCACGATTGAATTTTTCAAGAGGAACGATTACAATCTTATACAAAGATTTTACCTCCAGTTCAGGAACTGAAAAAGTCCGTAAAAAAATGGTGCTTAATTTTGGTCCCCGAACCATCAATTTCTTCGAAACCGATTATGTCAATCCAATTTCAACTCCCGATGTGGTCAATGGAGACCAGCGCCTATATTTGAAAGGCGGACAAGGTTCGATGGCTATACTTAATTTATTCAATCCTATAGATAATATTAGCTTTGACGCATACGGAATTGAGGTGAATACGCCTAATGGAGTTTCTGATGAGCTTGATCGATTGCGCAACCCCGCTGATGGGAAAAAATGGTTGGTGAATGAAGCTAATCTAGTCTTTCACATCGATAAAGATCAAATGCAACTACCCACGGATATTAATGGTAAAAAAGCACCCGAGCCCAATCGCGTTTTATTATATGATTTAAACAACAATCGTCCCTTGGTCGATTATTCAGCCGATTTATCGACGAGTGCTTCAGTCAAAAATAACAAGTTTATTCACGGCGGAATTATTTCCAAAGACAGTGATGGGCGAGGAGAGTTCTATAAGATTCGTTTGACCCGTCATATTCAAAATCTTATTTATAACGATTCAACCAACGTGCGACTAGGATTGGTGGTGACTGAGAACATTAATAATGTAAATCGCGCCTTTTTACGTGCCCCATTTTCTTTTGCCAATCGTATCAATAAATATATCCCGGCTATGGCTGTGGTGAATCCATTGGGAACTATCTTGTATGGAGGTCACCCCAATGTGCCCGAAAATAAAAGAATTCGTTTACAAGTATATTATACCAAACCCGATTAAACAAACAAAGTTATGTGTGGAATTGTAGGCTACATTGGGCATCGCGAAGCGTATCCTATTGTAATAAAAGGCTTAAAGCGTCTAGAATACAGAGGGTACGATAGTGCCGGTGTGATGCTGTATGACGGTACGGATTTAAAAATCAGTAAAACTAAAGGAAAAGTTTCCGATTTGGAAGCGCGTTCTCAGCAAGAAATTACCACCAACGGAACCATTGGTATGGGACATACACGTTGGGCTACCCATGGAGTGCCCAATGATGTAAACTCGCACCCCCATTTGTCCAATTCGGGCAATTTGGCTATTATTCACAATGGAATTATTGAAAACTATGAGCCTTTAAAAAAAGAGCTTATTAAACGCGGATACACATTTGCTTCTGATACAGATACTGAAGTTTTGGTCAATTTGATTGAAGATGTTCAGAAAAAAGATGGATTAAAATTAGGGAAAGCTGTGCAAGTAGCCTTAAACCAAGTGGTTGGGGCGTATGCAATTTGCGTGTTTGACAAAAATAAACCCGATGAAATTGTAGTAGCTCGTTTAGGGAGTCCTTTGGCCATCGGAGTGGGTGAAAATGAAT
>CANHRI010000018.1 GCA_947463515.1 Flavobacteriaceae bacterium
GCACACCAAACCTCACCAATATTGTGGGGTGAAACTGTAGTATTCCCGTCGGCATCGGTGATAAAGTTATCGTTCACTGTAGCGAATGTACTCGGGTTGATCGTCATATCAGTAGTATACGGAAAACGACGTATACCTCGTCCTGTGGTAGGCTGACTTACCGCAAAAGTTCCAATTCCTTTAGGGGTTGTTCCTACATCGCCAAGCTTCATTTGCAACATCAAGGCAAACCAATCCGACCAGCCTTCGCCCATCTGCTCTTCATTGGTTAGGCAGTTGCTTAAACTGGGTCCCCCTGTCAAACGGTTCGAAATTCCGTGGCCATATTCATGGGAAATAATTCCATTGTCAAAATCGCCATCGGTACTCACGAAAGGCGCTCCGTTGAGTTGTAAGCGAACATTTACCATACTTCCAAATGTATTTCCGATCAAATTTTCTCCGTCGTCAAAACTCATACAAATCGCTGGGATGGTAATGGTAGCATCGGCACCACTCATGCTCACAAATTCGGGTTCGGATACATTATTAACGATAATCACTGCTACAGCGCCTCGTGTTTGTGCATTTTTGACTTTAACGGTAAAGTTGCAATTTCCACGACGAATAATGACGATTTTTCCATTCATCGCCGCTCCATTGGAAGGTGCTACACACGCTTCATTTAACCCCCCTGTCCCATCTTGATACAATACCAAATCCGATTGAATAAAGTTGGGCGCTTGGGGTAAACTCACAAAACCGGGGTTGAAAACATTTTGTACAGCACGATAATTTCCAGCTACACTAGCAGGGCTGTTAACGGTGACCGGAAAAATAGGAGGCGCTACATTCCAAACATACATTTGCATGCGTGGTCGGGTTCCATCGGCTGGAGTAGAAAAGTTGGCGTTGTTAAATGTGGGTGTGGTCGAACGCGAACCGTCTTGCGCATCAGCCCATACAAAATCGGAACCGGATCCACCCCGACCGAAATTGTTTTGTTGGAAATTACCATTCTGCTCATTAAAACCGTATTGGTACCAAATATCGTGTAAGCAATTGTTCATGTAAAACAAATTGGTTACCGCAGCATTGATGTAGGTATTGGGTTGCACACTCACACCGCCATAGGGGAAGTCAAAAGTGAGACTACTTCCGCCATCGGGCGCATATCCATTGGCTGTGGTATTGGTCGAATGGGCTGTGGGATTGGTGTTGGTATAGTCGGCACGTGCCCAAACATTGTTGCCTCGTGTGTAGGTGTATTTCAACGAACTTAAATTGTCTGGCAAATTATTGGTATCATGCCATCCCTTTGGAGAGGCCAAAGCATTGGCGGGACTGCTGATAAGTTGAAAAGGACTGTGGTTTGGACTTTCAAACTCAAACGGGATGACGCGATAATTCCCGCTTTGCACTTGTAAAGGACTTACCGCTTTTTGAACTGATTTTTCAAAAGAAAAAATAGTCGAAGCCGATTGAGAATTGCCGTGCGGATGGTCAAATTGGCATCGCACAGTTAAATCGTTTTTTTGTACAATCGAACCTGAAGTAGCATCGGCATAGAGGCTCCATAAATGCTCTTGGTTGGGACTGTAAAATTCGAAATGCCATACTTTTTGCAAACGATCGTTTACGGTAAGATAGCCTAAGGTGGCTTGAATAGGGTCATCTATAGCATCGCCGTTCGTGAGCGTTACCTTTGTTTCACTTTCTTGTTTCAGCACTGCTGGCGAAAGGGTATACCCAAGTTCTTGCGTTGCTTTCTGGAAAATAGCCGCTGCAGGTTGCACTTTTGTATTTCGATCGGTTTTTTGAGTGATTCCCGTAATAAAACGATCACCGACTTGAATCACAGTACCCTTTTTTACCCAAACGGTATTTACGGACTCAAAGACAGGCAAGCCGTCAATGGTTTGTCGGATAAAATAATTGGTGATCCCCGTAGATTCAGAAGTAGTTTGACTAATTACTTCCCACTGAGCAATATCAGTTTCGGCCCATTTTTGGGTGATTTGTTTCTGTTGTAAAGCTGATTGAATAGCTTGTTTTGGAATCTCTTGCGCCCAAATACTGCTGCAAAGGCCCAGTAATCCCAGGTAAATTTTTTTCATAGCTGTTGGTTAATCTTTTCAAAATTAGCGTAATCTTTTGAAAAAAACAACTACAGCCCTTTGAGGGTCAGAAAATTAAGAAATGTTAGCCAAGCATATCGTGGTACAGCACTGCATTTCCATCGGTTAAAAGTGAGATAAAATGGCAAATGTGCATTAATCGATCATACAAACTGCTTTTTTCCAAGCGGTGTTTTTCGGGGAGTACTTTTAACAAAAGCGCATCGTAATTGGATGATTTTCCTTCGTATTGATGGTTGTAAGCGGTGATAAATTTGTCCAATAAACTATTGATAATTTGGTAGCCTTTCAATTCTTTTTCGATGACCTCCCGACTTTGGTAAATGTTTTTGACACTCAATTTGATAATGTCATCCATTTGGGCTTTGTACTTGCTTTTGTCGGTTAAGGCATGATGAAATTCGCCTTTCATAATGGCTTCTTCATTGTTTAAAAATACTTTTACTGCATCATTGATGAGGTTGCCAATGGCCAAGGCACGCAGGTAACTGATGCGATCTTCTTTGGTGGTTAAAGCATTGTATTTGTTGCGGTCAATGGTATCTTTAACCAAATTAATGAGGTATTCCAGTGCGAAATCTTCGGCGACCAAGCCCAAGTTAATCCCGTCTTCAAAGTCAATGATGGTATAGCAAATATCGTCGGCGGCTTCAACCAAAAAAGCGAGGGGATGACGTAAATAGCGTAAATCTTCCCCAGAGTTTAGTTTGAGTAACCCCAATTCTTCAGCCACTTCTTGGAAAAAAGCTTTATCGGTTTGAAAAAAACCGAATTTTTTATCGGAGATATTGGTTGTAGGTTTTTTTGGCAAACTTTCTTTGGGATACTTCATAAAAGCGCCCAAGGTAGCATACGACAAACGCAACCCTCCTTCAATGCCTGGCCGCGTTCCCGTAAGTACCGAGAACCCATTGGCATTGCCTTCAAAATCAACCAAATCTTGCCATTCTTTGGGACTCAGTTGTTCTTTAAATTTTTGGCCGTTTCCACGCGAAAAATATTCCCCAATAGCTTTTTCCCCCGAATGGCCAAACGGCGGATTACCGATGTCATGGGCCAATGCTGCCGCTGCTACGATGGCTCCAAAATCATTGGGTTGATAGCCGTGTATGGTGGCGAGGTAAGGATATTTTTCGATGATTTTTTTACCAACCAAACGACCCAACGAACGTCCTACCACCGAAACTTCCAAACTGTGGGTGAGGCGCGTATGTACGAAATCGGTTTTGGATAGTGGAATTACTTGAGTTTTATCTTGTAAACTGCGAAAAGGCGCCGAGAAAATAATGCGATCGTAATCGACTTCAAATCCCAAACGGGTATCGTCTTGCTCAATGCGTAAGCGTTTGCCCGTGTCGCCTTGACGTTTCAAGGATAAAAGTTGTTCCCAAGTCATCATGTGGTTTTGAATTTTCAGTAATTACAAATGTAAATAAATTCATTGTGGGGAATTATGGAATGATACAATAAAAAACAGCCGCCATTACTGACAGCTGTTATCCTAATTTATAATTTAAAATTCCTAATTCATAATAAAACTAAGATCCGCACATTTCACAGTCCTCTGGACCGGCGTTGCGGGCACGTTCGACCATCAATCGGAATTCTTCGGCGCTCATTTCTCCCGATTCTGGAGCGATAACTTCTACCGCTTGGGGTTCGGGTTGTTGTAAGGTAACCGTAGGTTCTTCTTTTTTCTCATTGCTCAAGGTAAACTTGATGGCGTCAACCGCCGATTTTGTGCGTAGGTAGTACATCCCGGTTTTCAAGCCGCTTTTCCACGCATAGAAGTGCATTGAGGTCAGTTTGGCAAAGGTTGCATCTTGCATAAACAAATTCAACGATTGCGATTGGTCAATGAAATAACCGCGTTGACGTGACATATCGATAATATCTTTCATCGACATTTCCCAAACGGTTTTGTACAACTCTTTCAAATCTTGCGGAATGATGTCGATGTTTTGAATCGAACCGTTGTGGCGCATGATTTCTTGTTTCAAGTTTTCATTCCACAACCCGTGTTTTACCAAGTCTTCCAACAAGTGTTTGTTGACTACGATAAACTCGCCCGACAATACGCGGCGGGTATAAATGTTGGACGTATAAGGTTCAAAAGCTTCGTTGTTTCCAAGAATTTGCGACGTAGAAGCGGTAGGCATTGGGGCCAACAATAAGGAGTTGCGCACCCCGTGTTCCATCACTTCTTTACGCAACGAGGTCCAGTCCCAACGTCCTGATAAGTCGCTGTCTTTCAATCCCCAAAGGTTGTATTGGAATTCTCCTTGTGAAATCGGTGACCCTTGGAAAGTAGAGTACGGTCCTTCTTCTTTGGCCAATTCCATCGAAGCGGTAACGGCAGCGAAGTAAATCGTTTCAAAGATTTCTTGGTTCAATTGTTTGGCTTCATCGCTGGTAAAGGGCAAACGCATCATGATAAACGCATCGGCCAATCCTTGTACACCCAATCCTACAGGGCGGTGGCGCAAATTGGAGTTCTCGGCTTCGGGAACGGGGTAATAGTTGCGGTCGATAACTTTATTCAAGTTGCGGGTCACGCGTTTGGTTACATTGTATAACAATTCGTGGTTGAATTTGCCGTCTTCGACAAACATCGGTAAGGAAATCGAAGCCAAGTTGCAGACTGCAATTTCATCTTCCGAAGTGTATTCCAAGATCTCCGTACACAAGTTGGACGAACGAATCGTACCCAAGTTTTTCTGGTTCGATTTACGGTTAGCCGCATCTTTGTACAACATGTAGGGCGTACCCGTTTCGATTTGCGATTCTAAGATTTTCTCCCACAATTCACGTGCACGGATCGTTTTACGTCCTTTGCCTGCTAATTCGTAAGACGTATACAATTCGTCGAATTTCTCCCCATACGTATCGTATAGTCCAGGACATTCGTTCGGACACATTAAGGTCCATTCAGCGTCATTTTCCACACGTTGCATAAACAAATCGGAAATCCACATGGCAAAGAACAAGTCGCGGGCACGCATTTCTTCTTTACCGGTATTCTTTTTCAAATCCAAGAATTCGAAGATATCGGCATGCCAGGGTTCGATGTAAATCGCGAAACTTCCTTTGCGTTTTCCACCCCCTTGGTCGACATAACGCGCGGTGTCGTTGAAAACCCGCAACATCGGTACAATCCCATTCGAAGTTCCGTTTGTCCCACGAATATACGAACCTGTCGCGCGCACGTTGTGAATAGACAATCCGATACCTCCGGCCGATTGCGAGATTTTTGCGGTTTGTTTTAAAGTATCATAAATTCCATCAATACTGTCGTCTTTCATGGTCAACAAGAAACACGACGACATTTGTGGTTTGGGCGTACCGGCGTTAAACAAAGTAGGCGTGGCGTGGGTAAAGAATTTTTTGGACATCAAATCGTAGGTTTCAATCACCGACTGCAGGTCGTTTAAGTGAATACCCACCGCTACACGCATCAACATGTGTTGCGGACGTTCTACGATTTTACCATTTATTTTGAGAAGGTAGGAACGCTCTAAGGTTTTAAAACCAAAATAGTCGTAATTGAAATCGCGGTTGTAGATTACATGAGAATCCAAAAACTCGGCGTTTTCCATAATTACTTGATGTACTTCTTCAGAGAGTAAAGGCGCCTCTTGATTGGTTCTTGGGTTCACATAATGAAACATATCGTTCATGGTTTCGGAGAACGATTTTTTCGTGTTCTTGTGCAAGTTAGAAATCGCAATTCGGGCGGCCAACAACGCATAATCCGGATGGGTTACGGTCATGGCAGCAGCGGTTTCGGCGGCAAGGTTGTCCAACTCAGAAGTGGTAACACCATCATATAAGCCTTCAATTACACGCATGGCTACTTTTACAGCATCGACCATTTCGTTTAGGCCGTAACATAATTTTTTGATACGGTCGGTAATTTTGTCAAACATAACGGGCTCTCTGTGGCCGTCTCTTTTTACTACGTACATATTTGTTTGGTTTTAGGTTATGAGTTAGACAATCCCTTCTCTAACTCGAATTGATTTTTGATGCGGGGACACGGTGTGCCACCCCGAATCGGTTGTAACTCCTCCCGGAGCAGTATTTACGTTTGATTTTGCGAATTAAAAATCAGCGTCGAAGCTAATTTTCTGTGTGCTGGAGTCATTGTTCATAACGCCTGCTTTTTGGTATTCAGAAACGCGTTTTTCAAAGAAATTTGTTTTTCCTTGCAACGAAATCATGTCCATGAAATCGAAGGGGTTGGTCACGTTGAATACTTTATTGCATCCCAATTCTACCAACAAACGGTCGGTAACAAATTCGAGATATTGGGTCATTAATTTAGAATTCATTCCGATCAAACTCACCGGTAACGATTCCGTGATGAATTTACGCTCAATATCCAACGCATCGGTTAAAATTTCGGTAATGCGTTCTTTCGAAACTTTATTCACCAAATGGTGGTTGTGTAAGTGAACGGCAAAATCGCAATGCATTCCTTCGTCACGAGAAATTAATTCGTTGGAAAACGTAAGTCCAGGCATTAACCCGCGTTTTTTTAACCAGTAAATCGAACAAAACGATCCTGAAAAGAAAATACCTTCTACGGCAGCAAAAGCAATGAGTCGTTCATTAAAATTGGGCGATTGCACCCATTTCAAAGCCCAATCCGCTTTTTCTTTGATGGCAGGAAAGACTTCAATGGCATGAAACAATTGATTTTTCTCAGCTTCATCTTTTACATACGTATCAATCAAAAGCGAATAGGTTTCACTGTGAATGTTTTCCATCATCAATTGGAACCCGTAGAAAAATTTAGCCTCGGGGTATTGCACTTCACTGACGAAGTTTTCGGCTAAGTTTTCATTGACAATGCCGTCTGAAGCTGCGAAAAAGGCCAAAATATGTTTAATAAAATAGCGCTCATCATCGTTCAATTTGTTGTTCCAATCGGTTAAGTCTTGGTGCAAATCGATTTCCTCCGCCGTCCAAATACAGGCTTCTTGTTTTTTATACCATTCCCAAATATCATGGTGTTTGATGGGGAAAATTACAAATCGGTCTTTGTTGTCCTGTAGAATGGGTTCCGCAATTGCCATAGTGTTTTTCTTTATTAGGATTTTATTAACGTTATTCTGACTGTTACAAATTTGGTCAAATACCCGTAAATAAGAAAGTCAAACTTATCCACAATCGGCTTTAGTTTTTAACAACTCGTAAGAAAATCCTTCTTTTTAACAATTTTATAACCTATTGAAAAACAATGAAATAGAAGTACATCTTTTGATAAAAGGCTGAAAAATCAAGGGTTTTCGGAAAATCGGTAAATAATTTTCGTTGGGTTTTCGGAGGCGCTGAATGTTGTGTTAATGTAAATAAAAAAACCGCTTCTCGATAGAAACGGTTTTTAGTTTTTTGGATACACCTTTTACTCTTCTTGCTCGCCGTCAATATAAGTCTTGTTTCCGTTTTTATTGATGTAATATTTTCCACCACGAGGCCCCGTATACACTTTTCGTCCTTTATATGTGCCCGTCACTTTGTCTTTTACCTTTTTTTCAGCGGCCTTTGATAGGGTCGATTCTTTTATATTTTCTTTCTCTTCGGCTGCGGTCAGTTTTTTGGCTTTGTTGCTAGTGGCTTTGTTTTTTCCTGCGGCTTTGCCTCTTGCGCTCCAACTTGCAAACACAAGAATGCCACACAGAGCAGAATGAGTTTTTTCATAGGGTTTGGATTTAAATTTGACTCTTAAAAGCACAAAAATTAAGCTCTATAAGTGATACTTTTTAGAAAAAAGCGCGCAATTGTACGCTCCCGGTATGTATTGTCTTGGTGTTTTCCGACTGTCGGCCGAGGTAGTTGAGGTTGAGGTCTAAATATTTTGTCAAATTTTTCTGTAGCAAAATGCGCCAAGTCCCATTGCGTCCAGGTTGTAATCCTTCCAACATTTGGAAAGCAACAGGGCTGTTTGTATTGCCCGAAAAGTCATTTTGGTAGTACGAATATTCACCCGTTAAAGTGAACTGTTTTGACCCAATGTAATTGATGGAAGCGCCAAACCGTTGTTGGTGGAGTTGCTCGCCGTCGGTAAGTATATTCTTTTTGGACTTTTGTTCATAGAAAAGACTCACACTCGTATTGGCCGAAAACAAATACGATACTTTGGGCAACCATTGGGTGGCTTCCAATTCAAAATTTCGAGCGGCAAAGTTGTCTGAAATGCCGGTGCTTGAACTCCACGACGATTCAAAATTGAATAACCATGTTTTGCGCCACAAATGGGCATATTGCAATTGATGGGAACGCAGCTGATTTTCTTGTGATCCCACCGAGAGTAGGGTGCGCACTTTGGTGACTAAATAGGTATAGGTCATGGAATGCAACTGACGTCCCCGATTAAAAAACAAACTGTTGCGAAACGATTCATTGAGCCCCAACAAGTTTTCTGAACCGGGATCAAAAGGATTTAGATGAAAACGTTCGCCTACCCGTTGTGTTTTTTGATCAATGGTGAAGGCGGTTTGGTTGTAAAAATGGGACAGCCACTTTCTGAATCCTTTGGCATTTATCCAAGCCGCTGGATTGAGAATAAGGGATTGTGAAAATTTGTTTTGATGTGTTTTCACAAAAATTTGATTGGGCAAAAATACCCGAACGTATTTGGCTAAATCAGGAAATGGGGCGACTTCAAACTCCTGTAATTCTTGAATGCCGTTTCCATTATAATCGTTCCACATATATACACCCTGCCCAGCATTTACCTCCAAATACGTAAACTCTTGTTGTGGCAACGTACCTGAGGCCGTTTCAACCGCGGTTGTCACTTGTACCAACTGTCCCCAATACCGATCGTTGTAGACCAATCGCGAGTTTAACGAGGGTTCGTCTGGTCGTGATGCATCGTTGTAGGTCAGTCGGCGATAGTTGGCAAACAAAAGTAAATTGGATTTGGCGGTTTGCAACAACCGTGTTTTTAGAAAAAATCGGTTGGAAGTATTCACCCGTCGTACGGCTCCATTTTGCAAACTATCGTTTTTTCGATGGTACCAACCCATTTCAACAAAGACTTTGGTCGTATCGCCGCGTCCCACCCAAAGGCCTACTTCACGAAACCGCTGACTCAAGGCACTCAAGTTCCCTGTGGTTGCGTCTTTTTCTTCATTATCCTCCCAATTTTGTTCGCCACCGACCCAATTTTTGCCCCAATGCCGCTTCACCACCGAACGATTGCGGGTGAAACGACTGTGGGTAAGCGTTCCTTGACTTTCCAGCGCACTGGCTTGTTGCACGATCCACCATTTGGTATCGCGAAACTGTCCTTTGATGCTGTGTCGATTTCCGGCGAAAACGGTTCCCAAATCGAGGCGTTCAAATTGATACGCGAAAGCACCTTTGGTTTTAAATTCAAATTCCAAGCCCGTTCCCGCCAAGAGTTGGGTTCCCGTCACGGCGGTATTCAAATTCCAATCCCGATTAAATTCAATATTGAACAAGCGCTCGACCGTACGAAAATCCTGCTGAATCAATTGCACATTGGCCAAAGCATTGATCGAAAAGGCGCCCGTGTACAAACGCTGTTTTCCATTGAATTTCGCCGCCACACCTTGATTGTTCCCATCATCCAAGGCCGAGAAGAGATTCAAATCGTTGTTGCTCACGCCCACTTCAAAGTCCAACGCTGTTTTTTCATTGGGTTTATATCCTCCTAATACCGTTGCAATTTGCAATTTCACGGGCGCAATCAATCGCGTGATGGGTTCGAAATTCCCTTGAGGAACACCGCCAATAGGTGCTACATATTGGTAAATTTTACCCACCGCATTGTTGTTGGCCAAAATATAATTTCCTTGATTGGCACCCACCAATGTAAAGGTGACATTGAACAAAGTATCGGAGGGATTGTTTGAAAATTCAAAGATTTCTGTGGTGCCTACGAGTACTTTTTTGTACAAAATTTTATTCTCAGAAAAAGTGTCCTCAAAGGCCGAGGGAGCTGCCATTAGGTTGAGGTTATCCCCAGCATTTTGCAAGACCGCTACTTGTTCGCCCGTTAGACTTTGTTGTAACGGCTGATTTTTCACATCATTTTCTGAATATACATACCCAGCAATGTTCCAATTTTCATTTTGATGATGCACCCCGCCATAGGTAACAAATCGGGTATAGCTACGCTCGGCATATTGGTATTCGATAACAATTCGCATCTCTGAAGTGATGGGAAAAAGGGAAGTAAAACGCACTTCACCTGCGTTGTAATCGATGATATAGTCGTTATTTTCTCCTCGGGTCAATAGAATCCCGTTGACAAAAACACGCTCCGATCCTGAAATGACCAATACAAACAATTCACCGTTGTTTCCCCGCAATTTATAGGGTCCTTGATTGCCTTCTTGTCCTGTGAAACTACTTCGAGCATATTGACCGCGAACGACAGCCCCTGAGGCAAAGAGTTCGGTTTTGTTTTTGGGGCCACCCAACGTAAATCGGGTGTTGATGCCTTGCACTTTTTTGTTGAAGTTCAAAAATTTGGAATGCCGATTTTCCAGAAACAAATCCCCCGCGCGAATGCTCCATTTGTCGGAAAAAAGTTCCACGAAGATTTGATCAAATTCATCCAGTCGTTGCGAGTACCCGCCATCTTGTAGCGGAATATTGCTGTCTTGAATTGAGGCGCGCAAACTCACTTTATCCGAGATTTTCCCGCTGATTTGTAGGTCCAAATTAGAATTTACCGTAGCATTTTGGTTGTTTCCAATGGTAATCCCGCGGCTAATACTCCCCGTGGTGGTAAGTCCGTCAAAAGGCTTGAAGGTACTGATGGGGTCTTTTTTTACGGTGACTAAAATTCCCGCTTCATTGGGTACGACCCGTTTGCTATCGTATTGGGCATACGATTTGGTAAGAAACTCAGGATAGGTTTGAAACCGAACCGTTAAGGAGTCTTTCGATTGAAATTGAGGAGCGAACCAGAGTTTAGCACGGGAATAATCTACGGCGTAATACGCAGTATCAATGGGATTTCCACGGGCATCGGTGAGCTGGAAGGCCGTTTTTAAAATACTCACCGGATGCAAGGTGAGGGTATCACGGGAATAGGCAATTTTTTTGCTTTTGAAAGGCGCGCCCACTTCTTGTGCCGACAAACCCCAAAAACAACCGAAAAGTAGTACCCATGCCCAAAATATCCGCATACCCGTAATCACTCGTGTCCTTCAAAAGTAGTATTTCCTTGGTGATTATGGAACGCTAAAAATCAGGAATTATTCTTTAGTAACCAATTGAAGGGTTTCCCGTGAGGTTTGTCGCACCAAAACGGTTTTTCCTTTTTCAACCATGGTCGCGGCTTCAGGAGTAAAATGGCGGATGGTATACAAAGAAACATTTTCGTTGTAGGCGACTTTGAATTTTTTAGAAAGCACCGATTTCAGTTTTTCAAAATGACCAAATTTATCTTCTACGCATACGGTAAAACTGATGGCGGTGTTTTGAATCAAACTGACTTTAATTTTGTATTGGTGTAAAAGCGCAAAAATTTCGCTGATGTTTTCCTCCATAATAAAGGAGAAATCGATGGCCGATAACGAAATGAGCAGCTGATTTTTTTTCACAATAAAACAGGCCGTTTTGGGTTCGAGATCGGCTCCCTTAGAAACGCTAGTTCCCGGCAATAAAGGATTGACAAACGATTTTACGTATAGCGGAATTTCTTTGCGCTGCAGCGGTTGTAAGGTTTTGGGGTGAATGACGGTAGCCCCATAAAATGCCAGCTCAATAGCTTCTCGGTAAGAGATTTGGTGTAAAAGGGTAGCATTTTCAAAGTACCGTGGGTCGGCATTCAAAACACCGGGCACATCTTTCCAAATGGTCACACTTTCGGCACCAATACAATAGGCAAAAATCGCCGCCGTATAATCCGAACCTTCACGGCCCAGGGTGGTGGTGAAATTGTTTTCATCCGAACCTAGAAAGCCTTGGGTGATGTAGAGTCCTTTTTTCTTGATTTGTTTGGAAATGCGCTTTTGTGTTTGTTCCCAATCAACCAAAGCATCGCGGTAGGTAGCATCGGTTTTGATCAAATTGCGCACATCAACCCATTGGTTTGACACCCCTTTTTCATTAAAATAATGACTTACAATGGTGGTGGAAACAATTTCGCCATAACTCACGACTTGATCGTAGACAAAATTATAATTGGGCGATTTGTTGCTGCGTAAAAAATATTCTAAATCGGCAAAATGACTATTGACCGCATAAAATACGTCGTGGTTTTCATCGTCAAACAACTCCAATAAAATCTGGTTGTGGTATTTTCGAACTTCTTGAAGTGAGGCATGAAAGGCTTTCGATTTTTCGAAGTAGTTTTTAATCACTTCTTCCAACGCATTGGTTGTTTTGCCCATAGCCGAAACGACGATGACAACTTCTTCGTGTCCCACGGTTTGCAGAACATGCAACACATTTTTTACACCTTCGGCATCTTTTACAGAGGCACCACCAAATTTGAATAATTTCATGAAGATTGGGATTTAAAAAAAATGAAATCCAAAACTAAGCAATTCTTCTTTTCAGGGCGCTTAAACGGTTTAAAAATTATCCCTTTTTTTCCAAAAAAGTGGCGATACCGTTTTCGTCCATTTGCACCACACGCCAATCGGATAATACGCGCGCCCCTGTTTTTTCGTAGAACTGAATCGCCGGCGTATTCCAGTCCAAAACAGCCCATTCGATACGGCGAACTCCCTCTTCTTTTCCACGACGGATTACTTCACGGTATAACGCCATTCCAATGCCGCGACCCCGTTCGGATTCTTTGACAATCAAATCTTCCAAATGAATGGTTTTCCCTTTCCAGGTGGAATACCGAAAGTAAAAGAGGGCAATGCCCAACACGGTATCCTTTTCTTCCGCCACCAAACATTGAAAAAGCGGCGGATCGGAGAATCCATCGCGAATCAGGTCGGCCTCGGTGATGACCACAGCTTCGGGTTCTTTTTCATAAACAGCGAGTTCTCGAATTCGTTCGAGCACCTGCTTCATGTCGCTCGGTTGGGCGGGGCGGATAATCATTACTTTTTCTTCTTTTTAGTAGGGCGTTTTGTTGTAGGTTTTTTTACCACGGGCGCTTTGTTGTTGATGGGTTTTTGCACGTAGGCTTTATAGCGTTTGTCGGCGATAGCGCGTTCGCGGGCTTTAAGCGCTCGGTCATTGGGATCGGGATGCGAACTCAACATACGGGAAATAAAATCTGATTGCCCGCCTTCGCTGAGTTTGGCTAAAATTAAAAAGGCCGATTCTACCGCATTGACATCATAGCCATGCTTTTTCATAAAATTATAAGCAAAAGTATCGGCATCATTTTCTTGGCTGCGGCTGTGTTTATTGTCGAGCAAAACGCTGGCAATTTGCCCTGCTTCTCCGTCGGTTACTTTACCAATTTTATCCGATTGCGAAGCGAGCGCATCCAAAACAGCACTTTTTTTCAAAGCGACACGCATGGCATCTTTAGAGTCTTCATTGATCACATGACCAATCTCATGACCAATAACTGCCAACAGCTGATTGTCGTCCATGATATCCATCAATCCCGAATACACGCGCACACTGCCATCGGCACAGGCAAAAGCGTTGACTTCTTTGGTTAAATAGACTTTATAGTTGAGTTGTAATCTGTTTTCATTGGCGTGTTTGCCAAAAACGCGATTCAGACGTAAGGTATATCCGTCATTGGGTCCTGCTACCACGTTGGCCGAATCCAGTTTTCGAACGCCCTCCTTGGCCAAAGCGGCCGCTTGCTCGTTGGAAAACGTAAACCCGGCGACGCCTTTCTGAAGTGCTCCAAGCGCCCGTTCGCCAAGGTTGATTTGCGCTGATGTAATCCATGAGGTGGCGGTTATAGCCAAAACGATAAAGAGATGTTTTGCTTTCATTTTTCGGTTTTTTAGGTCCCACAAAGATACAGGAAGTCGTGGGAATTGTACGTGGAATTATTTTCTCAGGAATTGTCGAATTAATTCCGAAAAAATAGGATATTTGCAGCACAACTACAACGATTTCGTAAATGGAAGAACGCAACAAAACCTTAGGGGAATTTATCATTGAAAAACAAACCGATTTTCAGTATTCGACGGGCGAATTATCGCGCATTATCAACTCTATTCGATTGGCGGCTAAGGTCGTTAATTATAAAGTAAACAAAGCGGGATTGGTTGATATTGTTGGCGCCGCGGGCGATACCAATGTGCAGGGAGAAGACCAGCAGAAATTGGATGTGTATGCCAATGAAGTTTTTATTCAAACCCTGATCAATCGCGAAATTGTTTGTGGCATTGCATCCGAAGAAAACGATGATTTTATCACGGTGGCCGGCAGCGATAATAGCCATAACAATAAATATGTGGTACTTATGGACCCTTTAGACGGTTCTTCCAATATTGATGTGAACGTTTCGGTGGGAACTATTTTTTCGGTTTTTCGACGGGTTACTCCTGTGGGAACTCCCGTTACCTTGGCCGATTTTTTGCAGCCCGGCGTCAATCAAGTCGCAGCGGGGTATGTGATTTATGGAACCTCGACGATGTTGGTTTATACCACAGGACATGGGGTGAATGGATTTACACTCAACCCAGCCATTGGCACCTTTTACCTTTCGCATCCCAACATGCAATATCCGAAAGAAGGAACCATTTATTCGATAAATGAAGGGAATTATGTGCATTTTCCGCAAGGAGTAAAAAATTACATTAAGTATTGTCAGTTAGAAGAAGCCGATCGTCCTTATACGTCTCGTTACATAGGGAGTTTGGTGTCAGACATGCATCGCAATATGATAAAGGGTGGAATTTATATTTATCCCACAAGTTTCAAAGCACCCAAAGGGAAATTGAGACTATTGTATGAATGCAATCCGATGGCTTTTATCGCGGAGCAAGCGGGTGGAAAAGCCTCCGACGGTTACCAACGGATTATGGAAATTCAACCTACGGAGTTGCATCAACGGGTGCCGTTTTTTTGCGGAAGCGAAAATATGGTGACGAAAGCAGAAGAATTTATGCGTGAAGCGCTATAATGGTTTTTTAAACTTGAAAAAAAAGTCCCGAAATACCTCGGGACTTTTTATTATTTGTACATGTGTCGCATTTCGTACACAAAGGTGTCCAAATCGGCGTTGAGTACTAATAGTGACAACGCTTTATCAACGATATAGTGAACGTTTCCTGGCGTAAAGCCCAAGGCTAAGGCAAAACGCGTAAGGATTTCCTTTTGTTTTGGCCCCAACACTTTATCGGCGTAAACCATCCGTGATAAATCGTACAATCGCTCCAATCGCATCGCATAGGAGTAGGGAGGATTGATAGGATATTTTAAGGGATTGGCCAAAATTTCGGTATATTCTTCATCAGAAATTTCCAACTGCACGGCCAATTTATCCAAGAAGTTTTTCTCCTCATTGGTTAAATCGCCATCGGCAATCGCCACACGAACGATGGCAGAAAAATGCCCTTTATTCCGGCTTTTGAACTCACTGTCAAATAAATCTGCTATAGACATAATATTATTGATTTTATGCCCTAAAAATACCGCTTTTTCTGAAATATGACTAAAAAAATACCGATTTTACCGCTGCGTTTTTTCACTATGAAAATATATTGTAAGTTTACCCTAATTAACCTTCGTTTGCAATGCTATGACTGATTTCTGGATTTTTTTTAAATTCGGTCTCGAACACGTACTCGACTTAAACGGCTATGATCACTTGCTTTTTTTGGTGGTACTCACAGTTCCTTACACGGGAAAAGACTGGAAACGCATCCTTTTGTTGGTGTCTCTTTTCACGTTGGGGCACACTTTATCCTTATTTTTGGCGGTACTAAATATCGTTCGGGTGCAACCCACCTTGATTGAATTTCTTATTCCAATAACGATTTTACTTACAGCGCTTTATAATTTGGCAACCGCGGGAAAATCCAAGCCTAAAGAAAACCTTACCTTCATCGGGGGTATTACTTTGTTTTTTGGTCTAATTCACGGGTTGGGGTTCTCCAATTATTTTAAAGATTTGCTTCCCGGTGAAGCACCTGACAAAATGCTTCCTATGCTGGCTTTTGCGTTAGGAATTGAAGCAGCGCAACTCATTATTGTTTTGGTGGTGTTGTTGCTGTCCTTTGTGTTTTTAACGCTTTTTCGTTTTTCCAAACGAGAGTTTATTCTGGTTTTTTCGGCTATCGTTCTCGGAATTATCCTTCCTTTGTTGGCACAAAATCCCATTTGGGAACCGTAATTCAACGAAAAAGTAGTACTTTAGAAACCATGAAAAAGGAGAAGTTAATCAAATACGATAAGGCTTATTTGCGCATCGCTGCCGAGTGGAGTAAATTGTCGTATTGCCAACGAAAACAAGTAGGAGCCATCATCGTACGCGATCGAATGATCATTTCAGATGGATACAACGGTACGCCATCAGGGTTTGAAAATTGTTGCGAAGATGACGAGGGTTTAACCAAATGGTATGTGCTTCATGCCGAGGCCAACGCCATTTCCAAAGTGGCGCGTTCAACCCAATCGTGTGAGAATGCTACTTTATACATTACGCTCTCTCCATGCCGTGAATGCAGTAAACTCATTCACCAATCGGGCATCAAAAGAGTGGTCTATCAAAAGGGCTATCGCGATACTTCGGGCATTGATTTCTTAGCAAAGGCTGGCGTTGAAGTGGTTCAGATGGAAGAACTAGAATAAACTAAATACTCCATTTTAGCGTTATTTAATTTTATGGTACACCTATGCGTATTCCTAAAATTTACATACCGATTCTTTTTTTCTCCTGTGTGGCGCTCGGCATCGTCATTGGCGGACTCGTGAATTATCCGATTCCAGTCAAAGCGACAAAGCAAGAGTACCGCAGTAAACTCAATCGGTTGTTGAATTTTATAGAGAACGAGTATGTGGATGAGGTCAAAACCGACTCCATCGTCGATGTTACGGTGACGGGTATTTTAGCCAATTTAGATCCGCATTCGGTATATGTAACACCCCAAGAACAAACACTGTTGGCCGATAATATGCGCGGCGATTTTGTGGGTATAGGTATTAATTTTTACACCTATAATGATTCGATAGCGGTCATCAAACCCATTCCGGGGGGACCCGCAGAGAAAGCAGGAATCCAAGCGGGTGATCGAATATTGTATGCGGGGAAAAAACCTTTATTTGGGAAAAAATTGAAATCCGAGTCCTTGTACAATACCTTGAGAGGCGAACCCTTATCCAAGATTCAATTGACCGTATATCGTAAGAAAACGCGAAAGACGTTTACCACCCAAGTGGTTCGGGATGTTATACCCTTGAAAAGTGTTGAAGTTGCCCTTCTCCTCCATGAAAAAACGGGTTATATCAAAATCGAACGTTTTGCCGAAACTACCGGAGAGGAGTTTCATCAAGCATTACTCCAGTTAAAAAAGAAAGGCATGCGTGCGCTCATTATTGATGTACGCGAAAACGGCGGCGGCGTCATGGAATCAGCGATTGCTATTGCAGATGAACTCCTTCCCGAAGATGATTTAATCGTTTTTACCAAAAATAAAAAAGGTGCGGTTGAAAAAATGTATGCCACTGAGGAAGGTTTGTTTGAATCGGGGAAAGTAACCGTACTCATCGATGAAAATTCAGCCTCGGCGAGTGAGATTCTAGCTGGAGCCATTCAAGATAATGATCGCGGTCAAATTGTTGGTCGACGCTCTTATGGCAAGGGATTGGTGCAACGAGAAATGAATTTTGACGACGGTTCGGCAGTACGTTTAACCGTTGCACGCTATTTTACCCCCAGTGGCCGTTCGATTCAAAAACCCTACAAAAAAGGCGAGTCCGAAGCCTACCATGGGGAATACGAACACCGCTACGAATCGGGTGAACTTACACAGCCCCAAAAAGTTAAAGTAGCCGATTCACTCAAGTTTACAACCAAGAAAGGCCGAATAGTGTATGGGGGAGGCGGCATTGTTCCCGATGTTTTTGTTCCCCTCGAAAGTGCTGTGGGCGAAGAAAATGTAGCCTATGTTTTGAAAACAGGTATTGTAGGCCATTTTGTGTTTGAACAATTGGACAACAACCGCAGTCGATTTGCGGGCTGGACCTTTGAGCAGTTTCAAAAAAACTATGATACCACAACCGACTTTTTGCCTGAATTTGAAAAGTATATGGAAAAGTCAGGTGTTCAAATGCAGTGGGAAAAAAGTAAACCGGTGGTGCGTCGCTACGTAAAAGCCGAATTTGCTCGGCAGTTGTTTGGGGATACCGCCTACTACAAAGTCATTCTCCAAGAAGATCCTATGTTAAAAAAAGCGGGCGTTAAGAGTATTCGTTAGCGGTTCACGCTATCATGCACTTGCACCGGAATCCCTTCGTTCCATTCGGTCAAAATATCCGTCGCTACCGAGGCGCCACTTCCTGCGGCTATAGGCAATTGACTCCGCCACCCGGCTAATGTTCCACAAACATACAAACCCGGTTTTACCACATGATCGGTGTTGCGCAATTGCAACCGGTTTTTGTCGGGATGGGCTTTTTGATGCGGGATGACATACGATTCTACCCCCGCAATGGGAAACGGATTTCCAGCGCCAATCGCGATAACTACACGACGACTCTCCAAAATTTCGCCCGTAAGGGTTGTTACGGTAAACTGATTTAACTCGCCCGAAATCGCCGTGATTTTAATATTTTCGAGTTGAATGACATGCGGATATAAAGTAGCTAAGTGCGTTTTACTTTCCGCCAACAACGATGCTCCCGTGGTTCCTGCCGGAATACCATAGGCGTTGTTGAAAACCGCATTTTGTAAAGAAGAAGCTTTTTGGTGCGTAATCACTCCAATTTTTTTGGCTGCCGCAAAAGGTTTATGTTGCGCCGAACCCAAGAGCAAGGCACACGACATACCCGATACGCCACCGCCAATTATGAGTACGTCAAACATGTTATTGGTTTTTCATTTTCTCTTCGATGCGCTTCGACATTTTGAAAATCAAAAGAATAAAAATGGCGCAAAACGAAGCTACGATTCCGATTAAGGCCACCAAACTGTTCCCTTCAAACGGACGGTCAAAATCCAACATCATCACATTAACGACCACTAATGCAATGGCAATAAAGATTAATAAAGTGGTAAAGATTTTCATTGTTTTACTTTCTGATGACAAATTTAATCATTTCTCGCTGTACTAAAAGAGGGCTTTAACATTAGAGGCAAATAATTTAACAGCAATCGCCAACAACACTACCCCAAAGGTTTTTCGAATAACGCCCAAACCATTTTTGCCCAAAAACTTTTCAATTTTTGCCGACGATTTCAGTACGCCATACACCAAAATCACGTTCAAAAAAATCGCAATCACAATATTTATGGAAGCGTATTGCGACCGAAGCGAAAGTAAGGTGGTCATCGTTCCAGCCCCTGCAATCAATGGGAACGCCAAAGGCACTATCGAGGCCGAGGTATTGGCTTCCTCTTTATAAATTTTAATTCCCAAAATCATTTCCAAGGCCAAAAAGAAGAGGACAAACGAACCCGCAACCGCAAACGAATACACGTCCGTACCAATTAATTTCAAAAATTCTTCCCCAGCAAACAAAAAGGTAATCATGATACTACCCGCCGCCAACGACGCTTTTTCCGATTCAATATGTCCAAATTTCTGCCGTAAATCCACAATAATCGGAATCGTACCGACAATATCAATGACGGCAAAAAGCACCATACTAATGGTTACAATCTCCCTAAAATCCAAGCTCCACATACCCGTTGAAATTTTTTGCAAAAGTAAGGCATAAAAAAAGATTCAAATTTTAAATTCCCGTTAAATTTCAACCCCTTGATTTTTAATCTTTTGGGCGCTCCCCCTCGGAGTCAAGTGGGCAATTTCTATCCGTTTTTTCTACCTCGGGGTCAGGTCGTCCGTTGCAAGTCCGCGCTCGTTCCTCGCTGTGGGCTTTTCACTTCCACCCTTAGCGCGGTGTTCAGTCTATAGTGTACAGTGTACAGTGTACAGTTTACAGTCTTACAGTGTTCAGTCGCCCTTTCAAAAATCAACAATCGTTAATCAACAATCGTTAATCACCATCCCCCCTTTAGGGGCTAGGGGGCAACCGACAACCCACAACCGACAACCAATCCCCCTTTAGTGGCTAGGCGCTAGGGTTCAGTAAGCAGTCTTCTAGTACCTAGAAAGTAATATCTTTGCATCAAAGAAAAATACTATGTTTCAACTCGGGAAAACCATCGTATCGGAAGATATTTTAGAAAAAGACTTTGTGTGCAACCTTTCGGCCTGTAAAGGGGCTTGTTGCGTTGATGGCGATGCAGGAGCTCCCCTTACGGCCGAGGAGACAAAAATATTGGAGGCGATTTATCCAAAAATTAAATCCTATTTACGTC
Source organism: Flavobacteriaceae bacterium (assembly GCA_947463515.1). GTDB lineage: Bacteria > Bacteroidota > Bacteroidia > Flavobacteriales > Flavobacteriaceae > Flavobacterium. Next base: position 20,524 of record CANHRI010000018.1, read on the forward strand.
CCGAGGGTATTGAAGCTATCGAACGCCTCGGAACATGGGTGGTCGGGACAGAGCAAGATTTAGAAACGCCCCTTATCGACAACAAAGATTGCGCGTATGTCATTTTCGACGGTCAAACCGCCTTGTGCGGCATTGAACAAGCCTACAATGAAGGCTTAATCGATTGGAAAAAACCCGTTTCTTGTCATTTATACCCCATCCGAATAAAGGATTTTACCGAATTTGCTGCCGTGAATTACGATCGTTGGGATATTTGCGATCCCGCTTGTTCACTGGGTAAAGAACTACAAGTACCCGTATATAAATTTGTCAAAGAAGCCTTGATTCGTCGCTTTGGAGATAATTGGTATGCCGAATTGGAAAAAGTAGCCGAGGAATACCAAAAAGAGCGTAGAAAATAAAAAAACCGAAACGGAATAGTTTCGGTTTTTTTGTGGAGAAGATGGGGCTCGAACCCACGACCTCTACGCTGCCAGCGTAGCGCTCTAGCCAACTGAGCTACATCCCCTTTAATGCGTTGCAAATATACTAATTTACCTATCAAAGCCAAATATTTTTTTGAATCCTAAAGAATTGCATACTTAAAGCAAAAAAAACACTGATTCATAGTAAATTATCGCAAATTTATTCTTAAAATTGTGCTTCTTTAAAAAAACAACGTACAAACTATTAACCCCTACCGAAAATGAAAAAAATTACTCTATTGACGGCCTTATTGGTTTCTTTTTTGGGTCAGGCACAAATCATTGCCTCTCAAAACTTCGATACGGCTTTAGGCTGGACTACCACCACGACTACTAGTGATGCGGGAACAACCATCAGTGCTTGGTCACGAAGAACTGTAGGAACCAACCCAACCTGTGCCACTTTTGCAGGAGCGGGTATGGCTCGTTTTGCCTCCTATTCTATTCCAAACAACGGAACAGGACGCCTTACTTCACCAGCGATAACTTTTGCTGGGGCAAATTACCGTGTGAAATTAAAAATGTACCGCGATTCGGGCTATGCTGGGGATGCCGATAACATTCAAGTTTATTATAACACCACAGCAGCAGCTGGAGGAACATTATTAGGAACCGTAAACCGTTCTCGACAATTGGCGCCCATCGTGCCCGCTGATGGATGGTACAGTTATTCTTTTGATATTCCTGGAACAGTATCGGGTACGGGGTACATCAATATCTTGGGAACTTCACGATATGGAAACAACATCTTTATTGATGAAATTACGGTAGAACAAATTCAAGCTATTGACGCTGAAACCACTTCGGTAGATATGAATGCAATCGTATTGGCTGGTTCTAAAGTGATTACAGGTTCGATTAAAAACATGGGAACCTCTACTATTAATTCAATGACTGTAAATTGGCAAATTGGTACAGGTACTATCTACTCGCAGACTTTATCAGCTTTAAATATTGCGATGGGACAGTCGTACACGTACACACACAATGACCAATGGAATGCAACCCCCGGGAATTATGTGTTAAAAGTTTGGGTTTCCAATGTAAACGGTGCTGGAAATGATGGTGATACTACCAATGATATGGTAACCAAAAACGTTTCCGTAGCCAGTGGTTCTACTGCGCGTCTTCCTTTGTATGAGAAATTTTCGAGTTCAACATGTCCTCCTTGTTTTTCGTTCAACAACAACTTCTTTTCTCCCTTTTATAACACAGGAACCAACCAAAATAATTTAGCGTTGATATCCTATCAAGTGAACTGGCCCGGTGTAGGAGATCCTTATTACACTACTGAAGTCGGAGAGCGTGTAGGGTATTATGGAGTTACCGGTGCACCGACTTTATTTGTAGACTCCAAAGAAGGGACTAACTTTAATACAGCACAATTGCAAACCGCTTTTGATGCTGCTTTAAGTGAGCCGGCATATTTTGGGATTAACGCGACACGTTTATTGAACGGTTCTGATTTAACAGTGACCGTAAATACTACTCCGTATTTGTCAGGAAATTACACCATTCATGCTGTTGTAGTAGAAGGAGTGACTACTGGTAACGTAGCAACCAACGGAGAAACTTCTTTCAAGAATGTAGTTATGAAAATGTTGCCCGATCCTGATGGAACAGCGGTTAATTTCACCTTTAATACGCCTACAACCCACACATTACAAACGAACTTAAACGGGTTGAATATCGAAGAATTGTCAGATATTAAAGTGGTTGTATTCATTCAAAATGTAGCTACTAAAGCTGTAATGCAAGCGGCATTTGCCACAGATGCATTATCCAATGGTTCATTCACAGCGCAAAATATTGCACGTTTGTTCCCAAATCCTTCCAACGGAATTCTACAAGTAGCGACAGAAGGTACTGTAAATATTACGGTTACTGATATGACTGGAAAAGTAGTTTATCGTGCAAATGCTCTTGAAAATGGCGGTCAAATGAATTTAACTTCGTTGCAAAAAGGTATTTACTTAGCGACGATGACCAATGAAGCGGGCGCTACTCAAACACAAAAAATTGTATTAAACTAAATAGTAAACGGGGAGATTAGCCGTCTCCCCATTAACACTCCCAAAAAAAATATGAAAAAGATTGCTCTATTTGGAATGCTAGCCATGGTGGGTTTAACACAAGCACAAATTGCGGTTACCCGTCATAATAATACTCCTGTTGCTTCAGGCCAGGTATTGGCTTTTAATTCAACCTTATATCCTCAAGGGTCTTTGGATTTTTATGTCAAAAATCTATCCACTACAGCATCAGTAAATGTGCGTATTAACTGTACTTCTTTGCTCAATACTGACGGGGAAGGTTTTGAATTGTGTTTTGCCAACGAATGCTTATCCTCGGTAGAAGAAGGAATGAATTATCCTGTGAATCTTCCTTTTTTAACCTTACCTCCAGGAGGACAAAGCGGCAATGACGGACACTTTTACAACACCGTTTTAGGTTCGGCGCCTTATCCCAAAGATTATTCTTTCCGTTTTTTCCAAGCGGGAAATCCATCGGGGAATTTTGTTGACGTTACGTATCGTTTTGACCCAGCGCTTTCGGTGGGCGATATCGAGCAGTTACAGCAAAATGGGGTGTTGATCAAAGCCACCACCTTTACTTCAGAATTGACATTGGATGTCCTAAAGGCGTCACAAGTTCAGGTATTTGATTTTAATGGAAAATCAGTCTTACAGCGCGATTTACCGTATGGAATTCACACATTAGACACAAGTGCATGGCAATCCGGTATGTATATTTTACAATTCACCGATGCTTACGGAAATACTGGAACAAAAAAAGTGATCAAAAACTAATTTGTTATAATCGTATAAAAAAAGACCTGTTCATTTGAACAGGTCTTTTTTATTTTAAAAACTATTGATCCATTGTTCCACCAATTGAAGCCCCTCCCGATGTTGCACTGAGCGTCCAAGAGCTGGCATGATGTGAAACATATCTGTAGTGGTTTGCATGCGGTAGTGGAGAATCGACTGGCCCACATTGTTGGGTTGTACAATGCGTCCATTGTAGCCCGGTAATGTATGTAAGGCGCCCACGCCCACGCCCATGTTTTCGGGGTCGCTCGTGTCTGTATATTCCATACGTAAGGGATGCACTTGCGCTTCTCCTCCTACACGGTGGCAATGGGCACAGTTGGCATCAAAATACGCCCGCACGCGTTCGGTAATCGGTAAAGAGGTGTTGTTGTAGTTCGGAACGGTTGTTATCGACGAAGGCAAATTAGACTCCAAATACCCTGCATTTATCCATTGCGTCAATTGGTTTTGTGTTCCCGAATAATTCCAATTTAAATTTTGGGGTTTGATTCCAATCGGTGTTTTTTGCTGGGTTACCAAATCCCCGTGGCAGCGGTTACATTCTACCGTTGTATTTGGGGTTCTGTAGTTGAAGGTTAAGGTTTCACTGCCTTGTTGAATCGTGAGCGTCCGCGAAGTACTAGCGGTTTCAAGGAAAGCCTCCGTTTGTTCGGGATTCCAAATGTATTCGGCAAAAATCCAGCCTGTACTTTTTCGAATCATTACCCGCGTTTCTATAATTTTTGTTGTTAATCCAGGTATAACCGTATTGTAGTAAAAGACCTTAATCAACGCAGCACCCACAGGTAGATTTAACACTTCACGATCACTAACATAGGTAGCTTTGGTGTTGTTGGGCATCCAAACAAAGCGTTTTTTTAAAGCATAATCTGTAAAAAGCTCACTGGAAGGTTGGTAGGGAAGGACTCCTGTCGCGGGGGTTAAATTTTTTAATTCCCCTTCAAAAAATCGATAATCCGACAATTTTGCATAGGGTACCTGCGTAAGATCGCATTGTACCGAACTTTGGGGTATCGGACTATATTCAGCATCATTCGACGAGCAGGAACTCATTAGCCCCAATAAAAGGAGACAGCCTAAAATTCCTTGTCGTCGAATCGTTTTCATTTTAAAAAGACGTATTAAACGTTAACGTGAGTCCCGAACTTTCAGGAACAAAACGACAAACACCACCCACACAAACCAAACCGCCGCGTTGACGACCATAATTAATGCCTAAGCGGGTTGCTTTATTTCGGAAGGCGCCACCAATATTGTAGTAATGATTTCGATAATGACTCAAATCGTTACCATAGTTATACAAATCATAGACATACATTGAGAACTTGGAATTAAAGTTGAATTCAACTGTAGCGGCAGCCCAATTTTTCCGATCATAATCTGCCCACATGTGTTCGCCCATGACGCGAATGGATTGTCCTTTATCAAATTTGTATATGGCTTCCCCAGCAACGATATGGGTATTTACTTCCCCGGCAGCATCTTCAATATACTGTCGGTTGTAATATTGCTTGATATAACTTACTTGAGTAAACCACTTATTGGACCATTTTTTGGTGATTTCAAAGTTAAAGTCCGAGAACATTCGTTGTCCAAACCCTAAGAAATCGGTGTCGTAATCTTGCGGATTGAAAATGAAGAATGTACCGCTTAATGCATTGTAATTCGAAAAATTCATGGCGACTTTAGTGCCATATTTTCCGCCCAAGGCTGTTCCTTTTTTAAAGTCGTAAAACATATCGATTTGCCCTCCAATTTCACCCGCTTTAACAAAGTCAGAACCTGCCAATAGTACATTGGGTTGGGCTTGATAGACATAAATATTGGCCAAATTGTAATGGTGTTGTTTGGTCAAGCTGGGAATAAAATTCATGATTCGATCGTTGAACACATTTCCTTTGGCAGCCCGTTCTGAGAAGAACCCCATGTTTTCAAGACGTCGAAATGTACCATCAATACCAAACCCTTTTTTGGAATACCCCATATTCAATAAAATGGCGCTTCCGGGTTTGATCAATCGATTGTCTATTTGTCCTGGTGCTTGTACAACTGCATCAGGCGATTTATAATTATATTCTCCCGACAAATAGAAGGATTGGTGGGTAAGACTGATTCGTCCGGCGTAGGCATTCGTCAAGGCATCAAAATTTGGATTCACGATATCCGTTTTTTCGTACCGCCCAACATAACTACCGCCCAAACTTAAGTCCGTTGTTTGCCATTTAAAAACTTTAGAGAGTCCCCATTCAAAGTCCCCGCCAAAAATTTGTGCATCGGTGACATCAAATCCGGTACGTTGCTGTCCATAAACCATTTTTAAGGTAAAATGAGCTACAGGTTTTAAAATTACCCGTCCGCCGCGTAAGGCGTTGTTGATTCCTAAAGCACGGTCTTCCCAACTTCTAAAAAGTAAACCACTGCCAAATTGTTCATAGAAATATCCTGCGGTGGCTTCCAATTGATCGCCTTTGTATTGCACAAAATAGGTGGCCACGTTGGTTCCGTTGAATTTGGGATTCATGTTCAACAAGGCATTTTGCTCATACGCCTCCCCTTGAATGCCAAAGGTCCATTTTTTATAGTTGTAATTAAGAAATAAATAACTGTTGGAGCGCAAAGGTTCCTCGGGTTGCGCAGTAGGATTGTTAAACTCGTCTTTGAGTCCCTTGTCGTTCAAATACCATTGCGTGTTGGTTTCAAATCCACCGCTCAACACCCCAGAAGAATTGGTATTGTTTTGGGCATGAGACAAAAGAGAACCTAGTAAGAATCCGATGCACGAAAGGCCAAAAAAGGAATTGTTTTTCATGAATTATAATTGCTTCAATTTGGCTAATAATGCAGCTTCACTTCCAGGTACATACCCGTTTTGGATGTGTACGATTTGTCCGTTTTTGACCACAATAGTGTAGGGGATATTCACAATGGTCAAGGCTCTTTTTAAATCTTGATTGGTGTCCAATAAAATAGTATAAGGCCATCCTTTCCCATTGACCAAAGGCTTTACTCGTTTTTGGGTGCGCGCATCGTCGGTGGAAACCGCAATAACTTCCAAATTGAGTTCTTTTTTCCAGTCCTCGATCACATCATTCAATTCGTCCAATTCATTGATACAAGGGCCGCACCAAGTTGCCCAAAAAGAGACAATATAGAGTTTGTCTTTTTCTGCAAAATCGCGGTTTAATACAACGGATTTTCCTTCAAGATTGGTTAGTGTAACTTCAGGTAATGTGCTTTGTGCAGTTGTTAAAAAACTAGAAAGCAAGAGTAAAAAAAATATATTTTTCATTATTCACGGGTAAGGTGCTACAAATAAATAAATAATATTATAAATTTAAAAGATTTTTCTTTTTATTTGTATGCTTTAAATTTTAAATTGAATTTGCTATGAAATTTAAGATCACAACGGCTTTTTTAGCAATGGTTTTACTACTGGTTTCTTGTCAAGATACCGAGATTATTGAAAACCGTCCTGATGGATCGTCAACCGCGCCTCCTATTTCTGGATACTTCAAAAAAAACGTTTTAATCGAGGATTATACGGGAACTTGGTGTGGGAATTGCACCCGTGTGGCTTGGGCAATTGAGGAAGCAAAAGTGGCCTCTGATAAAGTAGTTTCTGTGGCTATTCACAATGGGAATGATCCTTTCCATTTCCAAGGGATTGCGCCTTTAAAGAATTTAATTTTACCCAATTCTCCTTTAGCATTACCTGTTTCTCGATTAAACCGCATGATTGTTTGGGGTTTTCCTGAAACGTCAAATGTGCAACAGGCTTTGGATTTAACATCAAATAACTCGACTATTGGTTTGGCCATGAACTCCACTGTAGACAACGGGAATATCAATTTGGATGTTAAAATCAAATGCTTGGACGATTATCAAAACCTTAAGTTAGTGGTGTATTTATTGGAAGACAAATTGTATTTCAACCAACGAAACTACTACAACGATTTGTATAATGGGGTGAATCCTATTCCTAATTTTGAGCACAATCATGTGTTGCGCGCTTCGTTAACGAATATCGTTGGGGAATCAATCACAGGAGCCGTGAATGGTGCAACACTCACCCGCAATTTCTCTATTCCAATTCCTACTATAACACCACCCTCTAATTTTCCTAATGCGCCTCAAATTAACCCGCAAAACATCAGTTTTGTGGCCTTTGTTACCCGAGGTGAGGATAATATAGTGATCAATGCTAGGGAGGCGAAAGCCAATGAAAATCAAAACTTTCAAGAAAATCCATAAAGAAATACCTCAAAGGCTGTTCCAATCGAACAGCCTTTTTTTATAGAAGAAATCCTTGTTTTATGAAATTTTTAGCGCTATTCCTTCAATCGGCCATCGATAAAAAACTCCAAGAAGCACCTGATAACGGCTATGCCATCGGCGTTTGGATTGGAAACCTATTGCCTTTTGTGGTTTTGGTGGGCTTGGCCTATCTGCTTTATTACCGTTCTAAAAACCGAAAGGATTAGAATAAAACCGTATTTTTGCCGGGTAAATTACCAGTATGAGTACCATTCGAATCACCAAACAATTTAGTTTTGAAACCGGACATGCCTTGTATGGCTATGATGGAAAATGTAAAAACGTTCACGGGCACAGTTACAAGTTATCGGTCACTGTAATCGGTCAGCCGATCACCGATACTTCTAATGTGAAATACGGAATGGTAATTGATTTTACCGATTTAAAAAAAATCGTGAAAGAAGAAATTGTAGATGTGTTTGACCATGCGACGGTATTCAATAAAAATACGCCTCATATTGAATTGGCTCAGGAGCTACAACAGCGCGGGCATCACGTTATTTTGGTCGATTACCAACCCACGAGTGAAAATATGGTGATTGATTTTGCGGCTAAAATTAGCAACCGACTTCCCGCTAATATTCAACTTTTTTCGTTACGACTACAAGAAACGGAGACGTCTTATGCCGAATGGTATGCGTCTGATAATGCGTAAGTATGGCCAAAAAAATCTATTTTGCTTCCGACCAACATTTGGGTGCTCCGACAGCCGAAGCGAGCTTTCCGCGCGAACAAAAGTTTGTAGCCTGGCTTGACACCGTGAAGCAAGATGCGGAGGCTATTTTTTTGCTCGGGGATTTATTTGATTTTTGGTTTGAATATAAAACCGTGGTTCCCAAAGGCTTTGTGCGCGTTCTTGGAAAATTGGCTGAAATTCGCGACAGTGGGATACCCATTTACTTCTTTGTGGGGAACCATGATCTGTGGATGCACGATTATTTTGAAAAGGAATTGAATATTCCCGTGTACCACGACAACCAAACATTTACGTTTTACGGCAAGTCGTTTCTCATTGGCCACGGCGATGGCAAAGGACCTGGCGATAAAGGCTACAAACGCATGAAAAAAGTGTTTACCCATCCGGTCTCCAAATGGGTTTATCGCTGGTTGCATCCCGATTTGGGCGTAAAGTTAGCCCAATACCTTTCGGTTAAAAACAAATTGATTTCGGGAGAAGCCGATGTGAAGTTTTTAGGCGAGGACAACGAATGGCTGGTGCAATATTGCAAACTAAAACTAGAAACCCAACACTTCGATTACTTTGTCTTTGGTCACCGTCACCTGCCCATGACGATTACATTAAATGAGCAATCAACCTATATCAATCTCGGGGATTGGATTGGGTATTTTACCTACGGGGTTTTTGATGGAACCCAAATGACGCTAGAAAAATTTGAGCTATAATTTTCGCCCAATCAAATTGACGGCTGGCGTGCGAATCGTACTTTTACTGGGCTTTTTGTAAAAGTAAAACGCAAAATCATAATTGATCCAAATATTGGCATTGAATAATTCTTCCGTTTCCTTTTCGGTAACTACGTCACGATATTTGGTATAAAAGTTGATTTCCTCCGAACATTGAAACTTGACTAAGGTTTGCTCTTCAAATGGAGGATAAATTACGGTTTGATTGGCGTCATAATAGTCGACTAATTCAATGGAAACCAAAATTTCTTCTCCTGGCGTTAAGGTATAATCGACAGGGGTGTTGATTTTGTTTTTTTGTTTAGGGTCTAGTGTTTGAACCGGTGAAATGTACACGGGGATGGCCTGCAGGGGTGAAATGTTGGTTCGTTGTATGATTTCTCTATTCACTACTACTTTATAAAAAAGAATGCGGTATTTCGTGGGATGCACTACTTTTTTGACATACCATTGTACCTTTTCTAGCGCCAAATCAAAAGGGTATTCATTGGTAAGCAGTAGGCCAAAAAACAATTGCTTTTGCAAATACATGCCGCTGGAATTGGGTAAAATGCGGTTTTGTTCGCCCAAGGTAATTTTTTCGGGAAGGGATCCCACCACGACTTCATCCAGTTCATAGATTTTTTTTTTGAGATAGATGATATCGGTTAGACTATCTCGGAAATAGCCTTTGGGTTCGAAATTAAATTTGGAAAAAGTAATTGAATCATAGGGAATTTCAGGCAAAGCAAGTGCTTCTTTTTCGGGAGAAATGCCTTCAAAGACTTTCTTTTTTTGGAGAAAAAGGTGGAAATTCACTTCGGGTAAAAATTCGCTAGTTTCTTCATCCAAAGGAAGTATTCGTTGGATTTGCCCTGAAACAGAATTGGTGACGAGTAAAAATAGGCTTAGACAAAATATTTGTTGGATTCGTTTCATGGGTTGAAGATACGGTTTTTACCTTCATGATTTGAAAACAAGGCGTCTATTCAGCCCCGATCCTAGCGGTATCCCCCGATTTTTATCGGGGATATAGCGGAGAGCGGGATCGTGTTGCTAAGAACGATGGAGTTGTTGCTGCCTAAAAATTATAATTCTTCAATTTTTTTATGAATGTCCAATTTCCGGAAGGAAGGCGAGAGTAATCCCGTAGCCGTCACCGTTAATAGCGTCATCGTGCCGCCAAAAACCACTGCGGTCACCGTACCCATCAATTTGGCCGTAACGCCGCTTTCAAATGCGCCCAATTCATTGGACGAACCCACAAAAATGGAATTCACCGAAGAAACCCGTCCGCGCATGTGGTCGGGCGTTTCCAGTTGTAAAATGGTTTGCCGAATAACCACCGAAACGCCGTCAAATATACCACTGAGGAATAAAGCGGCTACCGAAAGCCAGAAGTACGTTGAGAGACCGAAGACAATCATACACACGCCAAACAGAAATATGGCCACCAGTAATTTCATCCCTGCATTTTTGTTCAGCGGAATGTAAGCCGCGAGGATCATGGTGAGAAACGAACCCACTGCGGGAGCTGCGCGCAAAATGCCAAATCCTTCGGAACCTACTTTTAAAATATCTTGGGCAAATACGGGTAGTAAGGCAATAGCGCCCCCGAAGAGCACGGCGATCATGTCTAGCGTGATGGCGTTTAAGATGGTTTTGTTGTGAAAAACAAAGCGCACACCTTCTTTTAAACTTTGCATCATGGGTTCGCCGATTTTGGTATTTAAAATAGGTTTCTTCTCAATTTGCGTTAGAAAAAGTAAGGCCAAGACCGTACAACCAAACACAAAGCACAAAGAATAATGCACCCCAAAATAGCGAATGGCAATTCCCGAAACCGCTGGTCCTGTTACCGCCGCAATTTGCCACACCGAACTACTCCAGGTAGAAGCGTTGGGGTAGACTTTTTTGGGAATTAACTGACCTAACAGTGAAAATACGGAAGGTGTGATAAAGGCACGCACCAATCCCCCACAAAATACTAGGGCATAGATGGCATACAGCAAATTTTGAGCAGCAAAGTTCGCTTTAATAGCCGGAAGAGTTAGGGCAAACAAGCCGAGACTGATGAGTGAAAAAGCTATTAAACATTTGACCAACAGGCTTTTCTTTTCGTTTTGATCGACGATATGTCCCGCAAAAAGCGCCATGCTCACGGCGGGGATGATTTCCATCAAACCAATAATTCCCAACGATAGCGGATCTTTTGTCATGGAATACACTTCCCATTCGATAATGACAAATTGCATCGACCAGGCGAAGACCAAGGCAAAGCGCATGAGGAGGAAGAAGTTAAATTCGCGAAAGCGCAGGGCTTCGTAGGGGTCGTTTTTAGTCATGGTGATTGCGTAAATCTTTCAAACGGAGTTGCAAAGTTACGGAACCGTTGAATTCATTTTCATCCAAACAGAAAACGGCATCAATTTTTTGTCGGTTTTCAATCAAAGTTACCTTGTCGCCTAGGCCAAAACCCACCGCGCCTATCGTTTCGGAAGTCCCTTGTTTGAGGTTGAGTTTTAAATGGGTTTCGTCACTACCAATGCGTTTGCCATAGCCCGTGTCGTACAGGTTTTTGGCGAGAAATGTAGGTGTCATATTGCCTGGGCCGTAGGGTTCAAATTGTTTTAGTAGTCGCATCAATTTGGGCGTAATTTCCGAAAACTGAATTTCAGCATCAACCGCTATTTCGGGAATTAAAAGATTGGGGTCGATGGTATTTTTGACCACTTCTTCGAAAGCGGCTTTGAAAATAGGGTAGTTTTCTTCATACAAGGTCATGCCGGCCGCATATTTATGTCCGCCAAACTGAATAAGGTGTTCGCTACAGGCTTCCAGGGCTTCGTACAAATCAAAATCTTTGACCGATCGCGCGGAGGCGGCCAGTTTATCACCACTCTTGGTAAACACGATGGTTGGACGGTAATAGGTTTCGGTGAGGCGAGAGGCTACGATACCGATGACGCCTTTGTGCCAATTTTCTTGGTAGACCACGGTGGTAAAACGATCGGTTTCGTTTAATTCTTGAATTTGTTTCAAGGCTTCTTCAGTGATGGTTTTGTCGAGTTCGCGGCGATCTTTATTGTGTTGTTCAATGTCGGCGGCAAATTTTACCGCTTGCTCCAAATTCATTTCGGTCAGCAAACTCACGGCGGCGTTTCCGTGTTGGATGCGACCTGCGGCATTGATGCGTGGCGCAATGATAAACACGACATCGGTTATGGTGAGTTCGCTTTTCTTGACTTGTGTCAGCAAAGCTTTGATGCCGGGTCTCGGATTCTCGTTGATGACTTGCAAGCCAAATTTGGCCAATACCCGATTTTCCCCCGTGATGGGTACTATATCGGCGGCGATTGCTGTGGCGACCAAATCGAGGTAGGGAATCAAATCCAAAATTGTTTGCCCACGGCGTTCCGACAAGGCTTGAATCAATTTAAATCCAACGCCACACCCACAGAGTTCGTCATACGGATAGCTACAGTCATCCCGTTTGGGGTCCAAAACGGCCACGGCATCGGGTAAGGTATCGCCAGGGCGGTGGTGGTCGCAAATGATAAAATCGATGCCTTTGGCTTTGGCGTAGTTGACATGATCGATGGATTTGATGCCGCAGTCCAAAGCGATAATTAAAGTCATGCCATTGTCTTCGGCAAAATCAATTCCTTGATAAGATATGCCGTAGCCCTCGGCATAGCGATCGGGAATGTAGGTTGCCACGTAGGGATAAAAGCTGCGAAGGTAGGAGGCCATCAAAGAGACGGCTGTGGTACCATCGACATCATAATCGCCAAAAACGAGAATGTTTTCGCGGTTGTTCATGGCTTGTTCAATACGAAACACCGCTTGCTCCATATCTTTCATGAGATACGGATTGTGTAAGTCGTTTAGGGTAGGGCGAAAAAAAGCTTTGGCTTCTTCGTAGGTGGTGATGCCGCGTTGCACCAATAAGTTGGCTACGAGTTCATCGATGTGCAATACGTCCATCAAATGGCGTACGGCGGAGGGATTCGGCTTTGAGTGAAAATTCCAGCGCATAAGAGTTAGGTTTTAAAAGGTTGGCGTATATAAACATGTATTCTCATTTATTTCGTGGGTTTCCCTGCCACTACAGCGACAATTTCGCCTTTCGGTGGTTTGGTTTCGTAATGTTTGAGGACTTCTTCGGCGGTTCCGCGAATGGTTTCTTCGTGCAATTTGGTGATTTCTCGGGAAATCGAAACCGGGCGATCGAAGCCAAAATACTGCACAAATTCCCCTAAAGTTTTCACCAATTTATGAGGAGAAACGTACAGAATCATGGTTCGGGTTTCTTCGGCGAGTTGGAGGTAGCGCGTTTGTCGTCCTTTTTTTTCGGGTAAAAAACCTTCAAAAATAAAGCGGTCGTTGGGTAAGCCACTATTCACCAAAGCCGGAACAAAGGCGGTGGCGCCGGGCAAACAATCTACTTCAATCCCATGTTCTACACACGCTCGGGTCAACAGAAATCCAGGATCGGAAATCGCAGGGGTGCCCGCATCACTAATTAAGGCTACGGTTTCTCCTGCTTGGATACGTTTCACCCAATAGTCCACCGTTTTGTGCTCATTATGCATGTGATGGCTTTGCATGGGTGTTGCAATGTCAAAATGCTTCAAAAGTTTACCACTATTGCGGGTGTCTTCTGCCAAAATGATATCGGCCTCCTGCAAGACTTTTACGGCACGAAACGTCATGTCGTCTAAGTTGCCAATAGGCGTAGGGACCAAATACAATTTACCCATTTACGAGAATTTTTTGGCAACGATGGCGATAAATCGTTCGGCATAATCGTCCACCCCTTCCCAATTGTTGTAATCGGGTTTAATGATTTCGTCGATAAAATCTTTGGCTTCAGAAAAAGTGGAGAAGGTATTCAATTGCGACAAGACACGGTTATAATCTTCGGTGCTGTCGGCAAACAAATATTTCACGAAGGCAATTTTATCGTTTAAGCCAATATTGATGCTTTTCGAATGCAATTCATTGAGTGATTTCCCTTGTTCGTCGATTACCGTTTTAAGCGAGGGGGGCACGACCACATCGTCGGGTTTGACAAAAATGGGTTCGGTGTAATTTTCGCCTAGCAATTCTTCAAAGGAAATTTGTTTGGGCTCGTCTTTTTTAGGCGGCTCAACGGTGGGTTCTTCTATGGGAGCGGCGGCAACTTCAGGCTCCGAATGGGATACCGTTTCTTCCATAGGCTCAGCGGCCAATTCAAAAATAGGTTCGAAATCCAAGTCCGATTTGGCTTCTGTCATTGGGACTTCATCATCATCATCTTCCTCTTCCAAAGTAATTTCTCCCACAATTACGGGTTCTTCTTCGGTGGTTTCTTCTGCTTCCTTTTGATGTTCTGGTTCTACTTCAGCTTTTTTCGTCGTTTCTTCGATTTCCTCCTCAGCTTCTTCTGTAGCTTCTTCTGTAGTTTCTTCAGTAGCAGTTTCAACAACCACTTCAATTATTTCTTCATTCGATGTTTCCTCAACAATCGCATCGGGTGCCTCAACTTTGGCTGTCACTAATGCGGCTGCTGCTTCTGGAGCGTCTAAAGCGTCTTCCAATTTGGATTCTAAATCTTCGGCAACCACGTCGTTTTTGACAACTTCATAGTGATCGCCATAAAATTTTAAAACCGCTAAGGTTTCGTATAATTTTCGGGTTTCGGTGTAGAGTTGGTCTACTTCCGATTTGTTGCGAAGTTTTAAAATGCGGTGTGCAATACTAATCAATTCAGCTTCCAGTCTTTTTTTCATGGTGCATTACAATTTTGGGTATACGATCGCTACCTTAGGGTAGTCGGCGTTGGGTCTTTTGTACGGTCATTTCCTTCAAAAATATGCAAACTCTTCATAACTTTATCCCAATAACCGGAGTAAGTCATGGGAATTTTGATATTTTTGTTTCTGTACAAATGTAACAGAAAAACCTAAATTCATCTAACCAATTTAGTAAATGTTTTTAGAAAATACGGTTAATCACGAAGAGCAATTTGGGTGGATAGAAGTCATCTGCGGCTCCATGTTTTCGGGGAAAACAGAGGAATTGATTCGGCGTTTACGTCGGGCGCAATTTGCCAAACAAAAAGTGGAAATTTTCAAACCTGCCATCGATGTGCGTTATGATGAAGAAATGGTGGTTTCGCACAACAAAAATGAAATTCGCTCCACACCCGTTCCTGCTGCCGCCAACATTGCTATTTTGGCGCAAGGCTGCGATGTGGTGGGGATTGATGAAGCCCAGTTTTTTGATGATGAAATCGTAAAAATCTGCAATGATTTGGCCAATTCAGGCATTCGTGTCATTGTGGCCGGACTCGATATGGATTTTAAGGGAAATCCCTTCGGACCCATGCCCGCGCTCATGGCTACCGCAGAATATGTGACTAAAGTCCACGCCGTATGCACCCGCACGGGCAATCTCGCCCATTACAGTTACCGCAAATCCAACAACGACAATCTCGTTCTTTTGGGAGAAACCGAAGAATACGAACCGCTTAGTCGTGCCGCTTATTACAAAGCAATGCGCGAACATATTGAAGTCAACGACCCTGAGGATTTATCGATCGAACCCAATTCTTAACTGCTGTGACACGTTCCATTCGAACCCTCATTCCCATTTTGAAAGCGCAATTTCAAGGACCGCACGATATCGCGATTGTGGATGCCGTGTCTATAGATAGTCGTTCACTTCAAAATGGCCCGCACACCTTGTTTTTTGCCTTGCGCGGGCCGAATCACGATGGGCATGATTTTTTGGAAACGGTGTATGCGCAAGGGGTGACCAATTTTGTGGTTCATAGCATTCCCGAAAGCTTGGTGGGGAAAGCCAATTTTTTAATTGTTCCCGACACTTTGGTAGCCTTGCAACAATTGGCCACGGCTTACCGTTCGGAATTTTCGTTTCCCATTATTGGCGTAACGGGTAGCAACGGAAAAACCATTGTAAAAGAATGGCTTAATTTTTTATTGAGTCCCGATTACCATATTATTCGCAGTCCCAAGAGTTACAACTCGCAAGTCGGTGTGCCTTTGTCGGTATTGGGAATAAATGAAAAGCACAACCTGGGTGTTTTTGAGGCTGGGATTTCGACGGTAGGTGAAATGGTGCATTTGCAAAAAATTATCCAACCCACCTTAGGAATCTTGACCAATATCGGTTCGGCGCACGACGAAGGTTTTCAAAGTGCGGGTGAGAAAATTAAAGAAAAACTTGCGTTGTTTTCGGCCGTTGAGCTTTTGATTTTAAATAAAAACCGAACCATAGAAGCCTTTTTGCCGTCTTCGACACGCACGTTTACCTGGAGTTCGGATGATAAAAAAGCGGATGTATTTGTCATGGCCAACGAGCATCCCGACTACACCGAATTGCGAATTACCTACCAAAAACAATGTTTTAAAGTCGTCATTCCGTTTTCGGATTTTGCCTCTATAGAAAATGCCATGCATTGTTTGATGGTGCTGTTGTACTTGCGTTATGATGAAGCGGTGATTCAAGAACGCATGGCGCAATTGTATCCTGTGGAGATGCGACTTAAAGTCAAAAACGGCCAGCACCAAACGCGTTTAATTGACGATAGCTACAGTTCGGACTTTCAATCGTTGAAAATCGCCTTGGATTTTTTGGAAAGTCAGCAGCAGTATAAAAAGAAAACACTCATTCTCTCGGATATTTTTCAGAGTGGTTTGGACAATGATGCCTTGTATGCTCAAGTTTCGCTGCTAGTGGTGTCCAATCATATCAACCGTGTGATTGCTATTGGACCTACCATTAGTACGTACAAACGGAAGTTTCCCAATTGTTTGGCTTTCCCTTCGACCCAAGCCTTTTTGGAGGTGATCGATAGCGTGGTTTTTGAACAAGAAACAATATTAATTAAAGGAGCACGCCATTTTCATTTTGAAGATATAGTGACGGTTTTGGAGGAGAAAACCCACGAAACGGTGCTTGAAATCAACCTCAATGCCATCAGTCACAACCTCAATTTTTACAAAGCCAAATTACAATCCAATACCAAACTTATGGTGATGGTTAAGGCATTCAGTTACGGCAATGGAGGCTATGAAATTGCCAAATTGCTCGCCCACCACAAGGTAGATTACTTGGGAGTAGCTTTTGCCGATGAAGGAGTGGCATTAAAACAAGCGGGAATCAATTTGCCGATTATGGTTTTGAATCCTGAGAGCACGAGTTATCCTTCGTTGATGCAACACGGACTCGAACCTGAGATTTACTCTTTAAAGGGGTTGAATGCTTTTGTCAAATTGGCAGAGCAGAAAAAATTGAAGCGTTTTCCTATTCATATCAAACTCGATACGGGGATGCACCGATTGGGATTTATGGAACAAGATATTCCCGCTTTGATTGCCCGTTTGCAGCAAACCCAAGCCGTAGAGGTGAAAAGTATTTTGTCGCATTTGGCCGCGAGTGACGACATGAAGTTTGTCGATTTTACCTTGGCTCAACTTTCTTTGTTTGACGATTTGTCGACGCAAATAATGGAGGCGTTGGACATACAACCCATTCGTCATATTTTAAATACTTCGGGCATCTCCAATTTCCGTCAAGCGCAATACGATATGGTACGTTTAGGCATCGGGTTGTATGGAATATCCAATGACGAAGACGAACAAAAATTGCTGGAGCAAGTTGCCACGTTAAAGTCGGTCATTTCGCAAATTCGGGTCATCGAATCCGGCGAAAGCGTAGGATATAGCCGCAAATTTATGGCTGAACGCCTTACGCGCGTCGCTACGGTACCCATTGGTTATGCCGACGGAATCTCGCGCCATTGGGGCAATGGTAAAGGGTATGTAACCATTAAAAATAAAAAAGCTCCCATACTCGGTAGCATTTGCATGGACATGTTGATGGTCGATGTGACCGATATCGACTGTAAGGAAGGCAATGAAGTAATCATTTTTGGAAAAGATCCTTCGGTGATGCACATGGCCAAAGTTTTGGGCACTATTCCCTATGAAATCATGACCTCGATTTCCCAACGGGTGAAGCGGATTTTTTATCGGGAGTAATTTTTTACGGTTAAAAATCTAAATTTATTGTTAAAATTCATAGCTTTGATACACTAACCTTAAAAAACGAATAAAAATGGGAATGGTATCAGAATTTAAAGATTTTATCGCCAAGGGTAATGCTATGGATTTGGCCGTAGGGGTCATCATTGGAGGTGCTTTTGGCGCGATTGTTACGTCATTAGTGTCGGATGTAATTACACCCGCTTTGTTGAATCCTGCCTTGAAAGCCGCACATGTGGAAGATTTAGCCGGATTAAAAACCGAGGGAGGAATCTTGTACGGTAAATTTTTAGCCGCAGTAATCAGTTTCTTAGTAATTGCCTTTGTCATCTTCTTGATGGTTAAAGGAATTAATGGTATGAAGAAAAAAGAAGAAGCCGCTCCTGCTGCGCCTGCGGGACCAACACAAGAGCAATTGTTAGCCGAAATTCGTGATTTATTGAAGAAGTAAACCGCTACCTATATATTCTAACTAAAGCCACTCCAATGCGGGTGGTTTTTCTTTTTTTAAAATGTACCAACCGACGTAATTTCTCGTTATTTTTGCGTGACTGTTCAAGGAACTGTTCATTTTCTTGAATCGCAAACTACTCAAATTTCAACTTAAAAATAAAGACCATGAAAGTTGCCGTTGTTGGTGCTACCGGTATGGTAGGCGAAGTGATGCTACAAATGTTAGCCAATCGAAATTTTCCCGTAACCGAATTAATTCCTGTCGCTTCCGAGAAGTCGGTTGGGAAAGAAATCACCTGGAAAGGGAAGGGCTACACTGTAGTCGGATTGCAAACAGCAGTAGACATGCACCCTGATATCGCGTTGTTTTCCGCTGGCGGCCAAACCTCCCTTGATTGGGCACCGAAATTTGCTGAAGTGGGGACCACCGTCATCGACAACTCTTCGGCTTGGCGCATGGATCCAACCAAGAAATTGGTCGTACCCGAAATCAATGCGCACGAATTGACTAAAGCCGATAAAATCATCGCTAATCCCAACTGTTCTACCATTCAAATGGTGATGGTTTTGGCTCCTTTACATAAAAAATATGGCGTGAAACGCGTGGTCGTTTCCACCTATCAATCCATTACCGGAACAGGGGTGAAAGCGGTACAACAACTGGAAAATGAATATGCTGGCGTGCAAGGGGAAATGGCCTACAAATACCAAATTCACCGCAACGCCATCCCGCAATGCGATGTGTTTGAAGACAACGGCTACACCAAAGAGGAGATGAAACTCACCCGCGAAACCAAAAAAATCATCGGCGACGACACGATTCATGTAACGGCCACAGCCATACGTATTCCCGTTGTCGGGGGCCACAGTGAGGCGTTGAATGTAGAGTTTCATCATCCGTGTAATTTAAATGAAATTCGCGAGATCTTACATCACACACCCGGCGTAGTCGTACAAGACAATACCGACACCTATACCTATCCCATGCCGCTGTATGCTCATGGGAAAGATGAGGTGTTTGTGGGCCGCATTCGCCAAGATGAAAGTCAGCCAAATACGGTAAACATGTGGGTAGTGGCCGATAATTTGCGCAAAGGAGCGGCCACCAATGCTATTCAAATTGCCGAGTATTTGGTAGCGCAAGGACTCGTATAATCCGCTTCCTACAAAATATCTTCCCGTCGGTTCTTAAAAAAATGGTAAATCGACGGGAATTTTTTTGCCGAAACTTTATCTTTGACCCATGATGAATGTTCGTCGGTTACTTTTTGGTGGTATTTTATCCCTCGCCTTTTTGGGAGTTGTCGTGTTGCAGGCGGTCCATGCGGTTGGTCATATTGCGCACGAATTTGAAACTGCGCACTGCCATCATCATTATACCCAAGGGACTACCGAGGTTTCTCACGCGCATCATGATTATGAAAAGTGTTTTCAATGTGAGTTTGCCTTTGGGGCTTACTTAAAACCCATTGCATTGGGATTCACGCTTTGGCCGGATTCCAATTTCCCCAAGGAATTATTTTCTTTCCATAGTATTTCGATTTCCGGATATTCCGGTTTTCACCCCGCCCTTCGCGCACCGCCTTTAGGATAATACATTCGTTTGTATGATCTTAATGCATTATCCATGTCAAGAATTTTTTATGTCATCTCCTTGCTGTGGGGTTTCCTTTTATTTGGGCAACACACCGTAACGGGGATTGTATATGGTTCCCAACAGCAACCGCTCGAAGGCGCGCATATTCACCTTTCCGACCAGTCCGTCAATGCACAAAAAGACGGCACATTTCAATTTCGTAATGTCCCCCAAGGCAAGCACAAAGTGTTTGTTACGTATGTGGGTTACGTACGGAAGGATACGCTTATTGTGGTAACCCAAGCACAAGATTTGGTGCTTCGCTTGCAAAAAGACCCCGTGTTATTGCAAGAAGTAGCTGTCAAAGGGAATCCTATTTCCAACAAAGGTCTTGTGGTGGAAGCAAAAGTAAAAACGGTCGAGTTGCAACGAAATGCAGCGCGAAGTCTGGCTGAAGTTTTGGCTGAAATTCCTGGCGTAAGTATTTTGAGAACAGGAAGTACCGTTGCCAAACCAGTCATTCAAGGATTGCACAGCAGTCGTGTTCCTGTGGTAGTCAATGGGATTCGCAGTGAAGACCAACAATGGGGGGTTGATCATGCGCCCAATTTTGATAGTAATACGGCAGGGAAAATCAGTGTAATCAAAGGGGCTGGTGCATTGCAATATGGAGGTGATGCCATTGGGGGACTTATACTTATTGAACCCCATGTATTTGCCAAAGACACGCTTTCGGGTAGCGCTGTAGTCAGTTTGCACTCAAATGGACGCGGAGGTGCCGTCAATGCTGCGGTTCACCGTGGAAATTTTTGCGATTGGGCATGGAATGTACAAACCGGCATGAAGTATTTTGGCGATCGAGAAACTCCCGATTATGTGCTGTCCAATTCGGGGAGCCGTGAGTATTCGTTTAGCGGTGATGTGAAACATATTGGAAAAAAAGTGGTTTGGGGAGCTGCGGCGAGTTTTTATCAATCGCAAATGGCCATTTTAACCGCCTCTCATATTGGAAATGTTACCGATTTGTACTATGCCATAACCAGCGGCCAGCCCTATTTTGTGGGTGATTTTGGGTATGGAATTTCCAATCCCAAACAGGAAGTACGTCATATCCGAGGAAAGCTGTTTTTGAATTACACCCTTTCCGATTCCGAAAGTTGGAATACCCAGTATGAAATGCAGTACAATCAACGCTATGAATACGATATCCGCCGGGGACAAGCCCGAAATACGCCATCGTTGGATTTGACGTTGACCACGCATACCGTATTGTCGGATTACAAAAAACAAACGGAAAAA
>CANHRI010000019.1 GCA_947463515.1 Flavobacteriaceae bacterium
AAAGGAGGAGATTTAGTGGTCGCAGGTACAGTTATCACTGCAAATCAAACATTGTATGTATATGCTGAAACGGGAACAACACCAAACTGTTTTACAGAAACTAGTTTTTCAATCACAATTTATAATGTTCCGCAATTGAACAATGTTGTTTCTTGTTCGAGCTATGTTTTACCGGTTTTAACTACAGGGAACTATTTCAACGGACCCAACGGTACAGGAGGACAAATTGCTGTGGGCAGTGTGGTCACCCAAAGTCAAACCATCTACGTGTTTGGTCAATCGGGATACACTCCCAACTGTACCGATGAAACATCGTTTGCCGTAACAATTGTTCCTGCTCCAACAGCTCAAGCGGTTCCTGTAGCACAACGAACTTTTTGTGATACTGATGGAACAAACGATGGTGTGCTTAGCCTTGATTTAACGCAATTCAACACTACCGTATTGGGGAACCAAAGCGGACCTGAATTTGTAGTTACCTATCACGCTACATTGATTGATGCACAAAGCAATACAGCTTCCCTTACGCAAAGTGCTGCTGCCCTTGTGTATGTTCGTGTAAGCAACACGTTGGCACCGGATTGTTTTGCAGTACGTGCGCTTCAATTCATCATCAATAAATTACCTGAGCCAACACCACAAGATGGTATCATTTGCTACAACACCAATACCAATCAGCTTATCCAATCGTACACTTTAAACAGTGGTCTATCGGCATCTACACACACCATTCGCTGGTATAATGAAGCAGGTAATCAAGTCGGAACAGGCGCCATGTATACCGTTCTTGCTCCTGGTGTATACAGTGTTATTGCTACAAACAATGCCACAGGATGTGCTTCAGAGGAAGTAATGGTGACTGTAACTCCTTCTGAACCGGCCATTGTAACCTACACCGTGAGTGAAGATTTTGCAGATTCGCAAACGTTGACGGTCAATGCGCAAGGCAGCGGTGAATATGAGTACCAATTAAATAACGGTGAGTTTCAAGACAGTCCAATATTTTACAATGTAATGAGTGGTTTCCATACATTGACGGTTCGTGACAAAAACGGTTGTGGTCTTACCGTATCGCAAATTGTTGTGGTGAACTACCCGCATTTCTTTACTCCTAATGGTGACGGTGCCAATGAAACGTGGAATATTCGTGACCTACGCGATCAAGAAGTAGCTTATATCTACATTTATGACCGTTATGGAAAAGTACTTACAAAAATCAAACCTTCGGGATCGGGATGGGATGGCACTTACAACAATGCCCTTATGCCTTCAGATGATTATTGGTTCTCTATAACCTATCAGAAAGATGGCCAAGAAAAAGAATTTAGAGCGCATTTTGCGTTGAAACGATAACACCTTTTTGCCCCAAATAAAAAGGAAAGTAATTACGTTTGTACATGAAAAAGCCCGACATTCCATCGGGCTTTTTTTATTTTAGGATAGGAGTTAAATTACCATCGAATAATTGCACTTCCCCAGGTAAAACCACTACCAAAAGCAGCCAGAACGACTAAATCACCTTCTTTAATTTTGCCTTGCTCCCATGCTTCGGTCAACGCAATTGGAATCGAAGCGGCTGTAGTATTGCCATACTTCATGATATTATTGTAGACTTGATCGTCTTGTAAGCGGAACTTTTGTTGAATGAATTGAGCAATACGCAAATTAGCTTGATGTGGAATCAACATATTGATGTCGGAAACCTGCAAATGATTGGCTTCCAAACCTTCATTTATGACTTCTGTGAAACGAACCACTGCATTTTTAAACACAAATTGGCCGTTCATATACGGGAAATACGATTCATCATTGGGATCATTATCGCGAATAATATCAGTAACCCAACGCTGTCCCATCCCGGGTGCAATCAAGGCCAATTCTTCAGCGTGTTGTCCTTCGGAATGTAAATGAGTCGAAAGAATTCCTTTTTGCATATCGGTTTCACGACTGATAATCGCCGCTCCTGCCCCATCGCCAAAAATGACGGAAACGCCGCGCCCTCGTGTGGTCATGTCTAACCCATGGGAGTGCAATTCGGAACCGATGATTAAGATGTTTTGGTACATGCCTGTTTTGATGTACTGATCGGCAATGGAAAGTGCATATACGAATCCTGAACATTGGTTGCGGATATCGAGTGCCCCGACCGTTTTTAGTCCCAAATCACGCTGCACCAACACGCCTGGTCCCGGAAAATAATAATCGGGACTAAGAGTAGCAAAAATGATAAAATCGATATCGTCTTTAGAAATTTGAGCGCGTTCAATGGCTATTTTGGCAGCTTTGACACCCATCGAGGTGGTCGTATCTTCGCCACGAATCACATGTCGACGCTCTTGAATCCCAGTACGTTCTTGAATCCAAGCGTCATTGGTATCCATGCGTTGGGACAAATCATCATTGGTAACAACATTATCGGGAACATAAAAGCCTAAGCCTTTTATTTTGGAACGATACATAGACTTCTTTTTTACAAAATTAAGTCCACAAATTTAGTGAATTGTTAAAAACTGACCTGATTACCACCCAAAAAACATTGCTTTTGAAAAAATTTAAGCCCCTAAATCCTAGACCTATTTTACAATTTTAACTGATTGCCGGCCCGTATTGGTATGCAGATTTACATAATACACGCCCGAAGGATAGGGAAAATCAAATTGATACGCTTTGGGTCCTTTGTGTTGAATCTCGTCGACTATCAATGTTTTCAACCATTTGCCTTGGGCATCATACAACCCTAAGTTCAAATGATCAGTTCCCAAATATTCAATAGTCAGTTGCAATTTATCGCGAATAGGATTGGGAGCAACGGTAACCTGCAACGGCATCCGAGCTTGGTCTTCAAAAGTAGTGGTACTCAAATTACCCGACAACTTATAAATGGTGGTGCCGCAAGCAAAGGCTAAGGTCGAATTCACCATAAAAATGCGGTTCAAATTTCCCCCCACATTGGTATTTACCCAGGTATCGCCTCCGTCGATGGTTTCATAAATCCCTGCCGAGTAGCCGCCCATCCATCCGTGATTGGCATCGAGAAAACCCACTGCTTGAATTCCGGTTTCAGGGGCTGTTTTGGTCGTCCACGTTTGCCCTCCATCACTAGAGGTAATCAATTTTCCAGTCTGAGGACCAAACGATTGCACTGCGCCAAAGATTTGATTGGGATTATTGGGTAAAACCTGCAGCTTCCAAACGTACTCGCCCGGAATCGAACCGTTGTACACTACCGACCAAGTTTGTCCGCCATCGGTGGTTTTTAGGATTAATGCTCCAGCGGCATTATTTCCGCAGGCGTAACCTGTTTGCGCATCCAAGAAAAGAACTTCAACCAACGCATTGGCATAGGCTGCCATATCGGTATATTGCCAAGTTTGGCCGCTATCGGTAGACTTTATCATGTAGGCAGGAGAAAAATAAGCTCCGCAACCGTACACCGTTGCTCCTATAGCATCAAGGCCGCAAATCGCTTGTGGATTGGGCGAAATAGAGACTAAATTCCACGTAACACCGCCATCCGTTGTGCGGTAAAACTTACCATTCAAAGTGCCTAAAAACCCAATATTTTCATCGATGAATTCGATATTCCGAAAATAGTGATCACTCCCCAAAAGGGCATTGTTGGTTTGCAACACCCAATTTTGACCGCCATCGGTGGTTTTATAGACCGCGGCATAATACCCATTGGCAGCCCAACCGGTAGTTTCATTTAAAAAAAACACATCATCAAAACGCTGTCCGTTGGTATTGACGGTAATGTTGGGAAGCGGTGCCCAGGTTAACTGTGCATACAGAGGAAAATAACAGCATAAAAGCAGCAATCGCATTGTTTTCATCGGGTTGGAATTTGACCAAAAGTAAAAAAATTAACGTTTTATTAGTCGTTCGATTCAAATAAAAATAAGAGTTTTAACTCCGTGAAACGATTTCGTTAATACAAACGATTAACAAACCAAAAACCATGAAATTAAAAGCTTTCTTTTTATTCCTGATAACTGCCACCACTTGGGCTCAGGAAAATGTTACGTACCAAAAACCACCTGCCGAAATTATGGCTTTGGCCGATTACCAGCGCGCTCCTTCGGTATCGATGGATAGCAAGAAAAACTATATGTTGCTTTCGTATCGAAATACTTACAAATCTCTTGACGACTTGAATCAAGAGGAAATGCGATTGGCTGGTTTACGGATCAATCCCATTACCAATATTGCAAGTACGACCAACTATGTAAATAATCTAAAACTGCGGAAAGTAAAAGATACGCAGGAAATGCAAGTCAAGGGATTGCCTGAAAATCCGAAGATTGCCTTTATCACCTGGTCGCCTGATGAACAAAAAATTGCTTTCACGCATACCACTGCCACTGGCGTTGAATTGTGGGTAATTGATGTGGCAAGCGCTACGGCCAAGCGCCTTACAGAGGCCGTTTTGAATGCCAATTTGGGTTCGCCCTTCCTCTGGAAAAACGACAATTCCCAATTATTGGTCTTGCAATTACCAGTCCAACGTGCGGCCTTGGTTGACCAAAAAAAGGACTTACCTACCGGCCCTACGGTTTCGGTGAGTGAGGGTAAAAAGTCGCAAAACCGCACCTACCAAGACCTATTAAAAAACAAAACCGACGAAGCCAATTTTGACGCATTGGTGCAATCGGAGTTATACTGGATTGGACTTGATGGCAAAAAAAACTTATATAAACCGGCTGCCATTTATGCAGGCATGAGCTTTTCCCCTGATGGAAACTATTTGATGCTTACGCAAATTGAGCGTCCTTACTCGTATATCGTACCTATGAGTCGTTTTCCGCAACGCTCTTCTGTGTATCGAACCGACGGTACTTTGGTGCAACAAGTAAACGAAGTCCCTTTGACAGAGATTATGCCCAAAGGATTTTCTTCGGTACGCAAAGGAAAACGAAACATGACTTGGCGACCTGATCAACCCGCAACATTATTTTTTGCAGAAGCATTGGATGAGGGCGATGCGGGAAAAACGGCAACACACCGCGATGCATTATGGGTTTGGGAAGCGCCCTTTACAGGGGAACCACGTGAATTTATGCGAACCCAACAACGTTTTGCAGGAATCACTTGGGGGAATGAAACAGTAGCCTTTGTGTATGATGATTGGTATGATACGCGAAATCAAAAAACCTACTTCGTTAATCCTTCGATCAATAATACGAATCCAAAAATTGTATGGGATGTAAATTCACAAGACATTTACGCTGACCCGGGTAATTTTGAAACCAAGCGCAATGCGTATAATCGAAATGTTTTGGCCATCGAAAATGACAATTTATACCTTTTGGGCGATGGATTCACCAAAGAAGGGCAGTTTCCTTTTGTGGATGAATTTAGTTTAAAAACATTGAAAACCAAGCGATTGTATCAATCCAAATTAAAAGACAAAAAAGAAGATTTACTTTCGATTGAAGACTTCAAAAAAGGCGAATTACTCGTCATGATTCAATCCAAAAACGAATTCCCAAATTACTTTTTCCGCAATTTAAAATCAGGGAAGTTAACACCAGTTACTCAATTTAAGAATCCTTTTGAAAGCATTAAAAATGTATATAAAGAGGTGATTAAATACAAACGCAATGATGGCGTAGAACTTTCAGGTACTTTGTACTTGCCCGCCAATTATGACCGAGTGGCTAAAAAAGAAAAACTTCCGTTGTTGATTTGGGCGTATCCTGCCGAGTTTAAAGACAAAAATTCCGCAGGGCAAAGTGACAAGAATCCCAACGAATTTACTTTTCCCAACTATGGTTCTTTTGTGTATTGGGTAACCCGAGGCTATGCTGTGCTTGATGACGCATCGTTCCCGATTATTGGGGAAGGAACGACCGAACCCAACGACACTTTTATTCCGCAATTGGTGGCCAATGCCGAAGCTGCAATTAATGCCGTTAACGATTTGGGGTATATTAATCCTAAAAAAGTGGGTGTAGGAGGCCATTCGTACGGGGCATTTATGACGGCGAATTTGCTAACACATTCTAATTTATTTGCCTGTGGTATTGCGCGAAGTGGGGCGTACAACCGAACACTGACTCCATTTGGGTTTCAAAGTGAGCAACGCAATTATTGGGATGTTCCGGGCATATACAACACCATGTCGCCCTTTATGAATGCCGAAAAAATGAAGACCCCTTTGTTATTGGTACATGGCGATGCCGATAACAATCCGGGGACATTTACCTTGCAATCGGAACGGTATTTCCAGGCGTTGAAAGGCTTGGGCACACCTGCACGATTGGTTTTACTCCCCAAAGAATCCCACGGATATGCTGCCAAGGAAAATATTTTGCATTTACTTTGGGAGCAAGATCAATTCTTGGAAAAGCACTTGAAGAACTAAATCACTCCTTATAAAAGTGACAAGCCCGAAGTTAATCTTTCGGGCTTTTTTATGTTAAAAACTATTTATTTATTGTTTTTCAATAAATTTTTATTATTTTTACCCCGAATTAAAAACCCTACCCCATGGAAATAAAAATTTCAACACAAACCCTTTTACAAATTTTTAAAGGTCTCACGTGGATTGTATTTATCGGTTTATGCATTCAAGCGGGGACGGTATTATTTAATGTACTTTACGCGGTGAGTTATCAACCCAATGCGGCTCAGTATTTTTTTCTTGACAAATTGGTCGAAGTAGCTCCTAGTGACTTTGTCATTTTGATGATTCACATGCTTATTGTTGCGGTGCTCAAGGCGCTTTTATTTTATATTGTATTAAAATTGTTTACCGAAAAACGCTTTGATCTTGAGAAGCCTTTTACAATCCATTTGCAAAAACTTTTATCCAATATGGCCTATATTGCCCTTGGGATTAGTCTTTTTGCTGCTTGGGGAACGCGTTACTTAAAACAGCTCACAGCTATGAAAATTGAACTTCCCGATAATGAAACCTTGTTTATGGGTGGCGCCGATGTTTGGCTCTTATTGGGCATTATACTTTTGGTTTTATCCCTTGTCGTAAAACGCGGCATTGAAATGCAACAAGAAAACGAACTTACGATATAACGATGGCAATTATTGTAAACTTAGACGTCATGATGGCGAAACGAAAAATGTCGTTGAACGAACTTTCTGAGCGGGTCGATTTGACGCTTTCCAATGTATCGATATTAAAAACTGGAAAAGCCAAAGCTATTCGTTTTTCAACTTTGGAGGCCATTTGTAAGGTATTGGACTGCCAGCCGGGTGATATTTTGGAATATTCTCCTGATAAAAAAGCAGAATAAATTGCGGTTATCGGGAAGTTATTTGAACAAAGACCTGGGAACCTTCAGCGATGGGTTCAAAATGAATACCATAAACCAATGCCATACCTATTCGCAGCGCCAGTAAATAATGACTTCCTTTAAAATAGCTTTGTTCTACTTGGGCGGGTATACCTTTTGAGGAAATTTGCACTTGATGCGGAAATACGTGATAAGTTTGACCTCCTACTTCCAAAATCGATACTTCCTCAAAAAGTGAGGCTACATACGAATCCGAAGTATGGTATAACTCCTTCGGGGTTCCTTGTGCGATGGCATTGCCGGCTTTCATCACCAAAACAGTATCGGCATACGATAATACATCGGTGGTATCGTGCGTGGCAATAAGGGTGGTAATACTTTGTTTTTTTAGGTAATGAAATAATTTCCGACGCAGACTGTTTTTTCGAAAATTATCAATATGACTAAAGGGTTCGTCCAATAATAAAACTTCGGGTTCTTTGGCCAAAACACGAGCCAAAGCGACCCGTTGCATTTGCCCACCGCTTAAATATTTGGCCTTTACATGGGCATATTCGGTCATTTCAACAGTGTCTAAAAGTTCAAATATGCGCTCTTGTTTTTGATCGGGGTAAAAATTGGACAAATACTTCCCCACATTTTCAGCCACTGTAATATAGGGCATTAAATCAAAATCTTGGGCCAAATATTTCATAAACTCCATCCCAGGAATCAAATGGTACTTGGGCCCCAGAATTTCTATTTCATTCCAAAAAATTTGACCTTCATCAAGATCATACAACCCATAGATAGCTTTTAAAAGTGTACTTTTTCCGCAACCACTTTCGCCAATAATCGCATGACAACTCCCTTGTGGAAGTGAAAAATCAATGGTCTTCAGCGTAGGTTCATTTTGATACGAAAAAGAAATAGAGGAAACTTTAAGCATGGAACAAAGGTAAATAAACAGAAAGTCTTCAACGACACCCCGTTTCAATTTTACGTCTAAAAAAGACACAAAATAGAAGAATCAAAGCAATGGCTAATTCTATTCTATTGGCTTATATGTTAACAGCGTCCTTTAGCAACAAAACTCAGGAAACCATATTGCCAATGGACCGGTTAGTCGCACGGTAACCTGTTTGGTCAATTTGGCTGTTGGTTGGTTATGTCGAAATTTATATCGAAAACTACCAAGCAGGGGTAACCCTCGATGGTTTTTCGGGCAAAAGTTATTTTGAAATACAACAAGTTAGGTAAAACAATAAGAGCAATACATAGACGTATTGCTCTTATCAACCTAACCAATAAATAAACAAACAGTAACTTGCTCCTATCGCAAGTATTTTTCAAAGTAGCGTGTGTCTACACGTGCTTTGATATCGTGTAACAAGTTGTATAATCCAAAAAATGTGCGGTTGATGTATAAAAAATGCTTCGAACCGCGATTTCCATTCATTTTGCGCAACTGCGTATCTTTGGCAAACTCCTCCCCCATCACCGCAATTCTTCCGAAAAAATCTTCATCCGAAAAATCGAAATGATCGGCGTGAAAGGGTAGTGTAAAGAGTTGCAACAACTCATGGAAAATTTTCGTAAAATAAACAATCTCTTGTGGGGTATCATCGTGACGTAAAATCTCCAACTCATAGAGTTTTTGATTGAAAATCGTTGGATTGTTGATACTTTCCTTATTGGCCAATTCAAAATACGGCGTATAAAATTCCATAGGAACTTTTTTGATACACCCAAAATCAATAGCGACCAAGTTGCCTTGCTTATCCACGAGGAAGTTTCCAGGATGTGGATCGGCGTGCACTTGCTTCAGGGCATGCATTTGGTACATATAAAAGTCCCACAAAGCCTGTCCAATACGATCGCCAAAAGCACGATCTGTATTCTGTTTGGCAAATTCCGACAAATGCAACCCATCGATCCATTCCATCGTCAAAATCTTGGCCGAGGAATATTCTTTATAGTATTTCGGGAAGCGCAAATTTTCAATATGACTACACAATTGCGTCATCTCGATACTTTGACGAAGTTCCAAATCGTAGTCGGTCTCTTCCAACAATTTGTCTTCCACTTCCTTAAAATACTTTTCCGAATCTTTACCTTTCAAATTAAACATTCGAATGGCAAAGGGTTTGACCAAAGCCAAATCCGAACTTATACTCTCTGCTACGCCCGGGTATTGTATTTTCACAGCTAAATTTTTCCCATCTTTCGTTGCTTTGTGTACCTGACCGATACTCGCAGCATTAGTGGCGTCGGGAGTGAACGTATCGTATAAGTTCTCTGGATATTGACCGAGATATTTTTTGAACGTTTTTCTTACTAAAGGGGCAGATAGTGGAGGAACGCTGAATTGCGACAGCGAAAACTTATCCACATACTGCTGGGGCATAATACTTTTGTCCATGCTCAACATTTGAGCTACTTTCAAGGCACTGCCTTTCAAATTTTTGAGTCCGTCATAAATATCCTCCGCATTATTCTCATTCAATTTATCACGCGACACACTGGGATTAACCAATTTTTCACCATAGTAAGCAACATAATTGGTGCCTACTTTGAGACCCGTTTTGACCAATTGACCGGCGCGTTCTATTTTGCCTGTCGGAATTTTATCTAAGGTCTTCATCGGTTACTTATGATTTTCTTTCCATAAAAATTTACCCAAATCAATCACACGCTCCAACGGTTGCGTTTGCATCAAATCAAAAGCGGTGTTGACGGTTTTTTCTATCAAAATGTCTGTTTTCTCAAACCCCTTGGATGTATCATCAATCCAAAATTTAAGAATCACTATAAAATTCACCCAAGCGGCTTCTGCCGTGACTGATTTTGAAATTTTTGCCCATTTCTCATTCCAAGCGGTATCCTGGGTGAACTGAACATTATCTACGATAAAATCTTTAAAATGGTTTCGCATTCCACGTAAAGATTTCAAATTCTTAAGCCCTTGTTTATGACCCTCTAATTGAAACAAAACATAACTTCTATTCAAGGAGAGCAATTCAAACAAAGTAAAGTATAGCGTTAATAATTTATCACGGTCTACAAAAGCATTATAAGCTTCATCCTTTTGCATCGTAGCCACAGCATGTTCAAAAAACTGCATCCATATCGTTTCCTTTAATGCCTCAATGGACCCAAAGTGAATATAAAAATCGGACTCCTTAATCCCAACTTCGTGACAAAATAGGTAAACATTCTTGGGTTCAGCGTCGTTTTTCAACACTGAATCCATAAACAACGAAATAATGGATTGATCGTCTACGATCTTTTTTCTTCCTTTTTTGGGCGTTGCAGTTTCCATGTCCTATTTTTTTGTAAAGATAAGAAGTGTTTAATATTTCAACCAAATTGTTAAACAAAATATTTTGTTAATTTTTTCGGCAAAAAAAAACGTCCGGGGTTACCGAACGTTGTTTTTAGTTAGCGACCCGCCTCGCGTTGGGCTTCTTGTTTCATTTTTTCATTGGCTACGATCGAAAACTCAACCCGTCGATTCATAGCACGACCTGCTTCCGTTTCGTTATCCCCTATCGGATCGGCTTCTCCCATACCTACGATTTGAAAACGCGACATGTTTAAGCCTTTGGATTCTAAATAACGTTCAACGGCCAAGGCTCGCTTTTCAGACAAATCGAGGTTATAAGCATCGGCACCTTTAGAATCAGTATAGCCAAAAATCTTAATATCGGTATCGGCATACTCCCTGAAAACGGGTACTAACTTATCCAAATTAGTTCGTGCCGCCGCTGTCAATGTGGCTTTGTTAAAATCAAAACGGACCGCATTTTCTCCCAAAACCAATTTAATACCTTCCCCTACGCGGTCGACTTGCGCACCGGGTAATGCCGTTTGGATTTCACGGGCTTGTTTGTCCATTTTATTCCCAATAACGCCACCTGCAACTCCACCAACAACGCCCCCAAGCACTGCGCCCAAAGCACCATTCCCGCCTTTTCCTGCATTATTTCCGATGACACCACCCAAAACAGCACCCGCCGCCGCACCAATAGCCGCACCACGTTGGGTATTGTTTGTATTTTTCACCGCTTCACAACCGGCCAAGGGACCTAAGGTTAGAAGTCCCACCATTACTATTGCAATTCCTTTTTTCATCGTGTTTAGGTTTTAGTTTCTTGAAAATTGATACACTACATTAACATTTTTACCGCCTACATTGACTTGATCGGTAAGTTCAAAACTAGAATTGGTAACGGCTCCAACCTGGAGCGCATAGCCCTCGGTAACTTTACGCGCTTTGGTTTCATTAAGGATTTTCATTACAAATTGTCCTTCTTTGTTAATAAACCATGTGAAAGGCGAACTGAATGCCATACACGAAGCATTGTTTAAAGAAAACTCTCCTTTATTGTTATTGGAGATAAAACGCCATTGGCTTCCCACAAAACATTGGGAATCTGCCAAATCAAAAGAAGTGATTTTGATCACCTCAGCTCCTGGATAAAAAACTTTTGTCAACGTCCAATTGCCTTTCAGGGCGACTTCGGTTTTGTTGTCTAATCGGGTATTGGTTGCCGATTTAGATTTGCAAGCGCTAAAGAGCACCAACAACATCAAGGCATACATCATTTTTTTCATGAGTTGCTTTTTTAGGGTTAAAAACTCCCACAAAAATACAACGCTCCCCCTAAAATTAGGTAGAATTTAACGTAATGTTAATGGCAATGGATACTACGACAATTTGTCAGTTTAATAGGAGTTGGTATTCTCTTTGCTTACCAAAATGCAAATTGTGTAACTCAAAAATTGTGTATTATGTCAACAGGAAAAATCAATGTTTCCGTCGAGAACATTTTCCCTCTTATAAAAAAGTTTTTATACAGCGACCATGAAATCTTTTTACGCGAATTGGTGTCCAATGCCACCGATGCCACTTTAAAATTAAAACATCTTACGGGTATTGGAGAAGCTAACGTAGAGTATGGTACGCCACAGATTGAAATTAAAATTGACAAAGACGGTAAAAAATTACACATCATCGACCAAGGATTGGGAATGACCGCCGAAGAGGTTGAAAAATACATCAACCAAGTCGCATTCTCAGGCGCTGAGGAGTTTTTAGAAAAATACAAAGATTCTGCCAAAGATGCCGGAATCATCGGTCATTTTGGTTTGGGCTTTTACTCGGCATTTATGGTTGCTGAGAAAGTGGAAATCATCACCAAATCGTACAAAGACGAACCTGCAGCACACTGGACCTGTGACGGTAGTCCCGAGTTTACCCTAGTACCCCACGACAAAACCGAACGAGGCACTGAAATCATTTTACACATTGCCGAAGACTCCACCGAATTTTTGGAAGAATTCCGTATCAGTGAATTGTTGCGTAAATACAACAAATTCATGCCGATTCCGATTAAATTCGGGACACGTAAAGAAGCTTTACCCAAACCCGAAGAGGCGGGCGACGATTACAAAACAGAATACATCGACGTAGACAATATCATCAACAATCCTTCCCCTGCTTGGACCAAACAACCTTCGGATTTGAAGGACGAAGATTATCAAAACTTCTACCGAGAATTGTACCCGATGCAATTTGAAGACCCGCTATTTTACATCCACTTAAATGTAGATTATCCTTTCAACCTTACTGGAATTTTGTACTTCCCCAAAATGTCGCAGGAAGTTCAAATGCAAAAAGATAAAATCCAGTTGTACCAAAATCAGGTGTTTGTAACCGACAACGTAGAAGGAATTGTTCCTGAATTTTTGGGCATGTTGCGTGGAGTAATTGACTCGCCAGACATTCCGTTAAACGTATCGCGCTCTTATTTACAAGCCGATGGTAATGTGAAAAAGATTTCCAATTACATTACCCGTAAAGTTTCCGACAAACTCAAAGCCCTTTTTACTGAAAACCGCGAGGACTTTGAAAAGAAATGGAACGATATCAAAATCGTATTGGAATACGGAATGCTTACCGAACCTAAATTTTATGAAAAAGCAGGGGATTTTGTCCTTTATCCCACTGTGAATGAGGCCTACTACACCTTGGCTGAATTGAAAGAAACACTCAAAGACACCCATACCGATAAAAACGGGAAATTGGTAGTTTTGTATACTTCCAACAAAGAACAACAACACAGTTACATTGATATTGCCCAAGAAAAAGGCTATCAAGTGCTCGTAATGGACTCGCCTATTGTGTCGCATTTGATTCAAAAATTGGAAACCGACAATGAGAACCTAACTTTTGCCCGCGTAGATGCCGATCATATTGATAAATTGATTCAAAAAGAGGACACAACACCGTCAAAACTTTCGGAGGAGGAACAAGAAAAGTTGAAGGGAATTTTGGAGAATGTCATCCCTAAAGCCAACTATACTTTGCAACTGGAAGCCATGGACAGTTCGGCTGCCCCTTTCATTTTGACCCAACCCGAATTCATGCGTCGTATGAAAGAAATGAGTCAAACAGGAGGCGGAATGATGGGATTTGGCAATTTCCCTGAAATGTACAATGTGTTGGTGAATACCAATGCCGACTTGGCGACACGTTTGTTGGAAACAGAAGGGGAAACACAAGAAAAACTCATCAAACAAGCGTTGGATTTGGCTAAAATTGCCCAAGGTCTTCTAAAAGGGGAAGAATTAACGGCTTTCGTGAAACGTAGTTTTGAACAATTGGCCTAAAAATTCTAAAAAAAGCGTTAAAAAAGCTGTCTCTCTTGTAGGCAGCTTTTTTTATTGCAAGGCTTCGGCTATATTTAACCCAACAATACTTTTTTTACATGAAAAAAAATATAACCCTCTTACTGATGACAATTGCTTCGCTATCCACCACAGCCCAAGAAGATTCCTACCTCGATTTGGAGGAAATCGATGGAAAAAAAGCGCTTGAATTTGTCAATAATCAAAATCAAAAAACCTTTTCCGTACTGGAAGCTGAGAAAGATTATGCCTCCCTGTATCAAAAAGCACTGACTATTTTGAATGCCAAAGATCGCATTGTCTATCCATCGATAACTGGGGATTATGTGTATAATTTTTGGCAAGATGCTACCCATGTGCGTGGAATTTGGCGACGAATGACCACGGCCGATTACAATGCGGGAAAATCCAATTGGGACATTCTATTGGACTTGGATGCCTTATCGGAGAAAGAACAAAAAAAATGGGTTTTTCATGGCGCAACACCTTTATATCCTGGGAATGGATTGTATTTGGTTAATCTTTCCAATGGCGGCGGCGATGCCCATGAAACGCGCGAATTTGATGTGCGAACCAAACAGTTTGTGTCCAATGGTATTTTCTTACCCGAGGCCAAAAGCAGCATTCAATATTGGGATGAAAACAATTTAATCGTGGCTACCGACTTTGGCCCAGGATCATTGACCGAATCGGGGTATCCAAAAATCGTGAAATGGTGGAAACGAGGCACACCACTTTCGGAAGCCAAAACCTTGCTTTCGGGTGATCCGACTGACGTTTACAACGGTGGCTCTGTTTTACGCGATGGGGAAACACCTTACCTACTCCTCACAAAAAGTCTTTCTTTTTACACCAACAAATCATATATTTATCAAAATGGACAAAATCTCTTGCTAAATATTCCAGATGATGCGGCCTTACTTGGAATCAAATTTGGAAAAGCGATTGTGCAACTCAAATCGGATTGGACAGTTGCTGGCAAAACCTACAGCCAAGGAAGTTTGATTGCGCTTGATTTCAAAACATTACTCGAAGGCAAGCACCAAGTAGAACTTTTGTTCAAACCTACACCGAATCAAAGTTTAGAATCGGTAGCAATGACCAAAAATCAGCTGTTGATTAACGTTTTAAACGATGTAAAAAGCGAGTTGTATCTGTTGTCAAAGGGGAAAGAAAAATGGTATCAAACGCGCGTAGATGCTCCAGCTTACGGCACGATAACGATTGTCAGTGCCAACCGTGAG
The DNA here is from genome assembly GCA_947463515.1 of Flavobacteriaceae bacterium. GTDB lineage: Bacteria > Bacteroidota > Bacteroidia > Flavobacteriales > Flavobacteriaceae > Flavobacterium. The sequence goes on from CANHRI010000019.1 coordinate 15,170, forward strand.
AGCGACGATTTCTACTATAGTTTTGAGAATTTCCTCGAACCCACAACGCTATTTGTTTACAATGTAAAAAACCGGAAATCAACGAAAGTTCAGGGGCTACCTGCTTTTTTCTCCGCCGACAAATACAAAGTGGAACAGTTTTTTGTCAAAGGAACTGATGGAAAAAATGTACCTTACTTTGTGATAGCTGCTAAAAATGTGGTGTTGAATGGAAAGAATCCAACTTTATTGTACGGTTACGGCGGATTTGAAGTGGCGATGCAGCCTTTTTACAGCGGAACCATGGGCGCATTGTGGCTCGAACAAGGCGGTGTTTATGTGTTAGCCAATATTAGGGGTGGTGCCGAGTACGGTCCCTCCTGGCATCAAGCCGGTTTGAAAGAAAAACGCCAACTCATTTATGATGATTTTACAGCCATTAGTCGTGATTTAATCAAACGCAAAATTACCAGTAGCAAGCATCTAGGAATCATGGGAGGAAGTAACGGTGGTTTACTCATGGGGGTCGCTTTTACACAACATCCTGAGCTGTATAACGCTGTGGTGTGTCAGGTACCGTTATTGGATATGAAACGCTACAACAAACTATTGGCTGGAGCGAGCTGGATGGGAGAATACGGAAATCCCGATATTACAGAAGAATGGACTTATATTCAAAAGTATTCGCCCTATCACAATGTCAAAAGTGACGTGAAGTACCCTGAAGTGTTTTTTATGACCTCCACACGCGATGATCGGGTTCATCCAGGGCATGCTCGAAAAATGGCGGCCAAAATGCTTGACCTGGGGTATCCGATTTACTATTACGAAAATACAGAAGGAGGACATGGAGGCTCGTCAACCAACGATCAACGCGCCCGGTGGAATGCCCTGCAATACACCTATCTTTTGAAAAAATTAAAATCCTAAAAAAAAGTGCCTTCGGGCCTTTTTTTTTATCGTTAAAAATTGTCGAACTTTACGCAAAGGATTGTTATGAATTTACAGATTGAAACCCCAGCTTTACTCTTTTCGGCAACCTCGTTGATTTTGTTAGCCTATACCAACCGCTTTTTAACCATTGCGCAAATCGTTCGTAGTTTGAAAAAAAATTACGATGAAAACCACAACAAGAGTATTTTGATTGAAATAAAGAACTTGAATCTACGGCTCACGTTAATTCGGGCAATGCAACTTTTTGGGGTCCTCTCGCTTTTCTTGTCGGTTTTTGCCATGTTGCTTTTGTATCTCGAATGGATACTAGCGGGAATTTATCTTTTTGGAGCAAGTTTACTGAGCTTACTGATTTCGTTGGGCATCTCGTTTTGGGAAGTTAGTATTTCAGTAACGGCGCTTCGGGTTCACTTAAAAGATTTAATAGAAGAAAACAAAAACAAAGCATAATGGCGTTAGATTGGCTGAATTTAATCCACGAACTTCCGCAAATTTTAGGGCAATTAAGCGGACTCATAAAAGGCAATCGGGTGCTAAAGGACCAACTCATTCGGGAGCTACGTTTGAATTTAAAAGCGTTTGAAACCGCCCAAAAGAGTAAGGCGATGGATTATGATAAACTATTGGAATTACTGCACAACGAGCAAATACAAGCCGCTCGAAAACAACGTTTTACGTTTACAACTATTAAATCAGGGGAGGTTAAAGCGCAGCATGTTTTTAATCCTAGAAACCAAAAATATGTCGGGAGGGATTGTGCTTGGCTATTTAAAAATATTGACGAAAAAATAGAGGACCTCCGCATGCAAAAGCAATACCATGGGAGTTTGAATGCGCTCGCCGAACGCAATATAGCCCTTCAGTTTTCGAATTTGTTTTATAAGTTAAAACTCACAGCCGATTTTATTGTGGATTAAACCTTTGAACAAAAAATACATCCATTACGAAAATAATAACCGATGAAACGCCTACTTCTTTTTACCGTTACGCTCTGCAATCTTGCTGTATGTAAGGCACAAGAGCAAGAAAATCCTGAATTTATAGGAGAAAATTTCAGTCTGGAAGGTGCCCTTGCCCTTTTCCAAAAATCCCAATCCATCGAAGCCTTTGAAAAAGCGCTCAATGCCGAAGATAATGGGATCAACAACCTAGACTTGAACCATGATGGGCAAGTAGATTACATTACCGTTACTGACTTTCAGGAGGGAGACACGCATGCCTTGGTGTTGAGTATTTATTTGAGTGATCAAGAAAAACAAGATGTTGCCGTAATTGGGATTGAAAAAACAGGACCCGAAAATGTACAATTACAAATCGAAGGCGATGAAGCGCTGTATGCTGCCAATACTATTGTAGAACCCCAAGACGTATCCGAAACTGTCAAAGGTAAAGGGCCGAATGGGATGCATTACGATGCAAAACCGATAGGAGTCAATGTTTGGTTATGGCCAGCTGTTCGTTTTATGTACCGCCCAGGATATGTAGTGTGGCGTTCGCCTTGGCGTTGGCGCGTATATCCTCAGGGATGGCGTCCGTGGCGTGTGGTCAGCTACAGTGTGTTTACAACCCGTTGTGCACCACATCGCTTGGTCTATCGTCGGGTACCCACACGAACGGTTGTAGTAGCGCATCGGGTGTATCGCCCAAATAGACGGCATACGACAGTTGTGGTCAATAAACGAAGAGGAACACGAGTGGTGCGCACGACAACGCCTCGAGGGACTACGGTTATTCGAAAAAATCGAACCCAAACGGGCCGAAGACGATAAAACATTATACATGAAAAATCCCGCCTTTTGAGCGGGATTTTTTGAGCAGTGCAAGTGCTCACCAACCTAACAAAGTATAGAAAAATCTAAGTACTTTCAATTATAGTAAGAAAAACGGGCATGCCAATGGTGATGTTAAAAGGAAACGTCACCGCTAACGCCATCGGCAAAAACAACCCGGGATTGGCTTTGGGTACGGCAATTTTCATCGCAGCGGGTACGGCAATATACGAGGCACTCGCTGCCAGAATCGCCAACATAAACCGATTCCCTGCTTCGGCGACAAAATAATCTGACAACCAAGCCACCGCACATCCATTCACCAAAGGGATAAAAAGAGAGAATAATAAGGCAAATTTTCCATGCTTGATAAAATCATTCAACTTTTCACCACTACTAATCCCCATATCGAGTAGAAATACCGCTAAAAACCCCTTAAACAAATCATTGGTAAAGGGTTTAATTCCTTGAGCTTGTTCTTCATTGGCCAAATACCCAATACACAAACTCCCAAGGATCAACAAAACACTGCCGTTAGTGAGCGAGTGTTTGATGATGCTCCCAATTTTGGGTCCCTCGCGTTCGGTAGTAAAAAAGCGGATCAAAATCACACCTACCACAATGGCTGGAGCCTCCATTAACGCCATAACAGCGACCATATACCCATTGAATTTATAATCGAGCATTTCCAAAAAACTCCCTGCCGTAACAAAAGTTACCGCACTCACCGATCCATAAGCAGCAGCAATCGCACCGGCATCATAAATCGAAAAGTTGCGTTTGAGGATAAAAAATGTGTACAATGGAATCGCCACGGCTGTGAGCAATCCGAGTGCTACGGCGCCCATAATTTCAGCATTAAACGTACTGTGTGACAATTCTTGCCCTCCTTTGAATCCAATTGAAAACAAGAGGTAAATCGAAATGAACTTTGACGAATTTTGTGGAATTCGAAGGTCACTTTTCAATTGTACCGCTAAAACCCCAAGTAAAAAAAACAAGAGGGCTGGATTGGTCAAATTGTCTGCAAGTAGATGTAAATCCATAGGTTATTTTGTCGCCGCACGTTTTAGACGGTCGTTCATAGTTTTCCCCAAGCCTTCCTCAGGAAAGGGGGTAATAATTAAACAATCAAATCCTTGTTGATCCAATTCAAAAAGGGTTCGGTATAAGTGAGAGGCAACACGATCCAACGCACCACTTTCGGGCCATTGAACAAGGTGAATACGCTCATGAGCAAAAGATAATGTGGGCGACAATACCGCCGCTTTTCCTGCATGCGTCTCAACCCATTGCTTTGCGGCAACCTCAGGCGAGTCGGTCAGAATCACAGGCGTATTGGGAGCATAATGTTTAGGGAAACGTCCTGGGGTAAAAAATACCTTGTTGGGTTTATCTGCATAGTCAACCGGACCAATCACCGCTTCCAAGTCCTCCAAAGAAAGTGCGCCCAAACGATACACAATGGCTTTGTCGTCTTCAAACCCAACAATGGTGGACTCCAATCCGGCTTGACTCGGACCGCCATCCAACACAAAAACGTCTTGATCTTCAAAATAATGGCGAACCATTTCGGCTGAGGTGGGACTGATTTTGGAAAAAGGATTGGCACTCGGAGCCGCCAACGGAAAGCCGCAGTTTTTTATCAACGCTAAAGTTAAGGGGTGTTGCGGCATGCGTATCCCTACGCGATTGCTTTCGCCTGTGATCCACTCAGGAATTTGAGCACTTTTGGGGAGCAATACCGTTAGTGGTCCTGGCCAAAAATGATCCATCAATTGCTTCGCTTTATCGGGAAGGTGTGTCACTAGGGTTTCACAACGGGCCACCGAATCGACATGAACAATCAAAGGACTGGTACGCGGACGTTTTTTTAACGTATAAATTTTTTCAATGGCTTCTTGATTGTAAATATTGGCAGCCAAACCATACACCGTCTCGGTTGGAATCGCGACTACATTGCCACTTTCAAGCAGTAATTGAGCTATTTGAATGTCGGGTGTGTGCATGGGTTATGGGTTACAATAATCACAAAATTGAGGATCCTCTACTTCTTTTTGCAGTGGATAATATCGTTTTTCTTCAAACGAACAGGTATCGCAATGATAAAGCGCATACAAGGGCGAACGCGTAGGTTGTTTACACCAGCCACAAGGCAAACCCGATTCCATGCGTTGTATTGAAAATCCGGGGGCTTGGCATTGCGGACAAAGCGATAACAAATTATCAACTAAATTTTGAGTCGCTTTCGCAATGGCATTCATCCGCTTTGGGTTGAAATGGGCCCGCATGTCGGTTTCTACATAACAGCTTCCAAATTCCTTCTTCAAGTTTTGAAAATGCTGAACCAATTCATCGTATTCTTGCACACCTTTGTACAAAGGCGCATACGATTGGTCGTCCTTTCGAACAATGACCGCATGTTGGGGAAAACCTACACGGGTGGCAAACGCTTCTAAATCTTCTTCTTCCTTTATGAAAGCACCTGTAAAATTCGTATCACTTGTCCAATACCGCCCCGTGTATTCACAGTTGTTTTGAAAATCGATGAGCAAAATCGTTTCATAATTGGCGGGAAGAAATGGACTGGAGGGATGAGCACCGAAAGACCCTTCGCTGGCAACTACAAGATCATACTTGTTCTTTTTCATAGCCAAGTTGCATTTGTCACGAAGGGTACTTATCACATCCTTTACTCGGGGAATTTCTCCGGAAAAGGAGCCTAAACTATCGGTGTTCAACGCGGTCGGAACGGTACAGGAAACTCCCAATTCCCGCTCAAGAATGGGAGCCATCACACGCTCTTTATGATGGGCAGTAGCAATAGCAACCGTTCGTCCCGCAAATAATTTCATTATTCAAAAGATAAAGCGATATCACTTTTAATGACAATACGCTTATGATGGGCTTCGGCTTCTTTCACCGTTTGCTGCAACGTCGCCAAAGCTTCTTCCAAGGCTTTGATTCGCTGGGTGCTGTGGGCACTATCTTCAATATTGCGGATATCTTTACTAAACGCATCCACTTGATGATACTGAATCTTGTGATTAATCAACTTGGTCAATAGCTCACGGGCTTCATCCGGTTGAAAAACCCCATCAATTAAGGTCACTTGTGTCAAATCCATGGGCTATTTTTTTACATAAAACCAAACCAATTAATACACTCCCCGCTTCAGCCAATGACGACCACAATACATCTTGGAGCCACCATGAGACTGCCGCCAACAAAAGGCCACTGAGGATGAGATACCAAAGACTACGCATCAAAACCAAAATGAGTGCGAATCCGAACCGAACCCGATTGTTCACGCAAAGCGACCGTCATATCATGGGCTGCGGTTTGTAACGCTTTAATCCGCTGTTCACGGAACTTGATATCCTCTTCCGACATACTTGCGGCAATTTTCTTTTCGTGAAACTTGATTTTCACGTCTACCAATTCCCGTAACAAAGCAATCGCTTCTTGGGGATCAAACTTTCCGTCGATTAATTGGAGTTCCATAACACTTATTGTCCTTGACCTAAAGAGTACGCAGGTGTACCGTCAAAATGATACAAGTTTTCCGTTTTCACCACATCAATCCCGTGTGCCTCAGCTTGCTGCAACAACCCGATAATGTGTTCTTTAGACAACTCGCTTCCATCTTTCATCTTGAAGCGACAACGCCAATGGTCGGTACAAAATGTTTCTGCAAATCCTTCAGGCCATACTTTGATCCCACGGTTGGTGATCATGCTTAACTGAAGTCCACCGTCGTTTAATTTTTGAATCGACTCGGCCAACGTATCGGCAGAGGTTCCCGCCCAGTGTACAAATAAGTCCACTCCATGAAGCGTTTTTACTTGTGGCGCAGGACGCTTGTACGATGGTAAGTTCATAGGTGCGCCATCACGGTATTCTACAGCTTTCAATACCGATGGTTTCTGACCCAAACGCGCAATGATTGCTTCAGCAAACGCTTGTGTTCCTACTTTTTGCGCACTTACGCCCTCTTTGAAAATATCATAGGTATGAATTCCGTCTTCAATAGTTTTTAACCATGCATTTTGAATTTTTTCTGCGATGGAATTCTGACCCAAATGTTGCAACATCATGATAGCACCTTGCAACAATCCCGAGGGATTTGCCACATCTTGGCCTGCACGACGAGGAGCTGAACCGTGAATGGCTTCAAACATAGCACAAGATTCCCCAATATTGGCCGAACCTGCCATACCTACCGAACCTGCGATTTGTGCCGCAACATCGGATAATACGTCACCGTATAAATTTAAGGTTACAATAACATCAAAAGCCTCAGGCGTATCGGCCAATTTAGCAGCTCCGATGTCGATAATCCAGTGCTCGTTTTCAATTTCTGGATATTCTACAGCAATTTCATCAAAAACCTTGTGAAACAATCCGTCGGTTTGCTTCATAATGTTGTCTTTGGTGAAACAAGTTACTTTTTTGCGTCCAAAAGCACGCGCATATTCAAAGGCATAACGAACAATTTTCTCACAACCAGGTCGGCTAATCAATTTCAAACATTGAATAACCTCATCGGTTTGCTGGTGCTCGATACCTGCATATAAATCTTCTTCATTTTCACGAATAATAACCACGTCCATTTGGGGGTGTTTGGTCGCAACATAAGGACTTAAAGACAAACATGGACGAACATTAGAATAGAGCCCTAAAAATTTACGGGTAGTCACATTCAAACTCTTGTACCCTCCTCCTTGTGGAGTGGTAATCGGAGCTTTCAAAAATACTTTGTTACGTCGGATGATATCCCAAGAGGAAGCTGCAATCCCTGAAGTGTTTCCAGATAAATAGACTTTCTCTCCCACTTCAATTTCATCGTACTCCAAAGCGGCACCCGCTGCTTTTAATACCGCCAAAGTGGCATCCATAATTTCGGGACCAATTCCGTCACCTTTTGCTATCGTAATTCGTGTCATAGTAAGTTTGTTTAACGAGGCAAAGGTGAAAAAGAAAGTTTATATATTTTTATTTATGTTTTAAATAATATGTATAAATAATTTTATATACTTAATTACCGATAATCCACAACAAGACTGGCTTGGGTTCGGCCTGTAATTGGGCGTCCAAAATTCGCATAAAAGAATTGGATACTGCTGGACAGCCCCAACTCAACGGACTCACCTCGGGATGGATTTCGGTATCGGAAACAGCATTCCACGAATGCAACACCACCACCCGCTCGACAGCCGTGGCGTTGGTGGACTCGAGACCGTGTAGCCAATATTTAATTTTGATCCCCCATGTACTGGTATCCCGACAACCTATTTTGTATTTCCCTACCATACTGCAATGGCTGTTGACCCGTGTATCAAATTGTGCTTTTTCCCATTGCTGTGGATTGGGTGTAAATACATCACAACTCCCGTGGGTGACCAATTGGGCGTGCGTAATGGTATCTTTGGTAAAATCATACACAAAAAATCGATTCTTACCCGAAGGAATTCGCAAGTCTAAAAGATAATAGAATTGGGTACTCATACCCTTCTTTTGACAAAACGAAAGGGCTTCTTGATGATACGAAGCATAAGAAGTCTTCGCCTGAATGGGTTCATTTTCCTCTTTTTTTACACATTGCATCAAAAAAATGGCGACAAAAATTACGATGCCTTTCATACGGTTGGTTTATTTATCTCATAACACCATTTTTCCCATTTTATTTAAACCTTGACTGTTAAATAAAGTCTAACATTTAAAACTTAACTATGGAACCCGCCATTCTTTGGTCGTTACGTTTGGGATTTAGCGCGCGTCAGGCTGAAATCATCCAAAAAATTGGAATTGCCGATTTTCTCCAAAAGTCAGTTACAGCGTCTTTTACCCAAAAGCCACCTGATTTTATGGCCAGCGAACCCAAGTCTTTGGCTGAATTGCGTCAAATTCGGCAACAAATTAAAAACACCGAAGATCCCGATACCAAAGCTATGCTCAAAAAACAAATACAAAATGGTATCGCCTTAAAAGCGTGGTGGATCAATGAAATACAAAACTCGTCCTTTCCGTTACGGGAAAAAATGGTGCTGTTTTGGCACAATCATTTTGTAGCTACCCAACAAAAAGTAAAGGTGAATTGGTGGATTTACCAACACAATCAACTTTTGCGGGAAATGGCTTTTGGGAATTTTAAAACGTTGACTAAAGCCGTGCTGCAAACAAATGCCATGGTGCGGTATTTGGACAATGTAGATAACCAAAGGGGCGCACTCAATGAAAATCTTAGTCGCGAACTCCTCGAACTTTTTACGTTAGGCATTGGTCATTACACGGAAAATGATGTAAAAATGGGAGCCAAAGCACTCGCCGGTTTACATTTGGGTGAACACAAAGCCCAGTACCGTAAACGCTTGGAAGACCCCGATACAATTACGTATTTGGGAAAAACGGGCCAGCTCAAAGTGGAAGATTTGGTGGATTGTATTTTCGAACAGCCTGCCGTTCCCTATTTGATTACCCGAAAACTATTGCAATGGTTTATATACGACTCCCCTCCTGAGGAGCTGGTAACGTATTATGGAGATTATTTTCGAAGTGTTCAATTTGAAATACAACCGCTACTTCAAAAGATATTAGTGGAAGAATTTGCCAAACCTACGGCTGGAAGTAAGATTAAAAATCCGTTGGAGTTTATTTTGCAACTTCATGACGAATTACAAATTTCAAATCCCAATGAAAACCTACTCGTGTTTTTCTTACGGCAACAGGGCATGGATTTATGCAATCAACCCAATGTAAAAGGATGGACAGGCGGAAAAAGCTGGCTTACGTCACAAATTTATTTGCAACGCCAGAATGCTTGCGACTTGCTTTGTCGTGGAAAAGAACTCAACCTTAGGGTATTGAAAGAACTTCCTGATACCGTTTCAAAAACTAAATCACCCAAAGAATACGCACCCAAAGTTACCTTCAACCCGAACGATACGGCTGGTGAAATTAAAGACAAAATGACCCAACAATTGGTATTTCAAGTAGATGAAGAACTTCAAAAACAAGTAGACGCGGTGCTCAAATATGATTTTAACGCCAAAGATCCCAACGCTCAAGAAGCAGTGATGCGGTTGTTTTTAACACTAGTCAAATCCCCTGAATTTCAAATCATTTAAGATGAATAGAAGAAACTTTTTAAGTCTTACGGGAACCTTCACGGGAGGATTATTGGTCCTCCCCGATTTTCTCCATGCATTAGGGTCGCAACCCCTTCAAAACCAAAAAGATTCATGTGTAGTGTTTATCCAACTCAATGGAGGGAACGATGGGTTAAATACCTACATTCCTTTTGACCATCCTGGCTATTATGACTTACGACCCCATATTGCTGTTGCCAAAAATGATATTATTGGGAAAAATAACGGAATGGGATGGCATCCTGCGTTGAAAAATTGGAATACCATTCAGCAAAATGGCGACTTAACTGTTATTCAAAATGTAGGCTACCCTTCGCCCAACCGATCCCATTTTCGAAGTCAAGAAATTTGGCAAACCGCTTCAGGAGCTCAAGAATACCTCACCGAAGGGTGGTTGGGTCGGTATTTGGATTTGCAATGTACTACAACCCAACCCACAGGAGGGGTCAATATTGATAGCATTGATAATTTAGCCCTGCGCGGCAAAGAACCCAACAGTATTACCGTGAAGGATCCTGCGCGTTTTCGAAGCAATGCTATTGGAGAAGCGACTCAACTCTCCACCAATCCGCAACTCGATTTTGTGCGAAAAATTGCTTCCTCAGTTGTTGAAGGTGCCGATGATATTCGGCGAGCCATAGAAGCTTCCCAAACAGAGGTAAGTTATCCTACAACGGCTTTAGGGAAAAATCTGGAATGGATTGCCCGATTGATCAAAGGAAATTTGCACACCCATGTCTACTATACGTCCCAAAATGGGTATGACACGCACGACAATCAACACAACATTCACCAAAATAAACTCAAAGAATTGGATGACGCTGTGTTTGCTTTTTATACCGAAATCAAGCGGGCGGGATTGCTATCGCAAGTGACTTTGGTGGTATTTTCTGAGTTTGGTCGGCGGGTGCGCGACAACGGCAACGGGACTGACCATGGTACTGCTGCACCTGTTTTTGTGATCGGGGGTCACACTACTGGAAAAATTGTGGGAACGAATCCTAATCTTGACGACTTAGATCAAGGGGATTTAAAATTTGAAACGGACTTTCGGTCGGTGTATGCGACTTTATTACAGCAAAAATTGCAGCACCAACCCACCTCGATTGGCATCACCCAAGCCCCACTTTCGGGAATCTTTCGCTAGGCAAAAATGTTTTTGTAGGTATACCACATATTCGAGTATCTTTGTCGGCTTTTTTAAATAAAAAATGACAGGAAAATCGATACTTAAAGGTGTTTTTTTGGTAGGCTTAGGGGCCTCCAGTTATGGTATGCTGGCCACTTTTGTAAAATTAGCGTACCGAGAACACTATACTACGGCCGAAGTTACCCTTTCGCAATTTGGGTATGGCATCTTAGGGATGGTGCTCATCAACGCCTTTCAAAAATACAAATCCCAAAAACCCGTTGAAAAAGCCTCTCCAAAAAACATTTTTCACCTCATGCTGGCAGGAACTTCGTTGGGGATGACCAGCGTTTTTTATTATCTGTGTGTCAAATACATCAATGTTTCTATTGCCATTGTATTATTGATGCAAACAGTTTGGATGGGTGTGCTTTTGGAATGGATTTTAGAAAAACGGAAACCTTCGCTACAAAAAACCCTTTCAGTGGGGATGGTACTGTTGGGAACGCTTTGGGCAACCAACCTAGTAAGCAGTGAATTTACGTTAGATTGGAAAGGCATTCTATTTGGAATGTTGGCTGCTGCCTCTTTCACTACAACTATGTTTACCGCCAATCGGATTGCTTTGGGCATTTCATCGGCGCAACGCAGTTTGTATATGCTACTGGGTGGTGCTGTCATCGTGGTAGGATTTGCTATGGCTACCCAAAGTACCCCCTTTCAGTGGGGCATCTTTCTCAAATGGGGGATTGTTCTGGCCCTTTTTGGAACTATCATTCCGCCGTTATTAATGAATGCTGGATTTCCTATCACCGGAATTGGTTTAGGGAGTATTGTCTCGGCACTAGAATTACCTGTATCCGTATTGATGGCCTTCTTTATTCTCGATGAAAGTGTGGTGGGACTGCAATGGTTGGGGATACTGCTCATCCTTTTAGCCATCATTTTTATGAATATTTCATTTAAAAAGAAGTCATAACGGACTACTAACGTAATTTTCTGGGTAAAATAGTTGCTAAAATTGTTAAAATTTTATTATTTTGACAAATCTAAAACAACCCAACATGACCCAACCTTGGCATTTATATGGCATGGCCCTATTGTATATTGTGGCTGGAATCAACCATTTTAGAAAACCAAACCTGTATTACAAGATAATCCCGCCTTTTTTTACCAACAAAAAATTCATCAATGAGATGACGGGCTTCCTAGAAATTGTTCTGGGTATTGCCTTGTGTATCCCTGAATTTACAAGTCTCGCAGCTGCATTTATTATCCTTCTTTTGATTTTGATTTTTCCAGCTAATATCTATATGGTAACCTATTCTGAAGGGCGTTTAGGGCTACCGCTATGGTTGCTATACATTCGCTTACCGTTGCAATTTTTTTTAATGTTTTGGGCATTCAGTTATATCGATTTTGAGCAACTCTTTTTGTAAATTTGAGGACACCAAAGGTTAGCTATGGCCCTATTTGATTTACAAGAACCGATTCATTTTTCAGTCCCCGATGCTGACATCTGTTTGTATCCGAACTTCATAGCTAGCCATAAAGCGCAAGAATATTTTGACTTGTTGTATACCCAAACGCCTTGGCGCAATGATCCCATTACGGTTTTTGGAAAAACCCACCCACAACCGCGACTAACGGCGTTATACGGACATGAAGGAAAACCCTACGCGTACTCTAATGTGGTTATGCAACCCCATCCGTGGACGCCTTTGCTTACTTTTTTAAAAGAAGAAGTGGAACAAATTGCCCACACCCAATTTACCACCGTGTTACTCAATTTGTACCGCCACGGAGAAGACAGCAACGGTTGGCATTCCGATAATGAAAAAGAATTGGGTCGAAATCCCGTGATTGCCTCACTCAGTTTTGGAGCCGAACGCGCTTTTCATTTACAACACAACACCTTACGGGAGGAAAAATTGAAAATCCCCTTAACTGCTGGTAGTTTACTCCTGATGCAAGGAACCACGCAGCATTATTGGAAACACCAAATTCCTAAAACAGCACGACCCGTTGGCCCGAGGATTAACCTCACTTTTCGCACCCTAAAGTAATGATTATGGAAAATTTTATAGCCTATTTTAGCACTATTCCTTCGTCACACCGCGCTGCATTGTTAGCAGGTGGAATTGCCCTATTTTGGCTCTTTGAAAGTGCCACGCCATTTATACGATTTAACTATTCCAAATGGCAACATGCGGGGATAAACTTATTCTTTACGGGAACAACCATTTTAGTCAATTTTGCGTTGGCCTTTTTGCTGCTTCGCACAGCGGATTTCAGTGTTCAAAATGAAATCGGATTGCTCAACCTTTTGCCCGAAATGCCTTCTTGGCTATTTTTAATAGTGGGCTTGCTGGGGCTTGATTTTTTTGGGGCCTATTTAGCCCATTTTGTCGAGCACCGTTGGTATCCGCTTTGGCGTTTTCACCTGATACACCATACCGACACGTATTTGGATACTACTTCAGGTAACCGGCACCACCCAGGAGAAAGTGTGATTCGCTTTGCCTTTACCTGTCTAGGAGTATTGATTGTGGGTTGCCCGATGTGGTTGGTCTTTTTGTACCAATCCTTATCGGTAGTCATGACCCAATTTAACCATGCCAACATTGGACTCCCTAAAAAATTAGACCGTTGGATGAGTTACATTTTGGTCTCCCCCGACATGCATAAAGTGCACCACCATTACCAGCTTCCCTACACCGATAGCAATTATGGCAATATTTTTTCGGTTTGGGACCGAATATTGGGGACCTACCGTCATCTCGATCGGGAGCAAATTGTATATGGCATTGATACCCATCAAGACCCAAAGGAGCACAATACGCTTTCTAATTTGCTGCAAATTCCTTTTCAACCCTTAAGAAAATCATCGAATAAACCCGAGTAGACTATTTGAGCTTGAAAAAGCGACCTACGCCATCGTTTTACCTAAAAATTAACGCTTGTTCATGGCATCATGTGGAACGGTATTCCGAATTTTGACTATGCAAAACAAAGGACTTACCGAAGAACAAATCGACCGCATTATCGAAATGGCTTGGGAAGACCGCACCCCATTTGAAGCCATTACGTATCAATTTGGATTGTCTGAACAGGAAACCATCACCCTGATGCGTCGTGAAATGAAGCCTTCTAGCTTTCGCATGTGGCGTGCACGTGTTCAAGGTCGTGCCACCAAACATTCGCAACGACGTGTCGACGGAATTGATCGTTTTAAATGCACCTTACAGCGGCAGATTACAGGTAATAAAATCTCCAAGCGCTAACCAACGGGATATTTTTTTACCTTCGTTAGGTAAATTTACCTTATGAAAACACGGTTTATCATCGCATTGTACTTATTTACTTTTTTAACACAAGCCCAGAGCAACTTCAGTACGCAAGAAATTGAAATCAATACCTTACTGAAAGGAACTTTAATCACCCCTGCAACTCCTGACACGTCAAATACCTTAGTCATTTTAATTGCTGGCTCGGGACCGACGAATCGCAATGGGAATCAGCCGGGAATGCCAACCAATTGTTATAAATTTTTAGGACAAAGTCTCGCTGAAAAAGGGATTTCTTTTTTTAGTTATGACAAACGTATTATCGCGCAAGTCATTCAAAAAACAATGGATGAAAAAACACTGCGGTTTGATGATATGGTCACCGATGCTAAAGCCGTATTACAGCATTTTACGAGTCAAAAAAAGTATTCAAAAATCGTACTCATTGGTCATAGTGAAGGGTCTTTGGTTGGAATGTTGGCTGCGCCTTATGGAGCCGATGCCTTTATTTCACTGGCTGGAGCGGGACGTGCCGCTGATGCTATTTTGATTGAACAACTAACCCGAAACAAGCCCGAACAAAAAGGGGCATTGCGTCAATGTCTCGATGCGCTTAAAGCTACAGGGAAATGGACTTGTGACGTCGCTATTCCCGGCATGGAAAGTGTTTTTCGCCCAACTGTGCTCCCCTACTTGTGTTCGTGGTTTGTACATAACCCAGCCAATATCATCCGTGAACTGCGCATGCCCGTGTTAATTATTAATGGCGATAAAGATTTACAAGTCCCCGTTGAAGATGCTGCCTTGTTGAAAGCGGCCAAACCAGATGCGGTCTATGCTATCATTCCCAACATGAATCATGTACTCAAAAATACGCCCGAAGAACAAGCCAATCGGCAATCGTATAACGACGGAAAGTTACCCATCGAACCACAACTTACGGAAGTTATCATGGATTTTATAAAAAAATTGTAACGAAACAAGGATTTAGCCTACCAATGGCATAAATAGTATTCGATGAAACAATTTTTATTTTCCTTAGTAGCCGCTTTGATGCTTGCAGGCTGTGGCTCCTCAACCCCTACGGTAGCCAAGAAAAACAATGTGGTCGTACAATTGGATTTGGTCAACATTACCGATGATAGAGTAGCTGTTAGTGTGACTCCGCCAACCTTAACCGAGACCGAAATTGTATACCATTTGCCCAAAATTATCCCAGGAACCTATTCGGTAGATGATTATGGAAAAATGGTCGAACAATTTAAAGCCTACGACGTACAAGGAAAAGAACTTCCTGTTCAAGCGTTAAGTACCAATTCATGGCAAATCAAAGAGGCGCAAAAATTGGCCAAAGTTACCTATCTAGTGAACGACACCTTTGATAGCGAACGCGGCGGTGGTTTTGGTGGTGGAATTTTTTCACCGGCAGGAACCAATATCAATGCAGGCAAAAACTTTATGATTAACCAGCATGGTTTTGTAGGCTATTTTGAGGGAAAAAAGGATATAAACTACGAGTTAAAAATCACCCATCCCGATAGCATGTTTGGTGCTACATCGTTGCTTGATACCGATGCCTCAGCTACTGCTGATGTATTTCTAGCCGAGCGATACAACGAATTGGTGGACAACCCCATTATGTATGGAAAACCAGACTATACCTCTTTCCAAGTAGACGGTATGGACATCTTATTTAGCGTGTATTCTCCCAATGCTAAACACAGTGCTGCCGCTTTATCGCCTGCAATTGAAAAAATGATTCGCGCGCAAAAGAAATTTTTAGGTCCGGTTAACAATAATAAAAAATACACCATTTTACTCTACTTATCGGAAACCGATAAAGCCGATGCACGAGGGTTTGGAGCTTTAGAGCACAACACCTCAACCACAGTAGTTTTCCCTGAAATGATGCCTTCAGAAGCCCTCGGGAAACAATTGATTGATGTGGTTTCGCATGAGTTTTTCCATATTGTAACTCCGCTCGGCGTTCATTCGCATGAAATTCATTATTTTGATTTCAATAATCCAAAAATGTCGCAACACTTATGGATGTATGAAGGGGTTACCGAATATTTTGCTAACCTTTTTCAAGTAAACCAAGGACTTATTTCGGAAGAAGATTTTTACAAGCGTATGGCCAATAAAATAAATGAAGCCAAACGAATGAATGATACGATGCCCTTTACCGAAATGAGTCAGAATGTACTCACAGAACCTTACAAATCCCAATACTTGAATGTTTATAGTAAGGGAGCGCTGATTGGGATGTGTATCGACATTATTATTCGTGAAAAGAGTAATGGGACACGAGGTATTTTGGACTTAATGCAAAAACTAACCGAAAAATACGGTCCTTCTCGTCCGTTTTTGGATGCCGAATTGTTTGACGAAGTTACCGCCATGACCTATCCCGAAGTGGGCACTTTTCTACGCACGCATGTTTCGGGAAGTACGCCAATTGATTACGCCAGCTATTTTGCCAAAATGGGCGTTGGCAAAGGAAAGATTAAAAAACCTGAAAATGTGTTATTTTTAAAACGCACGCCTTGTATTACAGCCAATAGTAAAAAAGAAATCGTTGTACGTAATGACACCGAGTTATCGCCGTTCATGCAGGGCATTGGATTGAAAGCCGACGACATTATCACGGGAATTGATGGCAAATCGTATACGATGGATGCGATCGGTCCTTTGATGGATGCCGTTCAAAAATGGAAAGAAAATGATTCCGTTACCCTAAACGTAACGCGTGGTGGTAAACCATTGACATTAAATGGAAAAGTCGTATTTTCATATGTCGAAAATGAGGGATATATGACCATTGATCCTTCCAAAAATCAACTAAAAACATCCTGGCTAAAAGGATAAACTTGAATAGACCCTTTGCGAAAGTCCTCAATTTGATTATAGAATTGAGGATTTTTTTTCATCTTTGCGAAAAATAAAATCATGCGAAAAATCAGTATTTGTTTACTTGCAGCATCCCTTTTGATCAGTTGTGCCAAAGAGAAAAAACCAATAGATGGATTGGAATTATCGGGAACCATCAAAGGTTTTAAAAAAGGAACCTTGTATATTCAGCGCATCAAAGACGATTCCATATTAGTACCCATCGATTCGATCAAGTTTGAGGGGACTTCCGAATTCCGAACCCATATTGACCTCAAAAACCCGGAAATGCTTTATTTATTTATTGATCGGGGAATTAGCAATTCGGTGGACAACAACCTTCCTTTTTTCGCCGAACCCGGTGCGATGACGGTGGAAACTTCTTTGGATTATTTTACAGCTGATGCTGTCATAAAAGGTTCCAAAAATCAGGAGTTGTACGACCAATACAAGATCATGATGTCGCGTTTGATTGATAAAAATTTAGAATTAATTCAATTGGGATTAATCGCTAAAAAGGACAACAATATGATTCGCCTGGATAGTATTCAAAAAGAACAAGATGAAAACTTAAAAAGACGTTATTTGATTACCACCAACTTTATTGTCAACAACAACAATTACGAAATAGCACCTTACATCGCACTGGCTGAAATTCCCGATGTATCGCTCAAGTATTTGGATACCATTGACAAATCGATGAGTTCCAAAATTAGTAAAACGAAATACGGTAAAAAACTGAGAACCTATGCCGCGGAACGTCGAAAACTAGGACAATAAAAAAACGGTCGATGACCGTTTTTTTTGTATCTATGGGTTGACGTTTGTCACCGTATTATCTAAGTGTCGCCGCAAACGATTGGGCGCTGTAAAATCTTCTTCCACGGGGGTGGCTACTCCATTAACTACTGGCCCTGTAAATTTTCGAGGGATGCCCCGACGCTCATCCACATTGGGTGTGGTAGGATCATCAACAGTAGCCCCATTAAATGGGTAGTAATAGGTAACCCCATTAACCACATAACTTCGTTCGAACTTGGTTAAATAGGAATCATTGTCATCATCAATATCGACCATATTGGCCCGATCGTCACCATCAGAATCATAATCTTTGGGGTTATCACTCCAATTGGTCAGGGGAAAAGCGCGTTCATCACGCGAGAGTATTCCATCGCGGTCGTGATCTCGATAACGCACTTCTATCAATTTAAAGGAGAAAATAATGGGTGAATACGCTGGAATATTGGTAGTTGCATTATTGTAATACCCTAAACCAGAAGGCAAGAACATCACTCCAGCCCCGAAATTATCGAACTGAATGGGTTGTCCTGGAACTGCTGAGTAGGTACCCGATTTAAAATTGGGAAACACATGACCCCAACCGGGAATCAATGACTCCAAAGCAAACCAGTTTGGCGTAACGGCTTGATCAAAGACGTCCAGATTCAACTCTATGCCTTTATAAGCCACATGGACAGAATCTACCTGGGTAGGCCTTTTCTGTGTCCCTTCCCGGAACTTGATGAAATATAATTTATAATTGATGTCATCCTGAGCAATCAAGGTATCGCGTAAGGGATATTGGGTTTGATTTCGAATGGGAGTTTGCGTACCATTTTCGGGAATCTTGTAAAACTCTACATCAAAAGTAGTCGGATTCACTTCCATATAATGCGTATCCAAAAAATCATCGATTGCTGCAATGTCTGTAGCATACTGTTCGGCTCGATCGCGAATAGGCGCGGCTGAATTGGTATCCCTAGAACAAGATGTACCTACAAAAACCAAGGCGAGTGCCCACAACGTAAAAATTTTAAAACGCATAGAAATTACTGTATTTATGGCGTGCAAGATACAATATTGATTTATTTTTGTAAACTATTTAACGTAGTTTTTACCCGTTTATGAGAGTTGACAAATACTTGTGGTGTGTACGCTACTATAAATCCCGAAACTTAGCCACAGAAGCTTGCAAAAAAAATCAAGTTCAGGTCAATGGGCAAGTCGCCAAAGCTTCTCGTGAAGTTTATCCCGGCGACCGAATTCAGTTTCGAAAAGACCAAATACAGTACCAAATTAGCGTTTTGGATTTACCCCCAAATCGCGTAGGTGCAAAACTTACCGACATTTACCGTAAAGACGATACACCGCCTGAAGCTTTTGCTCATTTAGAAATGCTCAAACTCTCAAAAGAACACTACCGAAAAACAGGAGTGGGTCGCCCAACCAAAAAAGACCGACGCGATTTGGATGAACTTACTAATGATTCTTGGGAGGATGAAGACACTGACGAATAAATACTGGCAAGAGCGCTATGAAAAAGGCGATACGGGTTGGGATATTGGTGCACCTTCTCCTCCCTTGAAAGCCTATTTGGAACAAGTTGAGAACAAAAACAAAGCGCTACTCATTCCCGGAGCCGGTCATGGGCATGAATTAGAATACGCACTATCACTCGGATTTACCAACATCACCGTATTGGATTATGCGGAAGCTCCGTTGCAAGCCATTCGAAATCGCCTCCCTGAAAATGAGTACTTTCGCTTGGTGCAATCC
Organism: Flavobacteriaceae bacterium; assembly: GCA_947463515.1. Lineage (GTDB taxonomy): Bacteria > Bacteroidota > Bacteroidia > Flavobacteriales > Flavobacteriaceae > Flavobacterium. The sequence continues at coordinate 34,881 of CANHRI010000019.1, forward strand.
GATTTTTTTGACCATCATGACACCTATGATTTAATGTTAGAGCAAACGTTTTTTTGTGCGCTTTCGCCTTTGTTAAGAGGTGACTATGTGACGCACATGCATGCATTGTTGAAACCGGGAGGCAAATTGGTAGGACTCTTATTTCAATTTCCGCTAACCGAATCGGGACCGCCTTTTGGGGGATCAGCAACGGAATATTTGGAACGGTTTGAATCTTTGTTTTCAATTCAAACGCTAGAAACCTGCTACAATTCGATTCCGCCCCGCCAGGGAAACGAACTCTTTTTTATCTTTAACAAAAAATAACAACCGCCTCATGAACGAGCATCGCATTTTGGACCACCAACAAATTGAGCACACGTTAAAGCGTATTGCCTATCAAATTTATGAAACCTTTGTATCAGAAGAACATATTGTACTTGCGGGTATTGCCTCCAACGGTTTTATTCTTGCCGAACGATTAGGAGCGATTCTTCAATCAATTTCGCCTTTGAAAGTAGAATTGTGTGCGGTGCATATGAATAAACAAGCGCCTTTAGAACCCATCACCACTTCTTTGGCGCCAGAGCAGTATGCACACAAAGGAATTGTGGTTGTTGATGATGTTTTAAATTCAGGTAGTACGCTGATGTATGGCGTAAAACACTTTTTAAATGTGCCTGTAAAAAAATGTAAAACCGTTGTACTCGTAGACCGTAATCACAAAAACTATCCTATTAAAGTAGATTTTAAAGGCATTTCACTTTCGACTTCGCTTCAAGAACATGTAACAGTTGTTTTGGAAGAGGAATCATATGCCTTCTTGAGCTAACCAATGGCGAATCTCCAATACAATTTCCTCTGGCGTTTTATCATCAATGGCAACGGTCAAACGCGACTGTAAATAATAGTAACTGCGATCAAACAAATGCTTGGCTATGTACTCTTCAAGTTCAGCCTCAGGTAGGTTTTGAATAAGAGGTCGTTGTGCTTTTTGCGATTGTAGGCGATGCGCCAATGTTGAGACATTTCCCTTTAAGTATACAGAATAAATTTGCGCGCGTTGTAACCATTCATGATGGTTATAATAACAGGGTGTTCCTCCTCCTGTACTCATGACAAAAGAATTACTAGACTGCATCCATTGCTCAAAAGATTGATGTTCTAACTTTCGAAAAGCTAATTCCCCCTTTTCCGCAAATAGTGTGGGTATTGAAATTCCTGCCGCCTTTTCAATTTCGTAGTCAAGTTCTACAAAAACACAACCCATTTGTTGGGCCAACAACGCGCCAACGGTGGACTTACCCGACCCCATATACCCTGTTAAAACGACTTTAAACATAGACTAAATCCTTAACAATTAAGGCCTTAAGTTACGAACTGAAAAAAAGGTAAATTTATAATAAAATTGGTTTGAAAAATTAATTAAATCGCCTTATATTTGCACCCGCATTCAAGAAATGTGAACGACTCGATAGCTCAGTTGGTAGAGCACAACACTTTTAATGTTGGGGTCCTGGGTTCGAGCCCCAGTCGGGTCACTACGACCCAAAGTCGAAAACTCTTGAAATGCATTGACTCGATAGCTCAGTTGGTAGAGCACAACACTTTTAATGTTGGGGTCCTGGGTTCGAGCCCCAGTCGGGTCACAAAAGAGACGTTGCGTGCAACGTCTTTATTATTTTTTAGGCCACGTGGAGAAATTGGTAGACTCGCCATCTTGAGGGGGTGGTGCTGCAAGGCGTATGGGTTCGAATCCCATCGTGGTCACGAATAAATAAAAACCCCAAAAACGAATGAAAATTTATTTTCAGATTCGTTTTTGGGGTTTTTATTTTCAAAGCGGAGCTTTGTGGGAACTGCGTAGCAGAATCCCATTCGTGAATTCCAAAAAAAGAGCTCCATAGAAACTTTGTGAAAACTTCAGAGCAGCATCCCATTCATGATTTGCAAAGAGGAGTTCCATTGAAACTTTGTGAAAACTTCAGAGCAGAATCCCATTCGTGAATTCCAAAAAAGAGTTCCATAGAAACTTTGTGAAAACTTCAGAGCAGCATCCCATTCGTGATTTGCAAAGCGGAGTTCCATAGAAACTTTGTGAAAACTTCAGAGCAGCATCCCATTCGTAAACATGCATGTATTTTCTATCCGTTCAACTAATTTGAATCTTTTACAATTGCATCAAACCCAACAAACATTTCAAACAAAAAAGGAACAAATAACACCTTCTAACATATGTTTTGAATAAATTTGTCTTAAAACATTTTTTTTGTTTAATATTTTTAGTACTTTTGTTAAACAAAATAAAGTGATTATGAACAGTGTCAAAAATACATTCAGTATCAAAGACTTGGAAAATCTTTCCGGGATCAAGGCCCATACCATTCGCATTTGGGAAAAGCGATACAATGTTTTTGAGCCCACACGAACAGACACGAATATCCGTCTCTACGATATTAAAGCCCTTCAAAAATTATTAAATATCACGCTTCTTCACGATTACGGTTATAAAATTTCGAAAATATCCAAACTCAGTGACGACGAAATTAGAGCTAAAGTGCGCGGTATCGTTTCCGAAAAAAGTGCCAAACATCATGCGATTAGTTCGTTTAAAATGGCGATGATGAATTTTGATCAAAAGCTCTTTTTTGAAACCTATGACGAACTTTTATCGGAAAAAAATTTCAATGAGGTGTTCTTCGAAGTTTTCATTCCCCTTATGGAAGAATTGGGAGAATTATGGCAGTCCGACACTATTACACCTGCGCATGAGCATTTTATTAGTTACTTAATAAAACTCAAATTACTTATAAATACAGAGGAAGTCATAAAAAAACCTGCGCTTTTTGATGACAAAACCTTTGTTTTATTCTTACCTTTAAACGAAATTCACGAATTGGGTCTGATGTACCTAAACTATGAACTCAATTACCGCGGGTATTCTACCGTGTATTTGGGCGAAAGTGTTCCCGTTGAAAATTTAGCCGATCTCAAAAAATATTTTAACAATATTATATGTATTGGCTACATCACCGTTGAACCCGACAAAGACCATGTGAATGATTACGTTCAAACCTTACAAAATACCGTTTTGGAAGACGCTAACGAAGTATGGCTAATCGGACGAATGACCGAAAACATTAGCCCTCGCGTTGTCAATCCCAAAACCAAAATTTTCAAATCGATAACCGAATTGCTCGGCGAATTGTAAAATTTTCTTAAGAAGTTAATGTTGTTTAACTTTTTTATATATTTGTTAAACAATATGAGAAAAGAAATTGCTATCCTCGGATCCGGGTTTTCATCCCTTGCTGCCGCGTGCTACTTAGCACAACAAGGGCACGCTGTCACCATTTACGAAAAAAACAGTACTATTGGCGGTAGAGCACGACAGCTCAAACGCGATGGTTTCACCTTTGACATTGGCCCCACATGGTACTGGATGCCCGATGTTTTTGAACGTTTCTTTGCTGATTTTGGGAAAAAACCTTCCGACTACTACACTCTAATAAAATTAAATCCTGCGTATCAAGTATATTTTGGTATTAGAGATTTTATCACGATTAGCGATAATCTAGAAGATATTGCAGCCACCTTTGAAGTGGAAGAAAAAGGAAGCGGCGAAACCTTGAAAAAGTTCATGAAAGAAGCGCAAAGTAACTACGACATTGCGATCAAAGATTTAGTGTACCGCCCTGGTGAATCCCCACTTGAACTGGTCACCATGGAGACCGCTACCCGTGTGGGGCAGTTTTTTAGCAACATTTCACGCGACATACGGAAACGTTTTAAAAATCAAAAACTCATCTCAATATTGGAGTTTCCGGTATTATTTTTAGGTGCAAAACCTTCCGATACGCCCTCTTTTTATAGCTTCATGAACTTTGCCGATTTCGGTTTGGGGACATGGCATCCGAAAAACGGGATGTATTCGGTTATTCTAGGGATGGAAAAGTTAGCCCGAGAGTTGGGGGTTACCATTATTACCAATGCGCCTGTTGAAAAGATTGAGGTTTTAGAAAAAAAAGCTACAGGTATCCGAATAAATGGTACCTTTACCAAAGCCGATATTGTCGTTTCGGGTGCAGATTACCACCATACGGAACAATTGTTGGAGCCGGCATACCGAGCCTATTCTGAATCGTATTGGGAAAATCGAACCTTTGCCCCTTCATCGTTATTGTTCTATGTCGGGTTGAATAAAAAATTATGCAACGTTGAACACCATAGTTTGTTTTTTGATGTTGATTTTGATGCACATGCAGCATCGATTTATGATCATCCTGAATGGCCAAAAGAACCACTGTTTTATGCAAGTTTCCCTTCTAAAACAGACTCTAATGTGGCGCCAGAGGGACATGAAGCTGCGATTTTCCTTATTCCTTTAGCCCCAGGATTGGAAGATACAGAAGCATTGCGAAATACCTATTTTGAAAAAATTATCACTCGTTTGGAACAGTTAACTGAACAACCGGTGAGAGAACATATCCTTTTTAAAGAATCCTTCTGTGTGAATGACTTTATCAAAGAATACAATTCATACAAAGGCAATGCGTACGGCATGGCAAATACGCTTTTGCAGACGGCATTTTTACGACCCAAATTACGCAGCCGCAAAGTGAAACACCTCTATTTCACCGGCCAGCTTACCGTACCGGGCCCCGGAGTACCGCCCTCGTTAATTTCAGGGAAACTGGTGGCAGAATTGATTGCAAAATACAACTAAATAGACCAACAAGTTATGAAATCGCTGTTTGATAAGGTATCCCATGAGTGCAGTCGTACGACGACCAAAGCATATAGTACGTCTTTTTCGACTGCTGTAAAAATGTTGGCGCCTACCATCCGCCAAGATATCTATAACATCTATGGCTTCGTCCGTTTTGCGGATGAAATTGTGGACACCTTTCACGATTATGATAAGTCGACTTTGTTTGCGCGCTTTGAATCCGACCTTGAACACGCACTGGAAGATCGTATTAGTTTAAATCCAATATTAAATTCCTTCCAGCGTACCGTCCATCAATACAACATACCCCGACATTTGATTGCCGCTTTTATGAAGAGTATGAAAATGGATTTGCACAAAAGCAAGTACCACACCTACTCTGAGTACCAAGAGTACATTTATGGGTCTGCCGATGTGGTGGGGTTGATGTGCTTAATGGTTTTTGTAAATGGCGATGAACAAAAATACAACGAACTCAAAGATGCCGCGATGCGTTTGGGCTCAGCGTTTCAAAAAGTAAATTTCTTGCGCGACTTGAAAGCTGATTTTGAAGATTTAAGTCGAACCTATTTCCCAAATACAGATTTGACCCAATTGGATGAAGCTTCAAAAGGCGAAATTATTCGAGACATTGAAGCCGATTTTGAAGCGGCCTACGCGGGCATTATCAAATTACCTATTGAAGCGAAGTTTGGCGTATATACGGCCTACATTTACTATAAAAAACTGTTGACCAAATTAAAACGAACGCCCTCCATGGAAATTCGTTCCACCCGTATTCGCGTACCCGATTACCAAAAAATTGGCTTATTGGCCAAATGTTATGTCAATTATCGATTAAATATATTGTAAGTATGGGATTGCATATTCTCGTTTTCTTTTTAACTTTTTTTATGATGGAATTTATGGCATGGTTTACCCATAAATACGTTATGCACGGCTTTTTATGGTCTTTACATGCCGATCACCACAAAAAAGACCACGATTCATGGTTTGAACGCAACGACGCTTTCTTCATTTTTTATGCCGTCGTAAGTATGGGCTTTTTCTTGCTTTGGCAAAACAACATCTTATCGATTGGATTAGCCATTGGGTTGGGCATTTTTGCTTATGGATTAGCCTACTTTTTGGTCCACGACATATTCATCCACCAACGTTTTAAAATATTCCGAAATGCCAACAATCGCTATGCAAAAGCGGTACGTCGGGCACATAAAATGCACCACAAACACATCGGAAAAGAAGATGGGGAATGTTTCGGAATGCTCATTGTTCCACTAAAATATTTCAAAAAATAAAAAAATCCCGGTTCATTACGAATCGGGATTTTTTATCACTAACTCAAACCATTACGGTTTAAATATTTGCTGCAACGGTTGCAACTGCTGCATGTTTAATTCTGAATTTTGCAACACCGACAAAAACGTCATCGCATCGGCGGGATTCATATCGTCGCCCAAAATTCGAATAACAGTCAAACCACCTCCCGATTTACTCCCAAAAAGTACAATCTCATCCACCTTATCCTCTTCGCCAACAATGCTAATGGAACCTCCCTCTTTACCAGACCCAAAATGCATTAACTCGGCATATTGTGTGGTATCTTTAAGAATCGTTCGCACGGTTTGAAATTCACGCTCCAACTGCTTTGGTTGCTTCGGATTGGCTTTGTAAAACATGACATTCAACTTTTTGAAGGTCTTCAACACCCGTTTTTGTTCGGGAGTCAAAGAAGCCTTATC